>CAMUVS010000003.1 GCA_947164155.1 uncultured Caryophanales bacterium | reverse complement strand
TATATTTTGATGAAAATAGCAATTTTGTTGAAGGATATTGCATGGAGTTTTTACTTCAATTACTTTCCAGTAGAGTTAATGTTAAGGAATTTAATCTCAATAACTATATAAATCACATTAAAGAATTTGGTACTTCAATTGTTTGTTTAAAAGAAGGAAGTATTGTTAAAGTTCATATTCACACTCTCAATCCTTCCCCGATTATTGATTTTTCAAAACAATTTGGAGAATTTATTAACTTCAAACTAGAAAATATGCAGCTCCAGCATAATGAATATTCCATTGTTAAAAATAAAAGTGATAAACCTGCTAAAAAGTTGGGCATCATTGCTGTTGTTAATGGTCAAGAATTAGAAAATATTTATCGAGAGCTAGGATGTGATTATGTTATTTCTTCAAGTGGCAATATGAATGCCTCTAGTAATGAATTTTTAAATGCAATCGATACAGTTAACGCTGAAAAGATTGTTATTTTCCCAAATAACTCAAATAGCTTTGGAGCTGCGTATCAGGCAATTGATATCGCTAGAGCCAAAGATAGAGTGTTTATTGTTCCAACTAAAAACATGATTGAAGGGATTGTAGCTCTACAAATGGATCTACCAGACGATGAGCCAAATAGTAGGATGAATGCCTTCCATGAAAACATAAAATTAGCGACCACAATCGGAGTGACAAAAGCCACTAAAAAATATGAAAAAGGGGACTTTTGCTGCAAAATTAACGATGAAATCGCCTTAATTAACGATGATTTAGTTGCAGTTTCAACTGACATAGTTAGCTGCTTAGAAATGGCTATTCACTCAATTGATTTAACTGATAAAAGTGGCATGCTAATTTATTTATCTAAAGATGCTAGTGATGAATTAGAAGAAAAACTAAATGCTGTTTTATCTAGTATAGAAGGAATTGACTATCAAATTACAAAGGGTGGACAAGAAATTTACGATGTCCTTGTAGGTATATTTTAATATGTGGTGGATTTGGTTAATTGTTGGTTTAGTAGCGGGAAGTATATTTATGTATTTCCTTCTTACTTTTATTATCTCTTGTATCATTTACACGAAATTATTTGTCAGAACCTCTAAAGAAAAATGGTCTAGAACTGTTTCTTGGCCAGATAAAGAACTTCAGACAATGTTTGATGAAGGAAAAAAATGGGGAGAGGAAAACGAAAAATATCGTAAACATGTTGAGATTGATTCATGTGGCTTCCATTTAGTTGGTGAATATTTTGATTTTGGCTTTGATAAAGCAGTGATTATTATCCCAGGAAGAAGCGAATCAGGTACTTATTCTTATTATTTTTCTGAGCCTTATAAGAAAAGCGGCTATAACGTTTTGGCGATTGATAATCGTTGCCACGGATTAAGTGAAGGTAAATATAACACTTTAGGCTTAAAAGAATATAAAGATATTGCTAATTGGGCTGATTTATTAGATAAAGAATACGGTATTAAACATGTACATATCCACGGCATTTGTATTGGTAGTGCTACTGGAATTCATTTACTAGTCCAAAAAGATTATCCAAGCAATTTAAAAGGCATTACCTGTGAAGGAACATATACCACTTTTAAAGAGTTATTTGATAATCAACTAAGGAAAAGAAATAAACCAACTTTCCCATATACTTTTGAAGTATTGTCTTTAGTTTCTCTTAGAGCGGGTAAATCACTTAAAAGAAATAGTCCTATTAGAGAAATTGATAAAGTGAAAATTCCGGTTTTATTCTTATATAGCAAACAAGATAGCTTTGCTAAACCTGATCAATCTATGAAGTTATTTAATAAAGTGACCGCTCCTAAACATCTAGAGTGGTTCCCAGTAGGAGAACATTCTCATATTCGCTTCCATAACACTAAAGAATACGATACAGCGATAGAAAGATTTTTAAAGGAATATTGTTAATGAACAAATTAGCGTTTTTAACCATGGACGTTGAAAGTTATTTTGATACGTCATGTTTAAAAAATACTGATATTGATAGAGATCAAAAATATAACTGCGCGGAAGAAGTTTTAACTTACGCTAAATTTTTAGCAAAGAACAATATTAAAGGTACATTTTTTGTGACTGTTGATTTTATCAAATATTGCAAAGAATATTTGTTAGAGGCAATTAGTTTAGGACATGAAATTGCTTTGCACTGTTTAACTCATCAAAGTTATAAGAACTTCACTAAAGAAGAGTTTAAAAAAGAACTAGTGGAATCTAAAAAAATAATTAAAGAAGAATTAGGAGTGGAGCCAGTAGGATTTCGCTTCCCTAGATGGGAATATAAAAAAGAATTATTTGATGTACTAATCGAAGAAGGGTTCATCTATGACTCTAGTGTAATTAAACCTAACAAAACTTTTAAAAAAGATTTTGGATATATATATATAAGAAATAGTCTATATGAATTTGCTCCTAATATCTGGAGATTCCCATTTAAAACAGTCCTACTTTCTGGAGGAGGATTTTATAGATTTTTAAAAGGCAAATCAATGTCCAGGGTCTTACGAAAGCACATTAAAAAACATGACACTTTTATGATTTATTTCCATCCATTTGAAATTCATAAAGGATATTTACCAGTTCCTAAAAAGGGAATAATGCAAGTTCAGAAAAAATATTTAACTAAGAATAGGGATGTTTATTTGGACTCTATTCAAGAAATGATTGATATATTAAAAGATAACGGATATCGCTTTTCAAATATGAAGGAATATGTCCTCACTAAAGAAAAATAATCTAATAATCTTATTGATATTTTAATCCTATTATATATATAATTTATAGCGCTGGGTCCGTAGCTCACCTGGGAGAGCGCCTCCATGGCATGGAGGAGGTAGCGAGTTCGATCCTCGTCGGATCCACCAAAATCGAAAAATTGTCCTGAATTAATCAGGATTTTTTATTGTTTTTATGTTTGCTTACGTATCTAAATTTTTGGAATGCAAAATTTTAATTAAAATTGAGAATCTAACTATAAGCTCTTTTTTACTATATTTATAAATATATACTTGGTGCGATATAATTAATAGTTGTATGAATTATAATTCGCTTTTCTTTTTATTAGTGTTTCTTCCTGCCTCACTACTTATTTATTATGGAGTGAGTTATTTTTCTAAGAAGAACGTTATTGCTAAAAGGATCACTTTATTAGTTCTTAGTTTGTTCTTTTATTGCTACGCTTCAGGATTTATCTATTTTGGTGTTCTAATCGGAGCGTCTTTAATTCATTATTTATTTGCTTATTTAGTTTCAAAAAGTGATAAGAAGAATATTAGACTCACTTATATGTGGATAGATATATCCTTATCCGCTTTAACATTATTATTCTTTAAATATATAAATTTAATCGCGGGTTCATCTTTTACAATTATCTTCCCGTTAGCCTTATCCTTTTATACATTCCAAAGTATTTCTTATATGGTGAACGTTTATAAAAGAGAAATAGACTCTAAAGAAGTTAATATTCTTTCTTATTTCCTTTATCTATTTATATTTATGAAACTCACTCAGGGTCCAATTACTGAATATAATCAGATTAAAGAAGATAATCCAAGTGTAGAGAAATTCTATCAAGGGATTATTAGATTTGCATTTGGTTTAGCTAAAAAGATTTTAATCGCTGATACATTAGCCTTAGTGGTTTCTTTAACTTTAGGAAATATCTCTACAATTGGTACAGGCTTATCATGGTTTGGCTTATTAGCCTTTACTTTACGGCTATATTTTGATTTCTCTGGATATAGTGATATGGCTATTGGTATTGGCAAGATGTTTGGCTATGACATTGCCGAAAACTTTAACGCTCCATATTTATCTTTATCGATTGGAGATTTCTGGAGAAGGTGGCATATGTCACTAGGCAATTGGTTTAAACGCTATATCTATATTCCTTTAGGAGGCAATAGAAAAGGAACTCCTAGAACTTGTTTAAATTTATTTGTAGTCTTCTTTTTAACAGGGATATGGCATGGATCTACTCTTAATTTCTTAATTTGGGGTGTATATTTTGCTTTGTTCTCAATTTTAGAAAAGCTATTTTTAGGAGAATTACTTAAAAAGAATAAATTTAAGTTTATTAATTGGTTATATACGATATTTGTAGTGATGATAGGCTGGGTATTCTTTATTTGCCCTAATTTCTCTGATATGGGTAATTATTTTAAAAACCTATTTGGCATTATTGGTAATGAATCAGATTTAAGTTTCATTGGTATATTTACCTTTAAAGTATTTTTAGCAGTTTTATTTGGCTTATTCTTCTCTTTAATTTACCCACTTATCAAACCAAAGATTTCCTTCTTAGCTAAAGAGAATAAAGTTATGGAAGTTATTAAGGCTATTAGCGCGTTAGCATTAGTGGTAGTAGCGGTAATCTTTATTACCTCGAATAACTTCTCACCATCAATTTATGGAGCCTTTTAATATGTTAGGGAAATTTAAGAAAGTTGTGGTCTTTGCTTTTGTACCTCTACTAGCGGTTTCTCTTCCTATTTCTTTTGCTTTTAAAAGAAGTAGAGTAGAAAAGACTGATCCAGTCGCCTTTCCAACTTCTTTTGATAATGACTTCTTCTCTAATTTTGACGAATGGTTTAATGATAACGTGCCATTTAGAGACGCTTTTATTGAATTTTATAAAAACTCTGAACTCACTATTGAAGATGCTTGGTTTAAATTTTTACTAATGATCTCTGGAGATAGTGATTTTAATTATCCTAGTAGTGGTTCTATAGAAGATATTACTGACCCATTTTTAGATAAAGGACAACCGTATTATGCCCCTAGATATGATGGCTATGTGATATATGGTAGAGATGATTGGTTATTTTATAGTGGAGATGGAGCGCTTGAAAATTATAAAGGTAGCGATATCTATTCAGATTATGAAATGAATAAACAGATGGAGAAATTTATTGCAGTAAATGATATCTGTAACGATAGAAATATTGCTGTTTCATTTAATATTTTCCCAAATAAAGAACAAGTTTATGCGGATAAGATGCCTTCTATTAGAGTCACTAATAGAGCAAAGAAACTTCAAAGATTAGAACATTATTTCTCTAAAAATAGTAACTTACCATTCTCTTACCCAATTGATGAGATTATCGATTCTAGAAGCTTAGGAGATATCTATTTAAAAGAAGACACTCACTGGAATCCCCTTGGAGCGATGCAAGGCTATAGTGATATTTTAAAAGGATTAAATAGAAGCGCTCCAACATATACATATATAGAAACCACAGTTCAAGGTGGAGATTTAGCCTCTATGCTTTCTAGTAGTGGCTCAATTTACACTTCTTATAATGTGACTTATAAAGAAGATGTTACTTATATGGTTATCGCTGATGGAAATAGAAAATATATTGAAACTAAATCATCATTAACTGATGGTAGTCGCTGTGTCTTAATTGGAGACTCATTTAGAAATGCATTAGTCCCTTATGTTGCTAAAGATTATGAGAACCTAACTTGTATTCACTTTGATTATTTAGATAGTGAATACGCTCAAAAAGAAATTGCTAAATTAAAAGCGGGCGATACTTTAATTGTTTCTTCTGTCGAAAGATTATATCCCGCTTTACTGAAGTCATTAGATTTCTTAAAGTCTCATTTAGGAATATGAACGGGAATCCTTGGTTGTTCAACTGCCGAGATGAAAGTGTTTTAAAAACACTATATACTGCGGAATTTTTCAATATAAATAATTTATTTATAGAAATCGTTTTATTTTGAATTAAAATAACTTAAAATATTCGAGGAAAAGGAGAATTTAAATAATATGAAATTTCCACATGCATATCATGGTGTAAAAAAGATTTTTTATGCCGAGTTCGTTGCTATCGTGGCCGCAATTGTGGCGTTAATTGCAACAATTATTGCTTCCTTCTTTGGTGATTCACCAAGTCAAGGCATTATTAATGCTAATTATACCTTGTACATCATTAGTTTAGCCGCTTCTATTGTTGTCTTTGTTATTGAACTTATTGGTTTAATTCAAGGCTCGAAAGATTCAAGAGAATTCCGTATTGGCTTATGGGCTATTGCTATTGGTATTGCCGCTAGTGCGACATCTTTAATCCTTTCATCAATTGAATCAACTAAAACATTATCCCCAATCTTATTTGCAGTATTAGACACAGTTGGAACTATTGCTGACTTTGTAGTTGTCCTATGTGTTTTACTTGGTATTTCTGCTTTAGCTGATAGACTTGGTAATGGTGAAATGGAAGAAAGAGGACGTAAATTAGCCTTCTACATTATCATCTTCTATATTGTTGTATTGGTGTTTGGTTTAATGCCAGGATTTAGAGGTTACATTGTAAATCCGGGATTAAGATTATTCTTCTCAATCCTTAGTGCTGCTGCGTTTGTTATTGAAATCTTTATCTATGTGAGCACCCTTATTTATTTACATAACGCCACAACGATGCTTGAAGAATAGTTAGTTTGAAACTTTAAAAATAGCGATTTCCGAATCGCTATTTTTTTATATCTTTTTAACTATTTTATGTGAAGATAATAACGCAGTTGGAGTGCCGCCTATACTTCTAGTCCATTGACCACAGCAATATAGATTTTTAATTCCTTTAACTTTACCTTCAGCAAAATAGAAGCTATTTAAATCAGTTAGGCTATATGACTGTAAAGCGCCATAAGATGTGTTTGCTCTTTTTTCTAATTCTATTGGTCCAAAATATGTGAGTATATTTACTCTACCTTCTAATTCTGGATATTTTTTAATTAAAGCAGCTATAAAATTATTTGCTATTTTCTCTTCTTCTATTTTTAATTCTTCAACATCTAGCGAAGCAAAGTAGTGGTAGTCTAAATGATTTTGATCAACAAATAATGAGACTACAGTTTTATTATCTTTTACAAAATATTGAGGGTCAAAGTTATATGGTCTAATTAATAAATAATCAATATCACTTGCCCCGACTTTAATTGGATCAATATTAATTAAAGTTGGACCGTCTATCATAGAGATATCACCTTCAATAGTGACATAGACATTAAAGCAAGATGAAATAGGATTTTTATTAATGCGTTGATTGGCTTTATTTATCTTATTAATTTGATATTTGCTGTCTAGTAAGTTTTTAAGCATATATCTAGGATCAAAAGTAGAGATCACTACATCTGGATAAAATATATGGTTTTGGCTTGTTTTTACGGCAAAAACCTTGTCGTTTTTCATTTCAATGCCATTTACTTCATCATTTAAAATTAGATTTCCTCCTAAAGATAAGAATCTATTTTTGATGCGTTCAATCATATATTTTGCTCCACCAGAAGGTACATCAGCGTTACCTTGAGAAAATAGACTATAAACATCAAATAGGAAGAACATATTGTTATAGCCAGTCATCATGTTAGTGATAGCAAATCTAAGAGCAGGATTTTTAAATCTTTTGGCGTATTCTTTTCTAGACATTGTCATTGATTTAATAATTGATGGAGATTTATATGCGACTTTAAAATAATCCGACAAACTTTTTTTGGTTTTGCACTTTAGGGCAACACTCATGACTTTATCCATAGCGTTTACTACTTGAAAGAATTTATTTATATTTCTTTTATCTTCAGGAGCAATAGAAAGCCACTCTTGTCTAGTTTTTTCTAAGTCTCTTCCCACTTTAATTTTTGTGCCAGAATAATCAACAGTGACAAAATTATCTAAGCTTATTATTTTTACTTCATCATTTAAAGCATCGATATTATTCCATAATTTATATAACTTATTAGATTTACGCGTACCCATTAACCAGTGTAAACACGCATCTATATAAAAACCATTAATGTCATACCCAGAGCATAATCCCCCAACATTATCGTTTTTTTCTATTAATGTAACCTTATGTCCTTTTTGTAATAATTCGATACCGGAATTAAGCCCCGCAATTCCTGCTCCGAGGATTACAACATTCTTATTCATACACATATATTGTAAAAAAATAATTGTTGATAGCAAATAAGAGTGATATATTTTTAAACAAGAAACGAGAAATTATATGTCTAAAAAGTATTATTTCTACTTTAGCTATTTCTATCCAAGAGGTAATCAATAGATCTTGGCTTTTTAGCTAGTAGGTGTGTTGATTATTAAACTTAATCGAGCACCGAAATGAATTGAAGAATTGTCGGTGCTAAAAACACCGATTTTATTTAGAAGGAGGATTTATATCCTATGAAAAAAAGACTATTTCTATTAACAGCCTTACCATTAATGATGACTTCTTTAGTGGGATGTGGGGAAAAAGCTGATTTTAATATCGGTGTTCTTCAATGGGTAGAAATTGAAGCCTTATCTAAGGCTACGAATGGTTTTATGGATTCTTTTAAAGAAGCGATTGGTAATAAGACCGTGAATTTTGATGTTAAGCAGGCTTATGGGGACGCTAGTACTGCGGCAACTGCTTTATCCAGTTTTGTTTCTACTAATAAAAACTTAATTATGGCTAACGCTACTCCATCCGTTATTTTAGCAAGTAACGCCTCTCAATCTATTCCAATTGTTGGTACTTCCGTTACTACTTACAGTGGAGCCTTTAATGATGGAGTGATCCCTAATAATGTTACTGGTACTAGTGATCTAGCAAGTTTAGAAGAACAAGCCAAAATGGTGTTTGAATGGGTTAGTGAGGCGACAACCATTGGGATTCTTTACTGCGTTAATGAATCTAACTCCAAATATCAGGCTGATCAGATCAAAGTTGAATTAAATAAATTAAAAACCGGTTTATCTTTTGAAGAGATTATCTTTACTAATACCGAAGATTTAGCGAGCCAGTTAACCGCTAAAGTTAATAATTTAGATGTTTTATATATCCCTACTGATAATACTTGTGCGGATAACGCCGATGTTATTCATAATATTTGTAAACCTGCTAACTTACCAGTTATCGCTGGAGAAGAAGGAATTTGCCGTAAATGTGGTATTGCTTCTTTAACTATTGATTATTATCGGTTAGGTAGAGTAACTGGCTTAATGGCAAAAGAGATTTTAATCGATGGCAAAAAGCCTTCCGAACTTGAAATTAGATATGATGAAGGGGCAAGCAAAGTTTATAATCCTTTAATTTTACAAGAGTTAGGATTAAGTGAATCTGATGTCCCTGCAGGATATGAACCTATTAAATAATAATTAGATATGAGTTTTCTTGAATTTCTTGGCACGATGCCAGGGGCGTTAAATCTTGGCTTAATATGGGCGATAGCAGGAATTGGGGTCTATATCACCTTTAAGATTTTAGATATTCCCGATTTAACCGTTGACGGTAGCTTTATTACCGGAGGATTAGTATCCTCTATCATCATTATCAATGGTGGTCACTTTATGTTAGCTTTACTTTTAGGGTTTATTGCTGGCTTATTGTGTGGAATGGTTACTGGTTTATTACATACTTTACTAGGCATTCCTGCAATTTTAGCGGGGATATTAACTCAACTTGCACTTTGGAGTGTGAATTTAATTATTACAAAAAATAAATCAATAGTATCTATTCCAGTTGCAAGTTATCAGACTATTATGTCACAAAGTAACCCTTATGATGCATTATGGAAATGCGCGATTATTGTGGGATTAATTATTTTAGTTCTATATTGGTTCTTTGGCACTAAACTTGGTTGCTCTATTAGAGCGACTGGAAATAATCAAAAAATGTCCAAGGCTCAAGGCATTAACACTAAATTAAATATTGTGATTGCTCTAGCTTTAAGTAACGGCATTGTTGGTTTATCTGGAGCGATTTATACCCAATATTACGGCATGGCCGAAATCAATATGGGTAAAGGGGCAATTGTTATTTGCTTATCCGCGATTGTTATTGGAGGATTAATCTTTTCTAAATTTGCGAAGAATTTCGCAGTTAGATTATCTTCGGTAATAGTGGGAAGTGTTATCTACTATATTATTTATCAATCTGTAATTAACTTTGGATTAGAACCAAACTTAATGAAATTATTTACCGCGATTGTAGTGGCGATTTTCTTAGGTATCCCTTATGTGAAACGGCACTATATAGATGGTCTTGCTAAACGACATCAAAATCGTAAGATAAAGTCAGGGGGTAACTAATAATGTTAGAATTAAGAAATATTAGCAAATATTTTAATAAAAATACCCCAAGTCAAACGATTGCTTTAGATGACTTAAATTTACAAATTAAGCCTAAAGAATTCATTACTGTTATCGGCGGTAATGGAGCGGGTAAATCCACAATTATGAATATCATCTCAGGTAGCACTGAACCAGATAAAGGAATGGTCTTACTTAATGATTATGATATTACCTTTATGAGTGAGCATAAAAGAGCCCCTTATTTTGGTAGAGTCTTCCAAGATCCTATGAGCGGAACTGCGAGTGATATGTCGATTTTAGAAAATATGACTATTGCTTATGGTAGAGGTAAATTACATTCCGTTTTTAGATGGTTCATGAATAAAAAAGACAAAGAATACTTTGTGGAATTATTAAAAACATTAGATTTAGGTTTAGAAAATCGTTTAACAGAAAAAGTTGGTTTATTATCTGGCGGACAAAGACAAGCTTTAACTCTATTAATGGCGACAATGAGACAAAGACCATCCGAAAGAATTATTAAGCGTGACTATGTAAGATTCTCTGAAACTGATAAGTTAAAAGCTAAAGTAGAAGTGGAAAAAGCTTTTACTGACGCTAAAAAGGAAAGAAAGAATGCTTTAAAAGAGTTAAAGGCTTCAAGATTAACTAAAGAAGAATTTAAGTCTAAACGTGACTTAATTAATAAAGAATATAAAGATAAGATTTATAAATTTGATTTAACTAAACAAATCTTATTATTAGATGAACATACAGCCGCTTTAGATCCTAAAACCGCTCAAAAGGTATTAGATTTAACAGAAAAAATTGTTAACGAAAATGAGTTAACTACTGTCATGGTCACTCATAATATGAAAGATGCGATTAGATATGGTAATCGTCTAATTATGTTGAGTCATGGAAAAATTGTTGTAGATGTCTCTGGTGAGGAAAAGAAAAAGCTCACTGTGGAGCAATTATTAAATATGTTCCAAGTAGCCTCTAAAGATGATACGATGAGTGATTCAGCAATTCTAGGTGATTAATCTAATAAAGTTTCTTGATACATAAACATAACAATGCTATATTTTAGTTGGAGATAGGTATGGATTTTTCCACCTCTCTATCGGGTCAGCGATTAATCTGGCATAGACGTGGTGGCGCACTTAAAAACGCTTTTTTTCGTATATGGTTTATTAAAAATAAAATAGAGTGTAAAATTGCGACATCTGATGGTAGATGCACAATTGGATTTGTAGATGCAAGACAATATTTAAGACCAAAAACTATTTTGGCAAACAATCATCTTGATCACACTAAACCAATTTATTTAGTTAAACCTTTTTTTGTCGCTTGCTTAAAAATATAACTAAGTTATAATGTAAGTAAGGCTATGAGTCGTAAAAAAGAAGCAATGGTGGATTCTCTGCCATATAAAAAAGCTAATTGGTGGTATCGCTTTGTGAAGCGTTCTTTTGATATTTGGGTATCATTAATTGCTATTTTAATCTTATCTCCACTTTATCTTTTATTTATTATTATCAATGCGATTTATACAAGAGGTCATCCAATCTTTTTTGATAAACGTATTGGAAAAGATCATAAACATATTAACGTCTATAAATTTCGTTCTATGTATTATGATGCGGAGACTAATGTTGATAAATATTTATCTAAAGCGCAAAAGAAACAATGGAAGAAAGAAAGAAAAGTGGAAAATGATCCTCGTATCACTCCGTTTGGTAGAATCTTAAGAAAGACTTCTATTGATGAATTACCTCAATTATTTAATATTTTATTTGGTTCTATGTCGTTTGTAGGACCTCGACCAATCACTGAAGGTGAATTAACAAATAACTTCACTAAAGAACAACAAGATATTATGTTATCCGCTAGACCAGGCTTAATTGGTTATTGGGGAGTTAAAGGTAGAAGTAATGTTGCCTTTGCTGATGGAGTGAGACAAAAATTAGAATTAGACTACTTTAAATTAAGAGGTATCTGGTTTGATTTAGGGCTCATATTTAGAGTCATTCCTGCAGTACTAAAAGGAAGCGGAGCGAAATAGAAAGAGACTTGAAAAAGTCTTTTTTTAACGCCGCAACTGACATTTGCAACCAATAGTTGACAAAATTCTAACTAGAGTTGGTGGAGTCTACTATAATAAAAATGTTAGATTGTTGCTATGAAAGTTGAGGACTGGAATTATGACAATTGAAATCGCTGATCGATTAATTAAATTAAGAAAAAAGAATGGTTATTCTCAAGAAGAATTAGCCGATAAATTAGGTTTATCTAGACAAGCTGTAAGTAAGTGGGAAAGAGCGGAAGCTTCTCCTGATACTGATAATTTAATTTGTTTAGCTAAACTATATGGAGTGTCTATAGACGAATTGTTATCTACAGAAGAAGATATAGACACAATCGTTAAAGAACAAGTGAAGGCTGATGAAAAGGTTGATGAAGAAAGTAAAGATAGCTCCATTACTTTAGAAGATGATGACGGCTCTAAAGTAGTTATTAAAGGAAGTCATATGGAATGTCTAGATAAAGACGGACATATCATAAAAAAGAAACCAAAAGATAAATTCTTATTATGGCTTGATATGGTTGACGGGATATTAACTGGCGCTGCTTTAATTACTTATATTTTTTTAGGAGCATTTTTAAATATGTGGGCCTATGCCTGGATCTTCTTCTTTGTTCCAGAAATTATCTGCTCATTTATTAGAGCAATTCATAAAAGAAATGCTAATAATGTGAATATGGCCTTTATCTCATTATTTATCTTCTTCTTAGTGTGCTTATTCTTACCTAACTATATTCCTACTATGTCAAAAAGTTTATGGCATCCAATGTGGACAGTGTTCTTAGCAATTCCTTTATATCACAGCGTTGTGGGTTCTATTAATAAGGCCCTTGGTAAAAAGGATATAGATGACAAAATTGAAGTAGAAAAAGTAGATGAATAATCACTAAAATCTCACTCAAAAAAAGCTCCATTTGATGAAGCTTTTTTCATATCTACTTAGCGTAATCTTCTAAAGTTAATTCTCGTTTTTTGAATAGGAAACAAAATGCAATATAAATGAAACAATTTAATAACAAATATGAAGATATAGCTATGATAATATACATTGAGCAAAATACAGTAACTGTATTTAATCTTGTGCAAAGTACCACAATTGCAAGAATATCTAAACCTAATCCAACAGCAGTTCCAACAAGGACAAAAACAAGAAAAACTTTATTAATTGTCCCATCTGTGTTAAAGGCAATATCCAATAAATGACTTTCTTTCTTTTTTCCTCGTAAAATAAAGATAATTTGAGCAATTGAAAAAACTAAAGTCAGAGATAAAGCAATTAAATCCAAAACTATATTTTCTGGACGAGCAACAATCACTTTATATAGGCAAAAAGATGTCAATCCTATGCTGATAAATAGCAATAGTGATGCAATTGTTCTATAAGCAATTATTTTTCTTGCACGAATATTCATGAAATTATTGTATATCAATAGACAAAAACATTAAAAGTAGATTGCGATTTATTTGTTCGCGCTTATAATTATATATGTACATATGTTGGGCTTATGCTCAGCAAAAAATTTTTTCAAAAGTAGGGACAATGTATGAAAAAAAGAATTTTTAAGTGGTCTTTATTTCCTGCAATTGGTTTTTTGCTTTTCTCTTCTTTCGGGGTCGCTGCTTGTAGCAATTCCAGCTTTAAGCCAGCCTCTGTTAGGTTGAACAAGAAAGAAATCCAAATGTCGATTGGAGATAGAGAAGATCTCATCGCTAGTGTTTCCAAAGGTTATGAAGGTTCGGAACTCATATGGTTTAGTTCGAACGAATCTGTTGCTTATGTTGATGACGGTCATGTCTTTGGTGTCGGTGAAGGTGAAGCAAGAATTACCGCTGGTTATGGTGGTGGATATGCGCACTGCCATGTCACCGTCAGTGATGATGGTTCTGGATCTACTGATACTCCAAAAATCAATTTAAGTACTTCTAGCCAAACTATCAAAGTTAATGATTCATTCATTTTATCGGTGACATCCGTTAATCCAAGTGACACCACAGTGACCTTTAGCGCGGGAGACACAAATATTATTAATTTAACTTCTGCTGGGGATAAGGCTGTTACTGTTACTGGATTAAGTGTAGGATCAACCACTGTAAGTGTTGTTGGTTCAAACAATATTACAAAAGTTTGCCAAGTGACTGTCTCTGATGGCACAGGACCTGTAACTGATTATGATATTGCTGTCGATACTGATCTTGGGTATTCTGGTTCCTTAAAAATTGGATCCCCTAAAAACCAAAGAACATTTATGGAAGGCTTGTTAGCGGACTTTAATACATTTACCGGTAGTAACATTTCTTGGACAATTATGGACTTTGAAGAAGACAATGGTACTTCTGGATATCAAGATGCTTCAGGTATGCCAGCCGTCTTCCCATACGCTAGTGACCAAACTATGACACTTTATCAATTTGGTGCCTTAGCTAATGTTCCAAATAGTGATATTGAATGGATTATGGACAACATGGGTAATGATGTAAGAAAAGCAGCCCAATTAAATAAAGTTGTTGGTTATCCATTTGCCGCTGATAATGGTTTAGTTATGTTCTATTCTAAGAGTGCCTTACAAGGTGCTCCTGAAGGTGTTTTAGACACTCTTCCTGGTATCTTAGATTACGCCCAAAGCCAAGGATTAGAAGTTGATTATAGCCTAAATGCTGGATTCTATATGGCTCCTGCTCTTATGTCCTATAATAACGGCGAACCTCTTTATGTTGTTGAACCAGATGGCAACTCTTATACTGCTACTAGTAACTTCAACTCTGAAGCTGGTTTAAAAGCTGCTAAAGATTTAAGAAATGTTATTAATCATCCAGCAATTAGAAATGCTAATTCTGCTCCAAAACTTTCAGATTATGTATTCGTTACCATCACTGACTGTTCTAAAGTCGAAAACTTTAAGAAATCATTAGGTGACGATTATGCTGTTGCCCCTCTCCCATATATTGATGAAAATAAGACTGCTAGATTAGGTAGCTTCTTAGGTTATAAATTCTATGGTGTCAACTTACAATTAAGTAAGGATGACATGACCAAAGCATGTAATGTTGCGAAATTCTTATGTTCTGAATATGCTCAGTTCAAGAGATTTTCACAATACAATGTAAGACCTACATTATTACAAGAAAAGATGCATGATGCATTTATCGTGGCCGCACAAAACGAACCACATATTAAAGCATTAACTGAACAATCCAAAAATAATGGCGTCGTTCCAATGAAAGCTGTTTCCTCTTCTCTTTGGAGTGAAGCCATGGTTGCTTATACCAGCATTAAGGCTATTCCAGCCGGTGCTGATGATAGCGCCTATGTTGCCGTATTAAAGGCTTTAGATAAGAGCTTAAGTAAAGGCAGTTAATTTATTATTAGGATTTATTTATGACAACGATTCAATATTTATCGTTAACAAAATTTGAGAGATTCCTTGTCAACTTTGGAAACTTCTTTAGAGGCATTGGCATTGGTTTTGTCAACTTCTTTAAACGTATTCCAAATAAGCTATTAAAGCTATGGCATAAAATTCTTTCGCCTTTTGATACCATTATTCAAGCCTGGAAGAAGGGTACTTGGGGCGTTAGAGCGAATTTCTTGTTTATGGGTTTTTATCAAATTACCCATCATCAAATAATTCGCGGAGTTCTCTATCTTTTGTTTGAGGTCGTCTTCATCTGGTTTATGATCGCTGCTGGTGGCCCATATTTAGCAAAATTAGGAAACTTAGGCACATTTGCGGCAAAAAGTAGTACATATATTGATGATCCTTCTACTGGTATGCCACTTGTTATTCAAGGTGGTGATAGATCATTCTCAATTTTACTTTACTCTATTGCCACAATTATCTTGATGATTATCTTTGTTGCGTTATGGTATTTCTCTATTAGAGACGCCAAATCACTTCAAGATAATAATCATGTAGGACGTTATGCAAAAGATTCACAATTCTTTCATGATATCCTTGATTCAAAATATCACACTTTATTATTAGCAATCCCAATTGTTGGACTTGTTGGATTTACTGTTATTCCAGTCATCTTTATGATTGTTACTGGATTTACCAACTATAGTGGTACACAGTTCTATCTCTTTGACTGGGTTGGTTTTGATAACTATGCAGGATTTTTCTCAAGTTCGAATTCCTCGGGATTAGTTGGTGTCTTCTTAAAAGTTTTAGCGTGGACCCTCTTATGGGCATTACTTGCAACTTTCACTAACTATTTCTTAGGAATGATTGTTGCCTTACTTATTAATAAAAAAGGTATCAAATTAAAGAAATTATGGAGAACAGTCTTAATTTTAACTATCGCTGTTCCTCAATTCGTTTCGTTGCTTTTAATTAACCAAATGCTTGCTGGTAGTGGTGTTCTTACTAATTTATTCCGTAACTGGGGTTGGATTAGTGGTGCTGAAAGCGCATTTGATAATAAGATTTTATCTCGTGTATTGATCATTATTGTTAATACTTGGGTTGGTGTTCCTTATACGATGCTTATTTGTTCTGGTATTTTAATGAACATTCCAGAAGATTTATATGAATCCGCTCGTATTGATGGCGCTTCATCATTTAAGATGTACACCGCTATTACCTTACCATATATGCTCTTTATTACTGGACCATATTTGTTATCGCAGTTTATTGGTAATATCAATAACTTCAATATTGTCTATCTCTTATCTAGAGGTGCTCCATCAATGGGTATGGCCTCACTTGGATATGGCGATGTTGGTGAAACCGACTTATTAATTACTTGGATTTATAAAATGTCTATGGAAGGACAAGATAAGGCTTACGCTGTAGCTTGTGCTCTTGGTGTGTTAGTCTTCGCAATTATTGCTGTCTTCTCACTTATCTTCTATGGACGCAGTAACTCTGTTAAGAATGAGGAGGATTTCCAATAATGGCAAAGATTCATGCTTCAAAAAGATTTGCGGAAAAAAGCTCAAAAATAACAACTTATGTCATTTTAACTGTTATCTCTTTGATTTGGTTATTCCCATTCTTCTATTTAATTCTTCAATCATTTGCAGATATTCAAAATACTGCTTATAACTCAAAGAGTATCATTCCTAATGTTTGGACCTTTGATAATTACAAAGCATTATTCACTGATTCACGAGTTCCATTTATGAACTGGTGGTTTAACACTTTGATTATTGCTTTCTTTACTGCTTTATTACAAACCATCTTAGTCTTAATGACCTCATACGCATTATCTAGATTAAGATTTAAAGGCAGACAAGGACTGATGAAATTAATCCTTATTCTAGGCATGTTCCCTGGATTCCTTGGAATGTTAGTTATCTACTATATTCTTGAATTATTAGGATTAAATACATCAATTTATTCCTTAATCTTGGTTTACACCGCATCTAGTGCGATGAGCTATTACGTCGCTAAAGGATTCTTTGATACGATTCCTAAATCATTAGATGAGGCGGTTATGATTGATGGTGGAACTAAAAACACAGTTTTCTGGAGAATTATTATTCCACTTTCAAAACCAATTATTATTTATACCATCTTAGTGTCATTCACTGGACCTTGGGGCGACTTTATGTTTGGTAAATACATCATTCAGTCTGCCGGTATTCAACCACAAGGTTATACCATCGCTGTTGGTTTACAAGGTTTAACCACAATGGCTACTAATGATTTATATGGAGCGTTCTGCGCTGGTGCAGTACTTGTCTCCATTCCGATCACCGCGTTATTCTTCTGGTTACAACGTTACTATGTTGAAGGTATCGCTGGTGGTGCGGTTAAAGGTTAATAGGAGGAAGATTATATGGCTTCTTTAAAATTAGAACACATTTACAAAGTCTATCCTAACGGGCATAAAGCTGTTAGTGACTTTAATATGAATATTGAAGATGGAGAATTTATTGTCTTCGTCGGTCCTTCTGGTTGTGGTAAATCTACTACTTTAAGAATGATCGCAGGCTTAGAAGAAATCTCCACTGGTGAACTTTATATCGGTGACACTCTTGTTAACGATATGCAACCAAAAGATAGAGATATCGCCATGGTCTTCCAAAACTATGCTCTTTATCCACATATGACTGTTTATGAAAATATGGCCTTTGGTTTAACTTTAAGAAAAGTTCCAAGAACCGAAATTCATGAAAAGGTGATGTGGGCCGCTGAAGTATTAGGCTTAAAAGATTATTTAGACCGTAAACCAAAAGCGATGTCTGGTGGTCAAAGACAACGTGTCTCTTTAGGACGTGCTATTTTAAGAAATCCTAAAGTCATGTTACTTGATGAACCTTTATCTAACCTTGATGCGAAGTTAAGAGGTCAAATGAGAAGCATGATCTCTAAACTCCATCAACAATTAAAAACTACATTTATTTACGTTACTCATGACCAAGTCGAAGCTATGACTTTAGGTACTAGAGTTGTGGTTATGAAATTAGGACGTGTCCAACAAATTGACACTCCACAAAATTTATATGACCATCCAGTTAATAAGTTCGTGGCCGGATTTATTGGAACTCCACAAATGAACTTCTTTAACGTTAGATTAAAAGATAACGGCAAAGATGTTGATGTATTATGGCAAGATTGCGAACAACCTGCCTTAAAACTCACTCACGACCAAGTCTTAAAGGCTGAAAGAAAATATTTAACTGGTGAAAAAGATATTATTTTAGGCTTTAGATGCGAAGCAATTTCCGCGGATGAAGCTGAAGTCGCAAAAGGCGATAATATCGTTGATGTCACTATTTCTCACTTTGAAGAACTTGGTAATGAAACTCTTATTTATGGCGACTTAAAAGAAGTTGAAGCTTTAGGAGAAGAAAGCAAGACTGCTGTCATTATTAAAGCACCTAGCAAGATGGGTCATGTTGCAGGAGATGTAATTAAAGCCCGTATTGATATGGAAAGAATCCATTTATTTGATGCGGAAACTGAAATTACTATTATTCCTCAAATCCCAGAAAGAAACGTTTTACCAGTCACTATTGAAAATGAAAAGATGACTTTATTTGGTAGCGCTACTAAACCTCAATCTATTCCAGTGGATCATTTAGTAAATGGCACAATTGCTTTACCTTTAGATGCTACTGAAATTAGTGAAAATGGTAGTGTAGAAGGTAAAGTTGAATTAGTAGAAAAACATAAAGAATGTTCTATCGCTTTAGTTAAAGTTGGGGATAAGAAATTATTCTTAAAAGTTGATGAAAATGTTAAAAAAGGTAGCACAGTCAAATTCACTGTTGACTATTCACGTGCCACATTTAGAGATGAAAATGATCAAGTAGTAGCTGAACCTTTAGCAGATAGAGACAGAGTCTTTGCGACATTTGTAAACTTTAAAACTGTTTCCGAAGTTACTAAAGATGCTCGTTTTGAAGCATTAAAACAAGAAAAAGTTTCTAAAGTGCAACAAGAATACGCTGAAAAACGTCAAGCCTTTGAAGCAGAAAAAGAAGCCGCTATTAAAGATGCTGAAGCTCGTCAAAACGAAGTCAATCCTACGGTGGCTCAAAAAGAAGCGGAAATGGAGTCTAAGAAAGCTGAACTTAAAACTAAACTTAAGGAAGCAAGAGCTCAATATAGAGTCGACTCCAAAGAAGCAAAAGCAAAACATAAACAAATCAAAAAAGAAGAAATGGCTAAGATTAACGAACAATATCGTCAAATTAAAGCCGATGAAGCTGCTGATTATAAAGAATTTATGATGAAGAACAAGGATAAAGAATCCCGTCGTTCACGTCGTCTATCTTATAGCGTATTCCGTGAAAATTTCCCACAAATGAAACAAAGTGAAGTTGAAAGAAGAATGAACGCTTTAGATTTTGATAAAGAAACTGAATTAAATGGATTAAAAGCTCATTATTCCCAATTTGTTGCTTTAAGTAAGGACAAAATGAAAGAAGATGAAAAGCTCTTTAAACAAGAATGTTATCCACTTGAAACAGTTACTAAAGAATACGAAAAGAAAACTAAAGAATTTGATAAAGAAGAAAGTAGCGCTCTTAGACGTGCTGAATTATTATTCTTCTTTAAATATGATTATTTCTATCAATTATTATCTGATGATATTACCAATAAGATTATTCAAGGTATGGGCGAAAGAGTCTTTACCAAAGTCTTCCGTATCGAAGTTCCACATGATGGATTTGTCGAACAAGAAGGTGCTTTGGAATTCAAAGTCGTATCCCTTGTAAATTATGGTGATGTCAAACTTTATAAGTGTGTTGGTAATCTCTATGGAGAGAAAGTAACCGCCTACATCAAACAAGAAAGGGATATTGCTTTAGGAAGCGTAATCCATCTCGCACCTGCTGTTGAGAAAACACAAATTTACGAAGACGAACGCAATATTAGGTTGTACTAATGAGAAAAACATTTGTTCCATTTTTACTAATTCCAATGTTGCTTACTAGCTGCGGCCAGGATTCTATTTCTTTGGATGATGCTAAGAAAATAGTTTCTAACTTTTCTACTGAGACTATGTATCCTTATTATAAAGTAATAGGAAAATTAGATTTTAATGGAGAAATCACTCCGGTTGATGCAACATTCGACCAGACTCCTTCTACTGATAGCTTTGTTCCATATGCTCGATATAATGAAGGTTTCTTTAACGAATCTGTTGATCCTAGAAGTAGTGATTTTGACATTATCATTTATGCGATGGCCTCAAGAAGTTATTGGTTAAGAGCTCCTTTAAGAATCAATTCCGAAAACTTCTTTGCTTATGGTAAAAACAAGGCCACTGGTGAATATACCACTAGTGAAAATAACACCTGTGCTCACTATATTATTGAACACTTAATTACTTCATATCTTGGACAAGCCGCTAACGCTAATCCAAGTAGCATGCATATGGTTATGGAAGCTCTTCCTGATGGAGGTATCCGCTTCAGCGGTAATAAAGTTCATACGAATGTAACTATTGATAACTATCCATATTATCCAGATTATAATGCTCATCCAGAATTATATCCGTGGAAAGACTATAATCCGCTTCCATGCTATTCCAATACTGTTAATGCAAAAGTTAATATCTTCTTTGAATATAACAAAGATGGTTGGTTAACTAAAGAAAGCATGTACACCATTGATTATGATCCTGATAGGGTAAGCGCTGATCAAGTTGCATTAGAAGCTGTTTATTCCTATGAATTTGGACCAGCAAATCCATAATATGAAAAAGTTTATTTTCCCTGTCATTCTTTTAGCCACTTTAAGTAGCTGCTCAACAAAACCAGAACTTAGAACTGATATAAAAGAATTCGTAATTAATTTCTCTTTAAAAAAAGCCATGGACACTTATAAAAAAGGTGGCTATGTCAAAGAGGTTGAAGAAAATATAGATGGGAAAGTAAACCTAGAAGTCACCGAGATGGAATTCTCTTATCTAGATGGCACTCATCCGTCTTATAGCAAGACAACCATAAAATATGTTGATGAAATCGAAGTAGAAAAAATAGAAGAAGAATTTGTGGTGATGGATGATAAATACTACTTATCCACTAATGGAGAATTAAAAGAATCTTCATTAGATGAATGTAGTGGATTAATTAGAAACTTCTTCTATACAAAAACTCAAATCGAAGGTGAATATCATACTCAAGGAATGTATTACGGAGATTATATCTTACAAGTCGCTCCAGTACTTCAAGAGTTCATCACCATCGATCAAGAGAACGAACTCTACCTCTATGAATATGAAGTTGATGTCGTTAGAGATGGAGTTACAGTGACATGTGGACAATCCTATTCAGTAAACAAATTAGGAATGCTTATTGAAAATCATGTTGTTGGTTATAAAGATAACGTATTAAGAAAAACGGACATTGTTGTCCACGATTAAATTCAATTAAAAGGAGAAAGAAATTATGCGAAAAAGATTACTAATTCCATTAATAATCAGTATCCTTTCACTCACTGCCTGTGGCGGAGACACAATTGACATTGGCCCTGGAGCGGAAGTGGAATACGTTGATGTTTCTGAAGAATCTTTAGACTTAGCGATTGGCGAATCTAAAACTATTACTGCAGTAAGTTCAGATGGACAAACTGTTAACTGGGTTAATAGTGATTCCACAGTAGTTAAAGTCTCTTCGCAAGGCAATAGTGCTACAATATCTGGCTTATCAAAAGGTACTGCCAATGTTTTAGCAATCCATGGTGGTAAGAGTGCTGTTTGTACTGTTACTGTTGGTGGAGGTAATGTAGAACCAACTATTACTCTTGCTCTTTCTCCAACTTCTAAACAATTATCAATTAATGAAGAATTTATTCTTACAGCCTCTGTTAGTGGAACGAATAATCCTGTTAGTTTTACTACTTCAGATGAATTAGTCGCTACAGTTGAACCAAAAGACAATACAAGCGCAAAAGTTAAAGCAATTTCTGAAGGATTAGCGACAATTATTGCAAAAGTTGGTACTAAAACTGCTTCTTGTGCAGTAACAGTAATTGATCCTGCTAGCGATATTTATATCTCCTTAGATAAACAAAATTTAACTTTGACCGAAGGTACTAGCGATAAATTAACCGCGACATATCGTCCAGCTGGTGCGACAGTTACTTGGGGATCTAGTAATCCAAGCGTTGTTGAAGTTACTAACGGCACAATTAAAGCCATTAAAGCTGGTTCTGCTGATATTTCCGCAACTGTTACTAGTGAAGATGATACTCGTACTGTTACTTGTCACGTCACCGTTACTGCTAGTGGCGGAGAAAGTGATTATGATGCACAAATCGCCGCTTGGAGTAAACCAGGACATTTATATTTCCATTATTTAAGAAAAACAGATTCGGATTATGATAAATGGGCCATTTGGGCTTGGCCAAACTATCCAGATGATGGCGAAGGTAGTTTATGGGGTGCAAGCCATAATTACGACCAAAAAGGTATTACTCCACAAACATGGGGTTGGATGACCAATGCTGATTGTGGTGGAGAAGGTACTGAACCATATTCAGATCAATTTGGACAAGTTATGGACTTAGTCTTAGATCAATCTTTAATTCCTGGCGGAGTTGTCGGTGGTAGAACCGGTAAGCCTGCACCATTAATTGGCGATTATCTTTGGACTGAAGAATATCATGACTTATTTTTATCCGCAGCAATTGGCTTCTTAGTCGTTGACCAAACTAAAATGGATGGTAGCGATATGTGGACATCTGATGGTGGTGCGGAAAGCTATATTAAACGTATTGGTAGAATTATGCCTTCTGGTAAAGATGGATATTTACATGTCTATGCTGTTGAAGGCGCTGTAAGCGATTTTAAAACTACAAGTGGAACTCAAACAATTGTTAACCCAACCGCTACTGATACAACCGGACAATATCGTTCTAAAAATGATATTACCAACTTAAAATATGATGCCTTTAAAGCAGGAGTAAGTACTTCAACCTCCTTCTTAAATGATCGTCCAGGTACTGGATATCAAATTTTTGTTCCATCATTCTGCGATAGCAATGGCGATGGTTATGGAGATATTAAAGGTATCACCTCAAAATTAGATTACTTAGAAGATCTTGGAATCGATGTTTTATGGTTAACACCAATTCAAGAAAGTAATTCTTATCATGGATATGATGTTACTGACTATTATAAGATTGACCAAAGATTTGGAACTTTAAAAGATTACCAAGAATTATTATATAAAGCCCACGCGAAGGGCATGAAAGTCTTAATGGATATGGTTATTAACCATACCTCTAAGAGTAACGTCTTATATAAGAAATCTCAAAGAGCAGAAACCGAAATCATTAACGGCAAGACTATTAATTACCGTGATATGTATGTCTGGAAATATAAAGGTGACAAGATTTTAGAATGGAACGGAGTGGAAGCAGCTGATCCAAAGAAACCATATGGTCCTGATAATCCTGCTACATTTGTCACTAAGAATGTTGAAGATTCTTCTGACTGGTATAGAGATGGAACTTCTAATTACTACTATTACGGCAAATTCGGTAGTGGTATGGCCGAACTCAATTATTCTTGCCAAGCTACAAGAGACTACATGACCGATATGTGTAAATATTGGTTAAGCTTTGGTCTAGACGGCTTTAGATTAGACGCGATTAAACATATTTACTTATTATCTGAATTAGATCCAACTTATAACTACTCTGGTGATTATGTCACTTATGACGTTGGTTATCGTACCTACTATAACCCAGAACTAGGAAGAGAAATCAAAGTCATGAACGATTACACTTATGACCGTGACCTTAACGTCATGTTCTGGAAACAATTTGCCGGCACTATTAAAGCGGCTTATCCAAATTGCTTCTTAGTTGGTGAAAACTTTGATGGATGGAACGCTCGTATTGCTCCATTCTATGAAGCGATTGATTCTCAATTTGACTTCTCAACTTATTATCATTTACATGAATCCACAATTAGTGGTGGTGGAATTACTGCAATGGGTGGAGATATTACCGCTACTTTAGGCTATAACGCTCAATATCGTTCTAAGGCCATTAACGGTGCCTTTACTTCTAACCATGACGTTGCTAGATTACTCAATCACGCTGCAACCACTAATGTTTCAGTACATCACGCTGAAGTTAATTCTTCTAACTGGGAAGCTGCTAAAAACCGTGCTAAATGGTTTGCGGCAGTCACCTTATTAAGTCCAGGATTAAGCTGGATCTATTACGGCGATGAAATTGGCTTATGTGGTAACTTAAGCGATAAGATCCAAGATGTTGATGACCACGGCAACAATATTGATAGATGGTATCGTCAACCAATGAGATGGGGTACTGAATACGGCAAAGACGGAGTCGTTGAATATGGATTCGGCGGACTTGATGTCTTATGGGATTCTATTTCTTCACAAACTCCAATTGTTAGCGCTCAACAACAAGACCCTAACTCAATGTATAACTTCTTTAAAGCAGTCTGTCACGCTAAAGGTGATTCTAGATTCCCAACTTATGGTAGTTTAGAGTGGACTGGAACAATGGGTGGAGACACCAATACTATTTCTATGAAGATTTCTGATGGCTCTAGAAGTGTTATCGTCTTTATTAACGCTAGCTCAACGTCCAAAGAAATTGAAGCTCATAACCAAGGACCAAAAATTGGTGGTTCTTATGGTAGCACTGATACAACAGTTCCAGCTTATGGATTTGTTGTGGTTCAAAAATAAGGAGGATATGAAAATGAAAGCAAAATATTTATTTACTTTACTTCCTCTTATTGCTCTAGCAAGTTGTTCTAGTGGCGGACAAGAATTAGCGCCATCTGAACCTCATTTCGAACGTGGAGAATTAAATGGTAGACCAGCTATTGGCTTTAGAGATAATAGCTCCGATTTCATTACCTATTTAATGATTGGACCATTTGGCTATTTATCAATCGATGGGGCACCTGTTAAAGGTACAGTTGATGAATTATTCTACGAAAACACCATTACTTGGAAAGGTGATAGCGGCACTGCCTTACCAGATGCAACTATTGTAAAAACTACTGTTAGTGGTTCGACATTTAGAGGCTGGGCATATTATGACGAAGATAATGACCATGTTTGGCCAGATTATTACACAACAGTTCCTGCTAAAGCTGGAGTTGCCTTAAAAGCCATTTTTGATGGCACTGACGCCGGTGGAAATACTGGTGGCGGAGGCTCTGGAGGAGGTTCCGGAGGCGGATCTGGTGGAGGAACTGTACAAACTGGATTCGGTATTATTACTGGAGATGGAACCGCTTATATCGGAGAATCAAAGGGTAAAAACTTTGAAGGATATGATGAATATTTAGTTCAAGGAGTTACTCTTAATACTGGAGATACATTCTCACTTTATGATCCTTCAACTTTAGGTAAATGGGTTGTTAATATTAATCCTTATTCCTTTGGTGGCACTGAAGAAAATCCAAAAGTTGATGAGTATCTCACTATTGGCACTAAAGAATACACTGTTAAACAAACATTTACAGGTGATTTCTATATTCAAATCATGTATCAACAAGATAGGCTCTATATTCAACTTGCCTAATTAACAAATTAATTTTTTGGAGGTCGTCCAATGAAAAATAAAGCATTATCAATATTTACTGTATTACTTGCTGGTGGAGCGTTAGTCTTACCAGCCTGTAGTGCTTTCGATGTTCCTAAAGATGAGGAAGTCGTAAATTATGATCCACCAGTAGAAAAAACTGATGACGATGATTTAACTAATATCAAAGGCAAACCATTCCGTTCTGTTAGAGCAGCGGAAGGTGATGATGAATTAGTGTTACCAAATAAAGTTATTCTTCATTACCATAATGATGATAACGCTTGTAATACTCGTAGATTCTACACTTGGGTTACCGGAGTTGATGGTACTGAAAGAAAACCTAACGGAGAATGGACTGCTGTGGATATGGAGATTACGTTAGATTTCTCTGTTATCCCTGAATACGCAGACACTTCTGCGTTATATTTCATTATTAAAGTTGCTGGTACTTGGGCTGGACAATCCGAAGATACCATTATTGATTATGCTTTATATCAAGATTTAATTATCGAGAATAACGGCACTCTCGAATTATGGACCATTCCTGGAGAAGGAACCTCTGTTGAAATTTATAAAACTAAAGCTGAAAGTGAACTTCCAAAAGTCAAATCAGCAAAATTCACTGATTTTAAAACTATTCACTGTACTTCTACAATTGACGCTGAAGGTAAAAAGTGGGTACCAACTGAATATCGTTTATTTGCTTATGACAAGAATTATTTAAATATGTCAGAAGCAGCACAAGCATCAAATAAAGATTATTATCAAATCAAATCTGGTGTTCCTACTGGTAATGAATTTGATATCGTCTTTAACGCTACTGCTAAAATCAATATTCAATATGTTGTAGAAACTAAATTCCCTGGATTTGATCGATGGCAAAAATGCATTGTTGGTGCAGAAAATTTATATTCTCAAGAAAGATTTAATCAATTCTATACATATAATGGGGAACTTGGAATGATTTATACTCCAAGTAAAACAACATTTAGAATTTGGTCTCCAATTAGCGCTAATGTCTTACTTAATATTTATGATACCGGTACTCCTAAATCTTTAGGTGGTAACGATGATAAAGATATTTATAAGATGTCTTATCAATCTGGAGGTATTTGGGAAACCACAATCGAAGGTGATATGGCTGGTAGCTACTATACCTTTACTTTAACTCATAGTGCTGGCACTATTGAAACAGTTGATCCATATGTCAAAGCTTGTGGGGTTAACGGCATTAGAGGTTATGTCTATGATAAAAATGGAGTAGATGCTAATCCTGATGGCTGGAATAATGTTCCTGCAGTATGGGATGGAGTGGCTGGATATGATATCGAAACCCCGCAAGATTTATCAATTTATGAAATTCATATTCGTGATTTAACTATGGATGAAACTTGGGTTAGTAACGCAAATAACACTAGAGGTTCTTATAAAGCCTTCGTGGAAAAAGGTACAACCTATACCAAAAATAATAAAACTGTAACTACTGGTTTTGATCACATTAACGAATTAGGTGTTAAAGCTGTACAAATTTTACCTGTTTTTGACCAAGATAATGAAGAAAGACCAGAAAAGATGAAATTTAACTGGGGTTATAATCCTCTTAACTATAACTGTGTTGAAGGTGGATATTCTCCTGAATCATTTATCTATGATAATAATGGTAAATGGGTTGATTACGATCCTTTAGAAAGAATTAGAGATTTTAAAAATTTAGTTATGGCTTTCGCTAATAACGATAATCACACTAGAGTCATTATGGACGTTGTTTATAATCACGTTAGTAGTGCCTCTCAATCCTCATTTAACAAAATGATGCCTAAATATTATTTCCGTTATACACCTAACTGGGAATATTACGATGGTTCTGGATGTAATAATGAATTTAAAACTGACGCCAAAATGGGTTCTAAATTTGTTGTTGATTCCTTACATTGGTGGGCAGAAGAATACAAGATCAAAGGATTCCGTTTTGATTTAATGGGATTAATTGATTGTTGGACCTTAGATGATGCCAAGCAAGATTTATATAACAATGTTGATAAAGACATTGTCCTTTATGGAGAAGGCTGGACTAGTGGTGGATATCACGGTCGTGCTTTGTTAAGAGATAAAGATTCTGGTGTTGAATTTGAAGTTCTTGATTATGGCGGACAAAGTACATATCCAAAATATTCTCCAGATGATGGAAAAGATATTTATCCATATTTCAGTGACACTCGCTTCTTTGATTTAATTAAAGGTGGTGCATCTAGCCAACAAGCTTACGCTAATTTATATGCCTCTGATACTTCTCATGGACAAGTCGGCGGCTTTAATGATGATGGTAGAGATGAGACCAAAGGAAGAAATGATGATGGATATAACAATAATCCATATCCTCAATTTGGTTATATTTCTATGGGTTCTGAATATGTTGGCAACAAATCTTCAACAGTTGTTTCCATGCTTAAAGGCGCAAATAATAGAGCCCCAGGAGCAAACCCAGAACAAACTATTAATTACATGAGTTGTCATGATAACTATACTTTATGGGATCAATTAAGATACACCCTTGGTAGTGGTCATAATCTCCCATCTCACTCTGCAACTGTTGCTCCAACTATTAAAGAAACTATCGAAGCAACTTTAGCATGTCACGGAGCGGTGATGATGTCTAATGGTGTGGCCTTTATGCAAGGAGGCGAAGAATTATATAGAACTAAAACATATTCTTATGATTTAGATGATTATAAAAATGTTCAAAGTGCTCCAAAAGCGGACGGATCTCCTGCGACAGTTAGACCATATCCACAATATAAGCATTATGATTCAGATCCTAACGTGGTAATTGCTACTCAAGATGTTGATATGTATGGAGATATTATTTCTCATAACTCTTATAAAGCTCCTGATTACGTGAATTCCTTTAAGTGGGACCGTAAGATTGAAGTTAACGGCGTAGATGTATCAAGTTATAACAAGACTTGGTCAGATATGATTAAAGCCAGAGACGCAATGACTAGAGTCGATTATCACACTATGTGGGAATTACATGATGATTCTATTTATAATGCCTGGGGCGATGGAGATGGATCTAGCGTAGTTGCTGGATGGTGTAGAATCTCATCAACCCAAGGATATGGTTTCTTATTTGCTGGCAGAAGCGGTGGAACCTTTACCTGGGGCAATATTAATGTTGCAGACATCGTATTCTCTAACATGAATATCTCTCGTTCTGGAGATAATATAGCAATGCCAAAATATGGATTTATTTGCTATAAGTTAAATGGTTAATTTTAGGAGGATAGAACAATGAAAAACATTTTTAAATTAGCATTATCTTCCCTGGCATTATTAACCTTTGGATTAGCATCTTGTGGTGAAACTGGTGGTTCAAGCAGTACATCTAATAATAATAAGATGGTGGAATCAGTTTCTATTTCTGAAGAATACTTGACAGCCTCTATTGGTGATTCCTTCGTTTTATTTGGTGAAATTAAATTTAGAGACGATAAAGAAGTTGAAGTTTCAAAACGATGGGCATCTAGCAAGACTAGTGTTGCTCGTATATCTCCAGATTATGAAACTGATAACTGCTTTGTTGAAGTTGTTGGTAGTGGCACTACACAAATCTCTTTTATTGCAGGATATCAATTAGCAACTTGTGAAATTTATGTTCCTAGTGTTACTCCTGATCCAGGTCCAGGACCAACTCCTGAGCCAGGTACAACCAAAATTACTTTATCTTCCTCTAGTAGAACTTTATCAGTTGGTGAAGAATTTAACTTAACCGCTACTGTTTCTCCTTTAGCAGATGCAACTTTTGATGCTGGTAATACTACTGTTATTGAAATTACACAATCTACCACTTCCGCTTGTGTAGTTAAAGCAAAAGCCAAAGGTAAAGCTGATGTTTTAGTTACTGCTGGAGATGGTTCTGCTAAATGTCACATAGTTGTTATAGAGGAAGAAAAACCAATCGATAAAGAATATACAGTCTATTTCTATATCGATTACAATAACGCTGATCCAAAAGATACTACTAAAACTAAATTATTAGCAAAATTTGATTGGTATTATGATCGACCATTAATCGAAGCAAAAGATGCTGAAGGCAATTCCTTAATTCCAACTGTGAATAATTCTCAAGCAATGGATCCTGCCTTCCCATATTTCATCGGTTGGTCTACTCATCCAATCATCGATACAAAAGATAATTTATGGGATATGAATAAAGACGTCATTGCAGATTTACCAATGATGTCTTATACCGTTACTTTGTACGGACAATGGTTTGATGTCCCTGTTTTACCAGCATAGGAGGCAGTGAATATGAAGAAAAGATACTACTTATTTGCTTTAGCTTTTGCCGGATTAACTCTTACTTCTTGTGGAGGTAATGGCTCAATTGGACTTAATTATGATGATTCTGATTTAGATATTGATACTGAATGGGTTGATTATAGTGTCCCTATTACCAAAGTTAGTTTTGAAAGTGGGGAAGAATCCATTTATATTCCTCACGGAGAAACTCATGCATATCAATACTCTATTGAACCTGCTAAAGCAGTTAAAGGAGCATTAAGTTGGGCTAGTAGTAATGAAAGTGTTGCTACTGTTTCTAAAGGTGTAGTTACTGCTTTAGAAGCTGGTAAAACCACAATTACATGTTCTAATAAAGAAGCTTCATTTGAACCAATTAATTTAACTGTTGAAGTCTATGTTCCTGTAACTGATATTTATTTCGTTCAAGATAATTTACCTGCTGATTTTAATCATCAATATCAATTAGAAAACTTAGTGAGATACTCTCCAAGTGACACTACCGAAACAGAATTATCTTGGCATTCATCTAACGAAGATATCGCAACTATTAACGATGATGGTGTTTTAACCACTAAAGATGTTAGTGGTAACGTTATCATTACCGCTAGTAGTGCTTATATTAATAAAGCTATTGAATTAACTGTGGAAGTCGCTGACCGCACAATTTATCCAGATACAGTTCGTATTACTGAATTTGAATCTGAAGTCGAAATTGGTCATAACTTTACTATGAAGGCTGAGGCTATTAGAGCTAATGAACTAGATGTTGAAGTGACTCATCCAGAAGTTAAATATTATTCTGATAATCCATCTATATTATCTGTTGAAGAAGATACTGGTATTGTCCACGCTTTAGCTACTGGTAGCGCAAAGATCTATGCGACCGCCAAAGGCAAAGAAGGAACTATTACTAGTGAAAAAATGACTGTTAATGTCTTTGAAGTCAAAGTTCAAAATATTCTTCTTGATGATATTAGTTTAACTAATAGAAATGGAAGAAGTAATATAACTATTCCATTTGAATATACAACCGATAAAGCTGGATATCCTGTTGCTTCTATTCCTAACTTCACTTTCCAAGTAGCAGATGAAACTGTTGCTCGAGTTAATGAAGCTGGCAAATTATTTGCTGTTAGTGCAATAGGTTCAACCACCTTAACAGTTTCCGAAACTCGAAGCGGAGTTAGTAAGACTGTGAATTTATCAGTTGGTTATGAAGTTGATACTGTTTCTATTTCTGGGGCTAATGAAGTTAATGTTGGTAGCAGCATTCAATTAAGTGTTTCTACTGATCCTAGCGGCGTTCCAAGTGAATATGTCACTTATAGTAGTAGTAACACTGATATTGCTACCGTTAATGAATCTGGCTCTGTTAGTGGAGTTAGTGATGGCGTAGTTACTATTACTGCTACTGTTTTAGGTGTCAGTGCCGCTAAAGAAATTACTGTTAGTGTTCCAGAAATTCCATTTAGTAGCGATATGACTTATATCGTTGGTAGTGCTGATTATTCTAGTGGTGTTTCTAAAGCTTCCTCAACTGGTAGCTGGGATAGAGCCAATCAAGCTAAGGCCGTTAATGAAGTCGTTCAAACACCTCATGATACCTTATTATATGAAAGAAGAGCGATTGTGAAATTTAACCAAGGCGATCTTTGGAAGTTACGTAATGCCTCAGCATATTTAGAAATTGATGGTTACACAACTGGTACATATCGTATTGGTGAATATAAAGTAAATGAAGGGGCCTTCGTTGGTACTTCTCCAGATATGTCAGTGACTGCTGATAATAATATCTTAGTTAACCGTACTGGATATTATGCAATCTATCACGCGCAATATACTAACGAACATCCTGAAGGATGGTATAGCATTTATGTTGGACGTCATGAATTGAACTTATCTGATACCACACCACAAATTCAAATTAATGAATCCACTGTTTTAGAAGCACACGATTGGCAAGGAGACCTATCTTATGAAATAACTGAAGGTAGTTCCTTAATTAGTGTTGTTCGTGGAACAGGTAGTGAAAATTATAAATTCACTGTTACCGCAGGAGAAAACGCTGGTACTGCTAAGATTGTCTTTACTGATAGCTGGAAGAGTGTAGAAGTAATAGTTACTATCTCTACTGACGCCCCACTTCCAAAAACATTCGAAGATGGTATTCCTTATCTTGTTGGTAATGCTGATTATCATACTGGTACAGCTACTGGTACAGCTGATTATTGGGGAAGCGATGCTTCTAAAGCAATGAAGTTTGAAGTATCTACCGCTCCTAAGAGTGATGATGTTATTGTTCAATATGAAGCAACAGTTACATTTGTTAAAGATAATCAATTTAAAGTTGTCATTGGTGGAGAAACATTATATTGGGAAGTCGCTTATGAAGACACTGTTGGTGCATTTGCTAAAGGTCAAATGAGTCATCCAGATAATGTTGTTGTTAATACTGAAGGTACTTATAAGATTTATGTTAAATGCTTAGATCAAAATAGAGGTTGGTCAGTTTATGTTGAGGCTAACTCATCTCCATCTCCATCCCCAGAAGCCTTATATTATGTTGAAGGTATTAACGGTGCCTGGGAAATTGATGAGCAATATGCGATGAATCAAGATTCTCTTGATGACAACCATTATAGTCTTGGACCTATTGAATTAAGCGCTAATACTGAATTAAAAGTCTATTCTGTAGCTGATGAAGCATTTATTGGATCTAATGAAGGATATACAGAAGATGCAACTCACTGGACCACAACAAGCGAAGGCAATTTAAAAGTCTTAGTGACTGGCAATTATTATGTCGACTTATATGTTGAACATGGAGAAGGTAACCACATTAAACTCTATTATGCTGATGGTGGAGGAGATACTCCAATTGAAGATGATATTACTTATACTGTGACCTCTTTACCAACTTGGATTCAAAATGATGGTTGTGTAATCTTTGCTTGGGTATGGTCAGCTAACGATACTGGTTCTTGGAAAGCATTAACAATTTCTGGAACTACCGCTACATTTACAGTTGATGAAGAATTAACAGGCTTCTTATTAGTAAGATGTATCCAAGGTACAGCTACTCCAAATTGGAGCACTAAAGGAGATGTCACTGGTAGAATTTATAATCAAACTGAAAATATGACTTGTACTAGCGGAACTTATTCCTATAGCTGTTCCTCTTGGAAAGAATATAACCCTCAATAATTTCAAATAATTATCATCATAAGCGGGCCTCCGGGTCCGCTTTTAATATGGCTATTTAATTAATAAATAAATTTTGTATATTCTAAAAAGTATGACTCGTTCATATGAAAATGTACTAAACATTATTATTTATTGTCTAAATATCTTTTCTATAAATAGAAATAATTTACAGTATAAAATAAAAATAGTAAAATATAAGTGTTAATCGTTTTTTAATAAAAAACAAAAGGAGATTTTTATAATGAAGAAAGGATTAATTTTTGCTACGACTTTAGCAATGGCTTTAGGCGTTGGTGTTGCCGTTGGTGCACATCAAAATGAAGTTGCTGAAGTTAAAGCAGCAACCAAGACTACGATCTATTATGCTGTTACAACATCATATACAGTTAAATGTAATGTTCGTTATGGTAGTTATGATTCAGATCCTTGGGAAACTTTTGAAATGACCAAAACAGATAATACTTTTGGAGGTGTTCCTGTTTATACTTGTTCCTTTACTGATAAGTATGATGGTCTTGGCATTATGCAACTTCAACAATATGATGGAGGAACATGGATAAGCCAAGTTGTGGCATTCGATACATGGACAGCGGTATCTACCTATAATGGAAAAATTTATGATGGATCATGGAAGACTTATACTCCAGACGGTCAAACTCATAAAGTTACTCCAGTAGTCGACGGAACTGCAGAAACTGCTATTGATGTTGTTGACGGTTCTACTCCAGTTTTAAAGGATAATACTTACGGAAAGACATTTGATGGGTGGTATACAGCATCAGATTATAAAACTAAAGTAACCGAAATCACTTCTGATTGTAGCGTCTATGGTAGATTTGTTGATAAAGAAACAGCTACATATACAATTGATGATGGCTACGCTAAAAAATTTGATACATATAATGTTTATGCTTGGAATGAAGATGGCAAAAATGCTGAGTGGCCAGGATTAGCTGTTAACGGCAAGTCTGTAACAGTTCCAGTAGACGCTAGCTTTATTATTAATGATGGCGTTGCTTCACAAACCGTAGATATTAGCCAAGAAGGTGCAAAAGCATATTTACAACTTTTGAGTGAAACTGATGAATCTGGATGCTTTAAAGTTCAATGGTCAGATGCTGCTCAAGAAGTTCCTGCTTCTGAAGGCTACTATATTAAAGGCTCTGCTAGCGAATGGAAATATGTTGCCGCTAACAAAATGAGCACTGAAGATTTATATGAAGGTGATGTGGCTCAATTTATTGGTTTTGAAGCAAAAGCAAATGATGAAATTAGAATTTGCAGTTACTATACTGATAGATCTCCATTTGAACAATGGGCCTCTTTACAAGATGGTGAATCTGAAGTTGGCACATTAGTTGGTCATAATTTAAAATTCACCGCTGATGGAACTTATGATGTTTATGCAAAATACGTTAATAATCAATTCTTATTTGACGTTGTTAATCATGCTGAAAGAGTAACAGTAACAGTTTTTGCAAAACAATACGCTGGTAGTTATTGTCAAGGTGAAACAAGTGCGTTATATGAAGATACTGATGTCATTAAAGGACAACCATTTACTGTTCCTGATGTTACTCCAGAAGGATATGTTGCTTTAGGTGTCTATAGCGACTCTGATTGTACAGTTCCATTTGAATCTGGAGTTACCCCTGTTGAATCTAATATGTCGCTCTATATAAAGGCTATGCAACTTGGATGGTACTTAGCTGGTGGAGAAGATGAAACATTCTCAGTTGAAAACTCAATGAAATTAGGTACATCCGCTGGTAATAAATGCACAGGTGCAGTAGAAGTTCCAGAAGGTACTACTGATGATAATCCATTTGTTGTTAAACCATTAGAATTTGTTGCAGATGCTGGTTCAGGAACACCTGGTTGGGCTCCTGCTACTTATGAAATGGGTCATAAAGAAGAGCCTGCGTTTGTCCATATTGATGAAGATACTAACTTTGCATTCACAGTTCCTGGAACATATGCGTTCTACGTTAATGATGAAAACAAAGTTTGGTTCAATGGTGGTGAATATGCTTATATTGAAGATTTCTTAAGTCATACTGGAACAGTTTGTCACGCTCAAGGTACACAAACTGATTTAGAAACCTTACAATTATTGTGGTCACAATTTGAAGAAGGTTTTAAAGGCTTATCAGAAGATGAAATTCAAGACATTAAAGATGTTGGATTTAATGGCGGAGATGAAGAATCCGATGACGCTAAATTAAGAATGGTTGCTAGATATGCTTATATTATTACAAAATATGGCACAGGAATGTTTAAGGACTTCATCTGGGGACAAAAGGTCGAAGCTAGACAATCTTCTTTAACATTCTCCTCTAGTGATGTTAATAATTCTACAATGATTATTGTGATCTCTATTGCTGCTGTTAGTGCTCTTGCATTTACAACCTTATTAGTTTTCAAAAAGAGAAAACAAAAATAATTAACTAGTTAATCTAGTCTAAGCGGGCCGTTTGGTCCGCTTTTAATTTGTGTGCGTATATATCGCGCATAAAGGCTGATTTAAGACGCTTTTGTAGTAAAGTTGAATAAATTAACGTTTTTTGCTTTAACCTGTCTTAAATAGGCTTTAAATCTAGATAACAATTATTAGATAAATAATTATGAGTTTAATAACTTAAATTTGATTAATTTAAACAAAATGATCTTTAGAAAGAAGTAAAAATTATTGTGCTTAATTATTTTTATTAATAAGCAAATACATTTATATATGAGGTGCATTTAAAAATACAAATAGAAATATAATTTTGTCCCTTTTGAGTAACGTGAAGAAATAATGTATTTTGAGGTTAAATAACATAATACCATTATGCTTAGCATAATGATATTTATGTGTTGACAAAGCGACGGGGGGGGGGTATATTAATTACAACTTTCATCATACTTTAGGAATAAAATTCCTGAAGTGACAGTTCTCAAAACAATGAGATATCTTACTTGTTTTAACTTCTAGGAAGGAGTAGTCGCTAGAAACTCTAGTGACAAGTGAAAAATTATGAAACTTAAAAAACTTATTGGTGGATTATTATTATCAACAGTTTTAGCTGCTGGTATTGGTGTTTCTGTTGCTTATCAAAAAGGTAACGCTACTAAAGTTGAAGCTGCTGGGGCTTCTGGGAGTTTAATAGTTAAATTTGCTTCAAACCACAACTGGTTTCAAAGCGGTGCAAAAATTTGTGCTTATATCACTGATGATACAAACAACTATTGGACTTCTTTACAAACCTCATCAACTAGCACGTTGTTATACAAATTCGATTATTCTATAAGTTTTACACCAACTAAATTAATTTGGGTTCGAATGAATCCGGCTGCGACAAGCGGTAATTGGAATCAAAAATGGAATCAAACTAGTGATTTAGGATGGAATGAAGCGACTTACATCGATAACGGTTGGGATAATCCAAGTACCTCTCAATGGACAGTTTCGGCACAAGTCAGAAGCAGTTTAGTTTCAAGTTTTGGTACAAAAACCACATTATCAAAAATTGGTATAAATGGTGATGGTAATCCAGAAGTATCAGGTTCTGTTAGTTTAGAAAAAGATGAAGAATTCAAAATGCTTGCAGGTGACGGCGTTTGGTCTGGATATTATGGCAGACCAGATGCGTTAGCAAATGCTATTTCGGGCGGAAGTCAAACCGAAAGAAGTGATCAAAATCCAAATATTAAATGCGAAATTGCTGGTACATACGATTTCTATTTTGATACCGAAACTAAAAGATTATGGATTTCAAGACAAGATATAGTTGACGCTGATGGATGGGCAACATATTTTAATACTCATGTTGGATGCGATGCTACCGGTAAAACTCTTCCAAGTGGTTGGACGTCATGTGCGACAGAATATGGAAAACTTTCCAACGATGCAAAAGATTACGTTTACGGAGCAACTGCTGATCCAAATGGTGATAATTTAGGCAAAGCACTTGCAACATATGATCATGCAGTAGCAGCTCATTCAAGCTTAGTGCGATTTATAGTGAATAGTAGTTCTACTCCTAGAGCCGCTGCTATCAGTGTTAATCCTATTACTCAAACTGTAGAAAATTCAAGTAGCATGATTGCTATCATTGTTATTAGCTCAGTATCTATCGCTGCTATAGGCGGATACTTCTTATTTAAGAAGAAGAAAAACGATTAAGGTAACAATTTCTATCGACTCCCGAAAGTTATAATGTTAGATAGAATTTGATACAGAAGGCGACTTTGTCGCCTTTTTTAATTTGATGATTCTAATTCTATTTTTATTTTATAAAAAGTGTTGTTATAAATTGTAAGTTAAGGTAAACTATCAACAATCTACATTTATAGAACTTTCGGGAGGTTTTATTTATGAGAGCTAAAAGAAAAATGCTTTTTGCTACGGCATTTGCTGCGCTTTTAGGCGTTGGTGCATTTGCTGGTGCTAATCATGCCAATGATGTTAAGGCTGTTAATGCGGAAGGTGATTATTATTTATATTATGCTGTTCAAGCATCTACCCTTCAAGGTTATACTGTCAAGTTAAATTTAAATATTGGAGATAATGGTACTTGGTGGACTTATGAGTTTACTCCAGAGAGATATACATACACAAGAGGTTCAACTGAGTACTATATTTTAAGAGCTGATTATAATGTCAAGTATGGTGGTGTAGATACTATGCAAATCCAACTATACAATGGATCAGCTTGGGTTAGTCAGCAACAACCATTTAGTTCTTGGACAACAACTGATAGCTTTAACCATAAAATGTATGTTCATGATGTTGGATGGGTTGCTTATACTCATAATGATGTAAAAACTGCTACAGTCTACGTTGACGCATTTGATTGGGGAGCCCTTAATGTTTATACATTCGAAAAAATTGGTTCAAAAGAAATATATTTAAATGGTTCTTGGCCTGGAACCAGCGTGTCTATTAGTGACTCAAACCTCAAATTTAATGGCGGCATGCTCCAAAAGGTGACATTTGAATACGTAAATTCCTCTAAATCTAATTTCATTTTTAATGATGGTGGATCTAATCAATCAGGCGATATGTCTTATGTAGAAGGAAATTACTACTGGCATGATGGAAGCTCTTGGAGAAGTGATTCTACTTATGGTGCTGCTGCAGCATTTGTATATGACTTGAATACTGCAAGATTAGCAGTTCCATCAAGTGGTAGTGTTAAGCAATATAGTATTTGTGGTCTTGATGCTAAGACATGGGTTGATAGATATGATGGATTAACTGCATCCGCTAAAACTTATGTCGATTCAGCAACAATTTATACATATAAGGACACATCTTCCTCTGGAGCAGATACAACCGTTACTTTTGCGGAAGTAATTAATGAGTTAAGAAGTGTTAATTCAGCATCAGCCAATTCCAGAATTCTTAGTTCCATAATTGGTGAAAATGGTGGAACCGCAATTATCATTATTGTTATTTCTTCTATTGCTTTAGCAGCTATTGGTGGATATTTCCTCTTTAGAAAAAAGAAAGAAAACTAATTATTTAATATAATTAAATAAGCGGTCCATTTGGATCGCTTTTAAATTGAAAAATATTTTTTATAAAATTATATGTTATCTATTTATAGATAAAATTCTTTTGTATTCCTATTGACTATTTTATAAAAAGGACTAGAATAATGTTCTTCATTGGTAAGACCTCTCGTCCTAAGCACGACGATAAACTACTGAAAGAGAGGTAATACAAATGAAATACTATACCCTTGAAGCGATTGTTCAGGGAAGACCTGTTAAACTTAAGAGGTCAATGTTCGCCTCTAGAACCGAAGCTATTAACTATATGTTTGATTACTATGAGGAACATTATCTCTATAATTTACAAGTCAATGATGAATATTCAGTGAACGATAATAAGCATTCCATTGAATATTACTGTAACTTCAACAACCGTTTCATCATCACTCGTAATTAATATATAGCAAGTGATTACTATAACTTGGCAGTCCTATATGGGCTGCCTTTTATATTTTTTGTCCCAATCATATTGATATTATTAATAAATAGAATTAATATTATTTTATAAATAAGGATATATGAATATATTATGAATAAGAAATTAGGTGTTTTACTTGCGGTGTCTTCTCTTCCTTCTAGACACGGCATTGGTGATTTTGGTGATGAATGTTATAAATTCATCGATTGGTTACATAAGAATAAATATCAATATTGGCAAGTTCTTCCTCTTAACCCATTAGGGCCAGGATATTCTCCATATATGTCTACTTGCTCTAATGCTTTAGAGTTTAGATATATCTCTTTAGATTATTTAACTAAACAAGGCTTAATTAAAAGAGTGCCTGCTTATTTAGAACATACTAGTAGTGTTGATTTCTATAATGTTGGTGAATATAAGAAGAAATATTTATATCTTGCTTATAAGAAATTTATGAAGAAACAACCAGAAACACTTCATAAATTTAAAGTGAGAAATAAATGGGTAATGCCTTATGCGACATTTGAAGTATTCAAATGGCATAACGATAATAAGCAGTGGAATGAGTGGAGAGCAGAAGATAGAGATTACTATCTCACTCATACTTGTCCACCTGTAAAATTATTAGATGAAATTAATTTTGTTATATTTATGCAGTACGTGGCTTTAAAGCAGTGGAAACATGTTTTAAGTTATGCGAAAAGAAAAGGCATTAAGGTCATTTGCGATATGCCGTTCTATGTTGGCTTTGACGGGGTTGAATGTTGGCTTAATAGAGATCAATTCTCTATTGGTCCAGATAACAAATTATTTGAAGTAGGTGGAGTAGGCCCTGACGCTTTTAGTGATGTTGGTCAACTTTGGGGTACTCCAATTTATAACTTTGAAAAAATGAAAGAAGATAACTATAAGTTATTAGTGGACCGTGTCGGCTATTTAATGAATTTATGTGACTTACTTAGAATTGACCATTTTAGAGCCTTTGATACATATTATGTGATTCCAGGAGACGCGACTGATGCAAGAATCGGTGAATGGAAAATTGGACCTCAAGACGAATTTTTTAATGCTTTATATCAGAAATATCCTAACACTCAATTAATCGCGGAAGATTTAGGTGATTTAAGACCTGAAGTATTAGAGCTTAGAGATCGATTTAATCTTCCAGGGATGTTTATTAGTGAATTCACGATCTTTGATTTAAATAATGAAAGCACTAATAGACAAATTGTCTATCCAGGAACTCACGATAATGAAACTTTATATGGTTGGTTCTTAAATCTTAATGAAGACCAAAAGGCCTTTATTAAAAGAAGATTAGGGGTCACTAATGATAAGAAATTATATGATGAGATAGTGAAATATATATTCACTATTCCATCTTTAATGACTATTTTCCCACTTCAAGATTTATTGAAGTTAGATAATAGAGCGAGAATGAATTATCCAGGAACAGTAGGATCCCCTAACTGGGAATGGAAACTTAAAGATCATAACTGGACTAAGAGAATTAAATATCCAGATTATAAATGGTTTAAATAGTATATATGAGTTGCCATGCATTCCTTGGCAACTCTTTTTTACTAAATTGCGCCCCCTAAAATTACTACGATTGCATTTTTTGCAATCATACTTTAATCAAACCAATGCGTTTTCCGCACTTGTTCTTTAGTTGATACATTTTTTGTACAAACTTGTTCCGCTGAAATTTTCGACCAAACCCAACCTATGCATTTTTTGCATAAGTTCACTGGTATTTTATACTTATAAAATAAGCGCATCTAGTTTGTTCTATAGATATATACTTTCATATTATTTTTATTAAAAAAATAAGAAGCATATTATATAATTAGTAAGGTGATTTTTTATGGGATATGATTTTTCTAACTACTTAATGGGCCAAAGTATTGATGCCTACAAATATTTTGGTGCGCACTTTGTTAAACAAGACGGAGTTGATGGTGTCGTTTTTAGACTATACGCTCCATGTGCGGATGATGTTTCGGTTATTGGGGATTTTAATAACTGGGATATTTATTCTCACAAAATGAATAAGGTTGATAGCTGTGGAGTCTGGGAAGTATTTGTGCCAGGAGCAACAAACTATCAATCATATAAATATCATTTTAAAAACGCTCAAGGAGAATACGTTGATAAGATTGACCCATACGCCTTCTTTTGCGAAATCGCCCCAAATACTTGTAGTAGAACATTCAATATTGAAGACTTTGCCTGGCATGATAAAAAATTCTTAAAAGGTAGAGACAGAAACTTTGATAAACCAGTATCCATTTATGAAATGCATTTAGGAAGTTGGCTTAAAAACCATGGAGATAGATTCTCATCTTATGAAGAAATCGCTGATGAATTAATCCCATATATTAAAGGTATGGGTTATACCCATATTGAAGTGATGCCGGTCGTCGCTCATCCATTTACTGGTAGCTGGGGCTATCAAGCTACTGGCTTCTTCTCAATTGACCCTAGATACGGTAATCCTTATCAATTTATGTCTTTAGTGGATAGACTCCATCAAGAAGGTATTGGCATTATCGTTGATTTTGCTCCAGTACATTTTGCCACTGATAGTTGGGCATTAGCTAATTATGATGGTGGATATTTATTTGAATACAATAATGAGCACCGTGTTTCCCCTTGGGGAAGCTATCAATTTGATTTAGGAAAAGATCCAGTGAGATCCTTCTTAATGAGTGCGGTTAATTATTTTGTTGAATATTTTCATGCTGACGGCATTAGAATTGATGCAGTTAGCAATTTAATCTTCTGGAACGGCAATAAGAATGACGGTCGTAATGAAGGAGCGATTGAATTTATTAAACGTCTTAACGGCAAGATGCATTTATATCATGACCAAGTAATGATGATTGCCGAAGATAGTAGTGATTTCCCAGGAGTTACTAGAGCCACTGAACAAGACGGCTTAGGGTTTGACTATAAATGGGATTTAGGCTGGATGAATGATACTTTAAAGTATTACGCATTAGACCCAATCTATAAGAAATATGAGCATAATAAACTTACTTTCTCTATGGCTTATTTCTATAGTGATAATTTTATGCTTCCATTTTCTCATGATGAAGTAGTGCACGGTAAAGGCACTTTACTCAATAAGATGTGGGGTGACTATTATCAAAAATTTGCGTTTCTAAGAAACTTAGTTACTTATCAATTCGCTCATCCAGGTAAGAAACTTAACTTCATGGGTAATGACTTTGCGAGCTTTGATGAATGGAATGAAAATAAATCATTACCTTGGGAATCTAAAGCGTTCCCTGCTCATGATTCAATTTCTAGATTATATAAAGACTTAAACTTAATCTATAGAGCGCATAAAGCAATGTATTATCAAGAACACAACCCAGAAAGATTTAAGTGGTTAATTGTTGATAATAACGTCGATAGTGTTTTTGCTTTCACTCGTAGAGTGGATGATGAAGTTTTAATCTTTGTCTTTAATATGACTACAAATTACTATGATAACTTCGGAATTCCTGTGGAAGTAGAAGGAATATATGAAGAAATCTTTAATAGCGATAAAGATATTTATGGTGGTGCAAACCAATATAATGGTGGCCCAATAAATACTTTCTACGGCTATTTAAATATCAAACTTGCTTCTATGGGAGCATGTATCTTTAAACTTAAAGAAAGAAGAAAATAATAATTTATTTATTATAAATAGGAGGTTTACTATGTTTAGTAGCAAACAAAATTTTAAGAAGGAATTTCAAGATCGTTTACTTCAACGTTATGGAGTTGAAGTCAAAGATAGTGGAGTTAATGAACAATACACTATCTTAGGCGAAATGATTAGAGATTACGCGAACGTTGACTGGAATAATACACACTTAGAAAGTACGACCAAGGGAAAGAAAGTTTTAATTTATTTCTCGATGGAATTTTTAATGGGTAGAATGCTTAATAACAATATCCAAAACCTTGGCTTATATAAAATGGTCAAAGAAGGATTAGAAGAATTAGGCATCGATATTAATGCCTTAGAAGATGAAGAAAGCGACGCTGGACTTGGTAATGGTGGTTTAGGCCGACTTGCTGCCTGTTTTCTAGATTCTATTGCTTCTTTAGGCTATATCGGTAATGGTAACTGTATTCGTTATGAATACGGCTTCTTCCGTCAAAGAATTAAAGACGGTAAACAAGTCGAATTACCTGATCAATGGTTAGTTAACGGTAATGTTTGGGAAGTTAGACGTTCTAAATACGCGGTAGAAGTTAAATTCTATGGACACCCAGAATCTTATCAAAAGAAAGATGGAACTTACGGTATTAGAATCGCGGATGCAGTTTGCATTAGAGCAGTCCCATATGATATGCCAGTTATTGGTTATAGAAATAATGTCACTAATACTTTAAGACTTTGGAACGCTGAGCCAAGTAATCATTCTTTACCAAAGAACATGCCTTTTAAAGAATACTGTAACGCTTTAGAAGAGTTATGCCACGGCTTATACCCAGATGATTCAACTGAATCAGGACGTATTTTAAGACTTAGACAACAATATTTCTTGGTCTCTGCTGGTTTACAAAGCGCCTTAGATTCTTATTATAGACATCACGGCACTTTAAAAGGAATTCACCAAAAATATGTCTTCCAATTAAATGACACTCACCCAATTTTAGCGATTCCTGAAATGATGAGAATCATGCTTGATGAATACGATATGGAATGGGCAGAAGCTTGGGAAGAAGTTACTCAATGTATGGCCTACACTAATCACACTGTTATGGTGGAAGCTTTAGAGAAGTGGCCTATTACTTATGTGCAAACTTTAATTCCACGTATCTTCATGATCATTGAAGAAATTAACCGTAGATTTAATATTGAAATGAATAACGCTGGAGTTCCTGACTGGGATCGCTACGCGATGAATATTATTAAAGACGGACAAATTCATATGACTAATTTAGCGATTTATACCGCTTTCTCAGTGAACGGAGTTGCTGCTTTACATACAGAAATTTTAAAGGCTAATACATTTAAAGAATTTTATAAATATATGCCTGAGAAATTTAATAATAAAACGAACGGTGTCACCCATCGTAGATGGTTACTTAATTCCGATCCAAGATTAGCGGATTTAATCACCTCTAAAATTGGAGATAAATGGATTACTGATATGTCGAAGATTTCTGAATTTAAGAAATATGCGACCGATAAGAAAGTCATCAAAGAATTCCAAGACATCAAACTCGAAAACAAAAAGAAACTCGCTAAATACATCAAAGAACATAACGGCATTGACGTTGATGTGAATTCAATCTTTGATGTTCAAGTCAAGCGGTTACACGCTTATAAGAGACAATTAATGAATGTCTTCCATATTATTTACTTATATCAAAGAATGAAGTCTGATCCTAACTTCAGAATCTATCCTCATACTTATATATTTGGGGCGAAAGCTGCACCAAGTTATACCTACGCTAAAAAGATTATCGAATTAATTTTAGCGGTTGCTAAGGTTGTTAATAATGACCCAGATATTTCTAAATATTTAAAAGTTGTCTTTATTGAAAATTATGGTGTCTCCTTAGCGGAATTAATTATTCCTGCTGCTGATATTTCTGAACAAATCTCTACTGCTGGAAAAGAAGCTAGTGGCACTAGTAATATGAAATTTATGATGAATGGAGCCATTACTTTAGGAACTTTAGATGGAGCAAATATTGAAATCGTTGATTTAGCAGGAGAAGAAAACGAAGTAATCTTTGGTCTTAAAAATGAAGAAGTAGAAGAATTTAATCGTACAGGTGGATATTCTCCTTGGGATATGTATAATTCAGATTCTAGAATTAAAGCGATTATGGATTCTTTGTTCGAAGGTGAATGGACAAGTTATAGACCAGATAAATTTAGAATGATCTTTGATGAGATTATGAATAATAACGACCAATACTTTATCTTAAAAGATTTACCAAGCTATATCGAAGCCCAAGAAAAAGCTTCTAGCCTATATCAAGATAAAGATAAATGGGCTACTATGTGTTTAATCAATATCGCTAGTAGTGGATTCTTCTCTAGTGACCGCACCATTGAATCTTACGTTAAAGATATTTGGAAGTTACCAAAAATTGCGTAGTCTGTAATTTAAAAAAAACTCACATTAGGCCTAAACAAATTAGGCCTTTTTATATTCAAAATGTAGTATATTTAAGTCAATCAAAAACATCAAAAAAATATAGAATACATCAATACTTTTCAAAATTTGGTTAAAAAAAGTAATTGAAAAAACGCTATTTTTTTGGCATAATTATGTCATGGAATTCAAAGTTAATGAAATTGTTGTTCATTGCCGAGAAGGACTTTCCAAGATTGTCGGAGAAACTGAGATCGCTGGAAACCAATATTTCGTGATTGTCTCACGTAAAAATCCAAAAGAAAATATTTACGTTTTAAAATCACGAACTGAAAATATCATTCGTCCAGTGATGAATGAGACTGAGGCTAAAGAAGTCATTAACTATATGAAGACCGTTGAAGCTGGATTTATCAGCAACACTAAACAAAGAAGAGATTTGTATAAGAAAAAGCTTTTAAGCGGTAATGTCTATGATCTCGCCTACTTATCTAGACAATTATATTTCTTCAATTATTACAACTCTCATGGACAACTTGTAAAATTAGGCCCTACTGATTTACAAATGTTAAAAGACGCAGAATCAATTTTATTTGATGAATTCGCAATCTCCTTCAAGTGTGATAGAGAAAAAGTAGAAGAAGTTGTCACCCAATTAATTGTATAAGATTTTAGTATCTTATAAATCCCCTTAGAAGCGTTAATCCCCCTTAACGCTTCTTTTTTTGCTTTAACATAATCTATCTAATTAGAGAATTATTTAATAATAATTAGACAATTAGACATCTAGTCATTATAATCATATTCAAATGGGTAAATTAAAATTTACGTTGTCTAATATATTATTATACGTCGCTTTAATCGCGACTTGTTTGATTTTAGAGGATGTTGGTTTCTTATCAGTTCACCCAATTGGTCCGTTATCTAAAATTCATTTTTTAATGTATTTTTCTATCGCTTTAAGTTGTTATCTAGCCTATTTCATAATTGAACATATCAAAAACAAAGTGACGTTAGATTATGTTTTAATGTCTATTTTACTTATCTGCTTTATGGGTGGATGTATCGCGATTTGGCAGTTCTCAGGAGCAATATTAGATGGGGTTCAGCATTTTGAATATAGTGTTACTAACTCAGATAAAGTTATTCAGACTCTATCTTTAGCAATCTATTTAATTTCTATTTATGGGATTTTATTCTATTTCACAAAGAATCACCCTTCTATTAGAAAGATTAAAATTATCTATATCATCATTATCATTTTCTGCTTATTAACCACAATCTATTCTTGGATTAAAGAAACAGACCACATTATTTATAATTTGACAGCGAGTAATTTGCCCTATGACGTTAAGTCCATATTCTGGAATCCAAATATGTATAGTTTGATGCTTTTGTTAGGCATCTTCTCTTGCTTTGGACTTAACTACTATAAAAAGAATGTTTTCTCTTATATCTCAATGTTCTATTTGGGATTCTTTACTTGTGTGGTTGCTTCTTTAACAGCAGTAGCGATTATGTTTGCTTCTTTAAGCATCTATTTCTTAATTGAGATTATTTTCACTATTAAAAAGCACTATGGTAGAGGAATAGCTTTATTAACATTATATTTAACTATTATGTGCTCTATTGTTGTCTTATTAGCGGTGGGACTCAATTATAATTTAGGAGGCTTCTCCTCATTTTTAAGATTCTTATATTTCAATTTTACATCCGCTAAATTCGACACCTTATCAATGAGAACATTCACTTGGAGTAGTTCAATATCTTATATTGGTGAACATCCTTTAAATCTCGTCTTTGGCTTTGGCTTTAAAAACGCTAATCACATTATAGGTGGATTTTGGAACGCTTATAAAGGATCTAGTATAACTACTTTATCTGCCCATTCTGGCTATATCCAAGCTTTAATGAATTTCGGTGTTTTAGGAATAACTTTCTTGTTCTTATTTGTTGTTTACTATCTATATTGCTTTATTCGCTTAATTAAAAAAGATGCGAGATTTGCCTTCATATTCTTAATTATTGGTTTAGCTTTACTTGGCTATGCAGTGATGGAAAGTATTATGTTTTTAACCACTAGTACGTTAGGCTTATTAATTGCTGCGTTCTTTTATTTACCAATGATGAATAAATGGAAGCATTATAAGCATCAGACTTTAGGTGATGATGTAATTGAAGTTAATAAACCAAAACCAATGAAGTCTAGCTTAATTAGTAAGTCTCTAGCCAAATTATTTATGGCGTTAATTGCGGTGAGCGTTGCTTTATTTGTTTTCCCATTATTTAGAGAAAATAGACATGCGATGTATTTCTTAATCAATATTATTGTTTTGTTATTTATCTGCGCTTTATTTGTGCCGTTTATTATTTCTTGTATTGCAAAAAATCATTCTCGAAAGACTTCAACTATCTTATCGATTATTAATTTCTTAGTTGTTGCTAGTCCAGTCGTCTATTTAGCGTTAAGATTTTATTTCTATAGGTCTTGGGCGATTAAAGGAGGAGAGTGGACTTTACCAATATTCGTGATATTAATTTTAGTTGGTGAAGCAATTATTTTTGGAGTTGCTAAAAAGATGAAATTTAAAAATTATCTGCCAACTTTAATTGGAATGAGTAAAAACTCCTTTATGGGTTTACTTTCTGTAGGAGGAGTGGTTCTAGTTACTTGTTTAATTAGCAAATATCTAGATTTAGTTTCTCCAATTTCCTATATTTTATTTGCGGTTATGTGCTTAATTGCCTTCTATTTAGCTTCTTATTTTGTGCCGTTTAAGGACCAAAAAGAATTTATTAAAGACTATAATGATTCACTTTTATATTCACTCAAAAATGATGTTTTAACTGATAGATTAGGAGATTTCAATGAAAAGCGTAGGGATTAAGATTATTGCTAGTAATAAAAAAGCGCATTTCAATTATTTCTTAACTGACTTTATGGAAGCAGGAATTGAACTTAAAGGCACAGAAATAAAATCTTTAAGAGTGACTGGAGCGACAATTAATGATTCTTATGTCGTTATTCGTAATGAAGAAGCAGAAATCATTAATATGTATATTAAACCTTATGATCATGGAAATCTATTTAACCATGACCCTTTAAGAAATAGAAAACTCCTTTTACATAAACATCAAATTAGATGGCTGGCCCAAAAAATTAAAACTGAAGGATTTACTGTAGTTCCTACTAGAATCTATTTTTCCAAAGGAAAAGTAAAAGTGGAGATTGCTCTAGCGAAAGGCAAGCATAATTACGATAAGCGTGAAACAATTAAAAAACGCGATATTCAAAGAGAATTAGATAAAGGTTTATAAAATGAGTGTTTTAGAAGAAATTAATCGCTATAACCGTAATGATTATCAAAGAGATAACTTTGACGCTTTTTTACGTAAGATAGGCTTTAAATATGATATTCCTAGTATCCACGTTAGTGGCACGAACGGGAAGGGTAGTACCTGTAACTATATAAATAATATTTATATCGCCAGCGGAAAAAAAGTGGGGCTATTCATTTCCCCGTGTTACGAATCTATGTTAGACATGATTAGAGTAAATAATGAATTTGTCTCTATTAGTTACGTTGAAAATACTTTTAAAGAATATAAAAAATATTTTGATAAATATGATTTATCGAGCTTTGAAATTATCACTTTTATGGCGTTTAAATATTTTATCGATCAAAAAGTTGATATCGCGATTATTGAATGCGGAATGGGTGGAGAGATTGATGCGACTAATATCTTTAAACCAATTTTAAGTATTATCACTAATATCACTAGTGAACACACAAATTTCTTGGGTGTTTCTATTAGTGAAATTGCTTTACATAAGGCGGGAATTATTAAAAACGAAGTTCCTTTATTAATTGGTGAAATTCAAGGAGATGCTTTAGATGTTTTAGTAAATAAAGCTAAAGAAACTAAAAGCAAGATTTATAAAGTCGATCATTATCATAGCTTAAATCTCACTAATGAAGGCTATACTTTTGAATATCGTCCTTATAACGAAGTTAAAATCCCTTCTAAGTCTTTTTCTAGCGTTTCTGACGCTTGTTTAGCTTTAGAAGCAGTAAATATTCTACAAGAAACTTATCCTGTTGATATTAACGCAGTTAAAGAGGGATTATATAAACCAACTCTAGATAGTAGATTTAATATTTTTGAAGGTAAGCCAACATTTGTTATTGATGGGGCTCATAATCCAGATGCGATTATTAAATTAAGAAAAGATATGGAATTAGTATTCCCTGGTAAAGTAGTTCATATCGTATTTGCTTCTTTTAAAGATAAAAATATTACCGTTATGCTTCCCGAAATAAGTTTATTAGGGGAATTATTATTAACAACATTTGCCCATAATCGCGCTAGAGAGGAAAGCGATTATTTCCTTTATCTAGAAGATTATAAATTTCATAGTGACCATAAAAAATTAATTAAATCACTTAAAGAAACTTATCCAGAGGATGTAATTTTAATTACTGGTAGTTTAGCCTTTGCTAACTTAGTTAAAAAAGAGATAACTAATGGTGAAATTTAAAAGAATCTATAATCTTTCAATGACTCAAAAAATCGCTCTTGCGGGCATTTTTATTATTCTCATCGCTTTATTTCAAAAAATCTTTGCGGTGAATTATATTCCCGTTTTGCCTTTTGTCCGCATCTCTTTTGGTGGGCCTGCTTTAATTATCTTTTCTTCAATTTTACTTGGTCCCTGGTTTGGTCTATTAGTAGGCGCTGCTAGTGATATTGTGGGATTTTATATCTTTGATCCTAAAATGTTTGGTAGTGCTCCATTTTTTCAAATCACTTTTATTTATGCTTTATTAGGTTTTGCGAGTTTCTTTGTTTATAAGTTATTTCAAACTATTAAAAACGAAAAACTTTTGTTATCAATTGAGGTAGTGGTTTTCACTATTTTATTAGTGGGCTTAACTTTATTTTCTGCCTTAGATTATGATGTTAATTTAGCGCTTGTCTACCGCATTTTAATTCCTGTCGGCTCTCTTATCCTACTTGGACTTACGTTATTTACTCAAATATTTCTCTCTAGATTTTTTAAAAAACGCGAGATAAATATTAACGTTTTTTCTATTGGATTTGCTTGCTTTGTAATTGAGTTAACGATTATGGTGGGTTTTGGAGTATTAATGAAATGGTGGGCGTTTTCAGGTTCGACTTTTTTAATTATTTTAGTCAGTCAAATTATTGTTGCCTTCTTTAATATTCCATTAAATACTTTTCTAGTTTCGTATATAATGTATTTATCTAATAAATTAATAAAACAAAAAGGATAATATGAAAAAGTTTCTTCTACCTTTATTTCTAGTTCCTATGATGTTTGGTGCTTTTGGCAAAAATAACATCAAAACTGAGTTAAATTTTGTCAAAACTCCCTCAATTTCTTATGCAATTAGATTAAATGACGAGCATCCTTTTTTAGATTATTGGGCCTCTTTTAGAGAAGCTCATCCTGCAGTGTGTGATATCACTAAAGAAGAATTTAAAGAAATGTATATTGTCTATATGGGGCTCAGCCAAGAAGAAAAAGACTATGTTAACGCTCAAGCAGATGGGGTGGAAGAAGGCTACACAATTGGGCAAGTTATTAGAACATTAGTTAATAAATATTATCCAAACCATAATAAGGTCAAAGAAGAAAAACAAAAGCTAGATCAATCTTCAATTATTGTTATTGCTACAGTAGTGGCTCTAGTGGGAGCGACCGCTATTTCTATTTTATATATTTTGAAGAATCAAAAAGTTATTAAGTAATTAACCTTCAAATCCTATATTTTATTAATAAAAGCGCTAAAAAAGTGCTTTTTTGTTGTTTACATCAAAAATTGCTAGTGATATAGTAATGCTACTGTAATTCACATAGCGAGGTTAGAGATGAGAGAAAAAGTGATTTTGATTTGCTCCGAATGTCTAGCTCGAAACTATGTTACAACAGTGAACAAAGAAAATAACAAAAGACTAGAATTAATGAAGTTCTGTAAAAACTGTAATAAGCAGACTCTTCATAAGGCTAGTAAATAGGAGGCTCATATAATGGGACTTGGAAAATATTTTAAAGGGGTCGTCAAAGAAGGTAAAAGAGTTAGATGGCCAAAAAGAGAAGTGTTAATTCCATCAATCATTGTGGTTGTGATTATCGCTGCGGTGACTGGATTATTACTTTTTGCAGAAGATTTAGCAGGTAAGCAATTAATTGACATCTTAAGTGATGCTTTTAAAGGCATTTAATTGGAGGACAAAACAATGGTAGACAATAATAAAACAGCATTCTCTGATACCAATACTGATATTGGTGATGAAGCTCAACAAGCAAATAAAGAAGCAAAATTAGGTGATAAAGCCTGGTATGTGGTATCTACATACTCCACCCACGAAAGAAAAGTCGCTTATAACTTACAAAAACGTGTCGAGTCAATGGGCTTAGAAGATTTAATCTTCAGAATCATTGTCGTGGAACAAGAAGTTCCAGTGATGAAAGATGGTTTACCAACAGGTAAAACCAGAATGAAGAACTTATACCCAGGTTATGTTTTCGTAGAAATGATTATGACTGACTATGCTTGGTATATTGTTAGAAACACTCCGGGGGTTACAGGATTTGTTGGATCTGCTGGTAAAGGTACTAAACCATTCCCAGTTCCAAGAGAACAAATTGAACCAGTTCTTAAGAGAATGGGTATGGTCGATGAATCAATGTATGACAGATACATGGAAGGCGACTATGTTAAAGTTATCCACGGCACTCTTGAAGGCACCGAAGGTAGAATTATTTCTATTAATAAGGAAACTGGTGCTGTTGAACTTGAAACTGTCTTCTTTGGTCGACCAACTAGAGTGGAAGTCGATTTCTCTGAAATTGATAAAATCTAATAGTTGTCTTTGATTATTTATCCCCGTGTTACGCGGGGATTTTTTATTGCTTGAAAATATCTACTTATAATGTTTGATAAAATTGACACAAAATGATGAATAAGCTAAAATATAAAACATTAGAGGACAATTAAATGAAGCATGTACCAGCAATGTCTATAGTTACCGAAAGGGTATTAAAACAAATGGGCAATCAAATCAAATTAGCGAGATTAAGACGTAATATGCCAACAAGCTTAGTTTGTGAAAGAGCCGATATTTCCAGAATGACTTTATGGCAAATAGAAAAAGGATCGCCAAGCGTTTCAATAGGTAGCTATGCTATGGTGCTACAGGCTTTAGGCGGTTTAGAAGATGACTTATTATTAATTGCTAAAGATGATGTATTAGGTAGGACATTACAAGATTTAGGCCTTAAAAGAAAGCAACGAGCTCGAAAAGTATGATTAAAGAAAAGAAATATATTATTTGTTTAGAAGACAATACAAATGTTATTGGAACGTTGTATGTTTCTTTTGAGTCTGGAAAAGAAATCCACTCTTTTGAATTTTCTGATTCTTTTTTAAAATCAGACAATATAAATAAGTTTTTTGATCCTGACTTAATGCTTTCTTGTGGTAGACAATACCCCGCTAAAAATAGAGAAACTTTTAGTTTTTTGGAAGATTCTCTTCCTGATAGATGGGGAAGAAAACTTATCTTAAGAGACGCACATAAAAGAGACGTTAATATAGTAAATGTTATTGATTATCTTACTGGAATAAGTGATATATATCGTACCGGGGCGATTAGAATTATGAATGAAGACGGCGAATATCTTTCACAAAGAAACACTAATATTCCTCCAATTATATATATCAATAAACTAGAACAAGCCGCTATTAAGGTAGACGATGAATTATCTGATGAAGAATTAGATTTATTATTTTCTCCTGGATCTTCTTTAGGTGGGGCTAGACCTAAGTGTAATGTTTTTGATAATGATAAGGTCGTCTACATCGCTAAATTCCCTAATAAGAATGATGATTTTGATGTGGGAGCAATGGAAATGGTGGTACACGATTTAGCCAAGCTATGTAACATAAATGTTCCAGAAGCCAAACTAATGAAATTATCCAAATATGGTTCTACTTATTTAAGTAAAAGATTTGATAGAAATTTTAATAAACGTATACATTATGCTAGCGCTTTATGTTTACTAGGAGCTATTAAAGGAGACGATATTTATTCTTATTTAGATATTGCAAGTTTAATCATATCTCGATGCCAAAACGTTAACGCTAATCTAAAAGAGCTTTTTAAACGTATAGTGTTTAATGTGGCAATCAATAATACTGACGACCACTTAAGGAACCATGGTTTTATTTTTAATAAAAATGGTTGGACTTTATCTCCTGCTTTTGATTTAACAATTGGGGTCCATAACAAAAACCACGTTTTAAAAATTGATGAAACGCATACTTCTTTGCCCTTAAAAGAAGTCGCTAAATTATATAAAAAGTTCCGCTTATCAGAACTTGAAGCGCAAGAGATTGTCAGTAAAACAGTTTCGGTTATAAAGGAAAATTTTGATAATTATTGTCATAAATATTCTTTAAAAAATAATGAGATAGAAATGCTTAAAAAACATTTCGTCATAGAATAAAAAAAGCAACTCAAGTGAGTTGCTTTATTCTTATAGAATAACGATATTTATTTCTTTTTGGCTTTATTACCGTTAATGGCTTCTCTAAAGGCGTAGATTTCTTTAGTGGTGCCAACAACGTAAACGATATCATCAGGAAGTAAAGAGTCATTACCGCCAGGAACAAATGATTTATTCGCTCTTCTAATCAAGACAACGTTAACTCCATACACATTTTTAGGATTCATATCCTTTAATGTTTGAGGGAAGAAGCCTGGATTAATAATAATAGATACAACTGAGTATTTATTGTCTAATTTGTAATATTCTTGGAAGTCTTCATTGCCAATACGGTTTGCTAATGCGCTACCAGCGGCTTTTTGAGGAGTGATAACTTCAGTCGCTCCTAATTTTTTCATAATTGGTACGTAATAGTCGTCATCAACACGAACGATAATGTTTTTAACTCCTAATTCTCTTAAAATAACAGTAGTTAAAACACTAGCTTCTTGATTATCGCCAAAAGCGACAATAGCAGCATCAACGTCTCCAATGCCTAATTCTTTTAAGGCTTTTTCATCAGTACTATCGGCGATAAATGTGGTTGGTAAATCCACCGCGACTTCTTTAGCTGTTTGTTCGTTATTATCAATAGCGATAACGTCCATACCATTATCAGAAAGTTCTTTAACGATTGATCGGCCAAATTGTCCTAATCCGATAACTGCAAATGATTTGTGTGCCATAGAGATTTCCTCCTAACCTATGATAACATCTGTTGGAATTTCGCGATAGTGAGTGTTTTTCTCATTATCGATATTTGTCTGGAAGATTTGGAATAAAGTGATTGGACCAAGTCTTCCAAAGAACATTAATAAGCAAATAACAATCTTACTGCCTAAAGATAACGTAGTGGTTAAGTTTTCACTTAAACCAACTGTACCAAAGGCCGAAAATGTTTCATATAATACTGCGTCTGTTGTCGCGGCGGCATTTCCTCTTTCAAATGAGGCAATACAAATGAAACCGACTAATAAAACGACAACTGATAAGAACACTAAAGTCATTGTTTTAATAATTGATGAATTAGTAAATTCTCTTTTGAATGCAGAAATTTTTCTACCTTGTAAGAATCTAATAAAGCAAAGGATTAAAACGAAGATAGTGGTGGTTTTAATACCACCAGCGGTACTGATTGGTGAACCACCGATGAACATTAAAACACAGCTAACTGTCTTTCCTGCTGGGGATAATGTTGATTGATCAAAACTTGCAAATCCAGCGGTTCTAGTAGTGACACTTTGAAATAATGCTTGATATGGGGTAATGTTTCCAGAAATGCCGTCCGTTAACATCAATATGCCAAATCCAAAGATAATTAAAGAACCAGTCATTAATAAAGTAATTCTAGTAAAAGAAGATAATTGTTTGGCCTTTTTTCTTTGGAATGTTAATTCGATGATCGTTAAGAATGATAACCCACCCATGACGATTAAAATCATGATATAGCCTTGCATATAATAATATGCCCATTGAGGCATGGTATCGACGACAATTGTACCCATTCCTTGGATTAAACTAGTTCCTCCAAAGATATCAAATCCTGCGTTATTAAAAGCAGAAATAGAAGTAAATATACTAGCCCAAATAGCTTTAGGAACTGAATAGCCTGGAACATTTAAAAATACAGGTAGACCTAAAGCAAAACCAAGTATCTCAGCGGTAGCGACAATCACAATCACTCTTCTAACGAATTTAGTGACATCGGCAATAGAGGTGGAGTTAACCGCTTGAGCGAGCATATATCGATCTTTAAATTGAATCTTCTTTTGTATCAATGATACAAAAAATGTAAGGATTGTGATAAAACCAAGACCACCAATTTGGATCATGATTAACATCACAATTTGACCAAAAAATGTGAGTTCTCCTTCTATTCCTAAACTATATGTTGATAGTCCAGTCACACAGGTCGCACTAGTCGCGTGAAATAAAGCATCCATGTAGTTACCCCAATTACCGTCTCTATGGGCGAATGGAAGGGTCAATAAAAATGAGCCTAAAAGGATAACTCCAACAAAGGAGAGGATGACTAATAGATATGGAGATATTTGCTTAGCTTTGGTCTTTCTTTCGCTCTTCATATTAATCTGCTTGTATTATACTCTTAGCAAAATTAAAAGCAAATTTGCTATTAATTGTGAAAAAATTATAACATAAAGATATTTTACTTGTAAAATATTTTTCTTATTTGTGCCTATCACTGTTATTTTAAAATAAAAAAATTGAAAAAAGTGATTGCAAGCGCATATTTTATTTTGATAGCATATATAAGCATGTTGCCCTCACACGTATGAGAGAGTGTGTCGCACACGCAAAGCCTGTGGAAGAGTGGTGATTCACTCATACCACGGCACGGACAATCTAAAAAAGGAGGAAAGTCACGTGAGTAAAAAAATCGCGAAAGTGTTGAAAATGGAACTCCCTGGCGGCGAAGCTAAACCAGGACCAAAACTCGCTTCTGCTGGCATTAACATGGCGAAATTCTGTACAGACTTTAACGCCAAGACTGCTGATAGACGTGGAGAAATCGTTCCAGTAATCATCACTGCTTATGAAGACAAGTCCTGTGACTTTGTCATCAAAACTTCTCCAGTTGCCCCATTATTATTAAAGGCTGCTGGAATTGCTAAAGGATCTGCGACTGGTTGCAAAACTGTTGTGGGTCATATCTCAAGAGCCAAACTCAAAGAGATTGCCGAGTACAAATTACCTGATTTAAACGCTAATGACATTGAAGCGGCTATGAAAATCATCGAAGGTAGTGCTCGTAATATGGGAATCGTCGTTGACGACTAATGGAGGACACTATGAAAAAGGGTAAGAAATATGTTGCCGCTTTAGCAAAAGTGGATGCCAGTAAGTTATACACTGTTGAAGAAGCAGTGAAACTCGTCAAAGAAACTTCTACTGTCAAATTTGATGCGACAGTCGACGCTTCATTCAAACTCAATGTCGATCCAAAACAAGCTGATCAACAAGTCAGAGGAACTCTCATCCTTCCACACGGAAACGGCAAAACCAAAAAGGTCTTAGCCATTACTGACAAAGTTGAAGACGCTAAAGCTGCTGGTGCAGACTTCGTTGGTGGACAAGAAATGATCGATAAAATCGCCGGTGGGTGGTTTGATTACGACGTTATCGTTGCCACACCAAACATGATGCCTGTCATCGGTAAAGTTGCTCGTGTATTAGGTCCTAAAGGCTTAATGCCAAATCCAAAGACTGGTACCGTCAATCCAGATATCGCTAGAGCAATTAAAGAAATCAAAGCCGGTAAAGTGGAATACCGTGTTGACAAAGAAGCAAACATGCATGTGTCTATTGCTAGAGTCAGCTTTGATGCAAAGAAGATTGAAGAAAATTTACAAGCCTTAGTTGACGCTTTATTAAAGGCTAGACCAGCTTCAGTCAAAGGTACCTACATTAAAAACGCTGTTATCCATACGACCATGGGTCCAGCAATCCACTTCACATTTGAAGGTCGTTAATTAACTAGATTCTAATATACCCAAGACAGTAACGGACGTGGAGTCTTAATAATGTTACCGAGGTGAAGAAATAAAGCATTTATTCTCACTGTATATTGGAGCCTCAAAACAAAAAAACAAATTGAAAAGGAGGTCAAAACATGAATAAGGATGTCTTATTAGCGAAACAAGAAACAGTTAGCGAAATCGTTTCTAAAGCTAAGGAAAGTTCTGCTCTTGTTGTTGCTGAATACCGTGGATTAACCGTGGAACAACTTCAAGAATTAAGAAGAGCCTTACGTGCTGAAGGTGCATCAATGAACGTTTATAAGAATTCTCTTGTTGAACGTGCAAGTGATGAACTCGGTTACGCTGACTTAAAGCAAGTTTTAAGTGGTCCTAACGCTATCTTCTTCTCTAAAGAAGTCAATAGTGCTGCCAAAGTGCTTGCTAAATACGCAAAAAGATATGGAGACAATCTTAATATCAAGGGTGGCGTCTTTGAAGGAAAATTTGCTGATGCAAACGGAGTCAAAGAAATTGCTAAATTACCTGGTAGAGATGGTCTACTTGCCATGTTGTTATCGTGCTTACAAGCACCAGTCCGTCAATTTGCCTGCGCTGTTAAGGCTGTTGCGGATGCAAAATAATGCCAATTTAGGAGGAAAAGAAAAATGGCTAAATTAACAAAAGAAGAAATTATCGCCAGCTTAAAAGAAATGACTGTTCTCGAATTAAATGAATTAGTCAAAGCTGTTGAAGAAGAATTTGGTGTCACTGCCGCTGCCCCTGTGGCCGTTGCAGCTGCTGCCCCTGCTGAAGAAGAAGCTGCTAAAGGACCAACCGAAGTTAGCTTATTCTTAAAATCTGCTGGTGCATCTAAAGTCCCAGTCATCAAGGCTGTCCAAGCTATCACTGGCTTAGGCTTAATGGATGCCAAAAAGTTAGTTGACGCAGCTCCTGTTGCCGTCAAAGAACACATCTCCCCAGTTGAAGCTGAAGAGCACAAGAAAGCTCTCGAAGCCGCTGGTGCTGAAGTCGAAGTTAAATAATTTAACTTTACTATCAAACTCTAGAGGTATTAATGGGTTATTATTTTGACCAGAGTCCGTCTTCGGAATCAAATATCAGGGAGATTAAATTCTCCTTATATGGTCAAGAGTACGCCTATTATACCGATAACGGAGTATTTTCTAAATCTCGAATCGATGAGGGGTCGTATATCTTTCTTAAGGTATTACTTCCTCTTCATCTAACCGGGAGGATCTTGGATTTAGGGTGTGGCTATGGTCCAATTGGACTAACCATTGCTCAAAATTCTAGTGAGGCAAGAGTTGATCTTGCCGATATTAATTCGCGCGCACTCGCTCTAGCGTCAAAGAGCGGTGAACGGCTGAATTTAAAGTCACGAGTCACCTTCCTTCAAAGTGACATCTATGAAAAGATTGAAGGACCATATGATTCAATTGTTGTGAACCCTCCAATTAGAGCAGGTAAAGTCGTTACCTACCAAATGTATAAGGAGAGCAAGCAATACTTAATTGATGGCGGTTCGCTATACGTGGTGATTAGACGAAAGCAAGGAGCGGAGAGCGCTCTCAAATACATTGAAACGGTATTTGAAAACGTTTCTGTGCTTCATAAAGAAAAAGGCTATTGGATAATCAAAGCCACAAAGTGAACAAAATATAATTTATTGAAAAAGGAGCCATTATAATGTCCAGAAATATTACTGAACTTAGACAAATTAATAACGGAAGATATGATTACTCCAAAATCTCTGGTGATCTCCCACTTCCAAATTTAGTGGAAATTCAAACAAAGAGTTACGCTGAATTTTTAGAAAAGGGATTAGATGAAGTTTTTAGAGAATCATTTCCAATTGAAAACTATACTGGCACATTAACCATTGAATATTTATCTATTCGTCTTGGTGAAGCAAAACATACTTTCCTTGAATGTAAAGAAAGAGACTTAACTTATAACGTCCCTATGTACATCATGGTGAGATTAATTCACAAAGAAACAGGTGAAATTCAAGAATCCGAAGTTTTTATGGGTGATTTACCTTTAATGACTAATAGTGGAACATTTATCGTTAATGGTGCTGAAAGAGTTATCGTTTCTCAATTAGTGAGATCTCCAGGTGCATATTTATCTAAAGAATTTAAAGCTGGTAAATTTTTATACGAAGCTGATTTAATTCCAGGTAGAGGTACTTGGTTACAATTTGAATCTGACGCTAAAGATATGTTAAGCGTGAGAATCGATAGACAAAGAAAGATTCACGCGACTACTTTACTTAGAGCTTTAGGCTTTGAAAGTAGTGATGATATCTTAAAACTCTTTGGTGGATCTCAAGCTTTAAGAAACACTTTAGAAAAAGAAGAAGAAAACAAAATCAAATCTTCAAAAGCCGCTTTAGTGGATATCTTTAGAAAGATGAAACCAGGTGAACCAATCACTGAAGAAGGTACAGTCAACTTCTTAGTCCAAAGATTCTTTGATGAGAAACGTTACGATTTAGGCCGCGCTGGTAGATATAAATTTATTAAAAAACTTGGTATCTATAACCGTTTACCAAACCGTATCTTAGCGGAAGACTTAGTCTCTGCGGATGGAGAAATTAGATTTAAGAAAGGTCATCAACTAACTGTTGAAGATGTTGAAGCCTTACGTAATGAAGATTTCTTTGAACAAGGTGCGCATTTAAGAGTCTTAAAAATTAACGAAAAACTCGATAATAACGGCAAAGTGAACATTGTCAAAGTCTATAACAATGACAAGAAAGAAAAAGTCTCAATTGTTATTGGTACTGACTTAAATAATACATGTACACACGTTAATATCTGTGATATCGTGGCTATATTTTCTTATTTCTTAAATGTCCAAGACGGATTTGGTAGCTGTGATGATATCGACCACTTAGGAAATAGAAGAATTAGATGTGTTGGCGAATTAATTCAAAATCAATTTAGAGTTGGTTTAGCCAAGATGCTTAAGACCGTTCAACAAAAGATGTCTATTTCTGATTTAGGAAATGTGAAGCCAAAAGCTTTAATTAATCCTAGACCACTCGTAGCCTCTATTAGAGAATTCTTTGCATCTTCACAATTATCTCAATTCATGGATCAAACTAACCCACTTGCAGAATTAACTAATAAAAGAAGATTATCTGCATTAGGTCCTGGTGGATTAACTAGAGATAGAGCATCTACCGAAGTTCGTGACGTTCACGTTTCTCACTATGGACGTATCTGTCCAATTGAAACTCCTGAAGGTCAAAACATTGGTCTTATTAATAACTTAGCGACATACGCGAAAGTTAATAATTATGGATTTATTGAAACCCCATATCGTCCAGTGGATCACAAGACTTTAAGAGTCTTATCAAAAGCTGAAGATAGTGTTTATCTTTCCGCGGATGAAGAGTGGGATTATAAAATTGCTGAAGCTAATATTCACTTAGCAGAAGATGGCACCATTTTAGATGATGTTGTCGTTGCTAGATATAAAGGTGAAAATATCTTAGCTAAAAAAGAAGAAATTGATTTCGTTGATGTTAGTCCAAAACAAGTCGTTTCAATTGCTGCTGGTAGCATTCCATTCTTAGAGAATGATGACACCATGCGTGCTCTTATGGGTTCTAACATGCAACGTCAAGCCTTACCACTTCTTAGACCACACGCTCCACTTGTGGGAACTGGTCTAGAACATCAAGTGGCAAGAGACTCAGGTTTAGCAGTGGTCTCCGCTAGTGAAGGTGTTGTCACTTACACCGATAGCAAGACTATTGAAATTTTACCTAAAGGTGAATCTGAGCCAGTCACTTATCACTTACAAAAATTCGAACGTAGTAACAATGGTACTTGTATTAATCAAGTAAGCATCGTCAAAGTTGGCGATAAAGTCAAAAAAGGACAAATTATCGCTGATGGACCAGCAATGCAAAACGGTGACCTTGCTTTAGGTCAAAACGTGACCATCGCCTTCATGACTTGGAATGGTTATAACTATGAAGACGCGGTTATTATGTCTGAAAGACTCGTCAAAGACGATGTCTATACATCAATTCACATTGAAAAATATAACTGTGAATGTCGTTCCATTCCAAAACTTGGTGATGAAGAAATTACCGCAGATGTCCCTAACGTCGGTACTGAGGCCAAGGCTCACTTAGATAGTAGAGGTATCGTTGTTGTTGGTACTGAAGTTAAAGAAGGAGATATCTTAGTTGGTAAAGTAACTCCTCGTGGACAATCTGAACCAACTCCAGAAGATAAATTCTTAATGGCGATCTTTGGAGAAAAAACTAACGAAGGTAAAGATGCTTCTCTTAGAGTCCCTCATGGTGGAGCGGGTATTGTTCTTGATGTCAAGATTCGTAAAAGAGAAGAAAAAGCCAAAGATAATGAACTCCCACCAGGAGTTAATGAAATTGTCACTGTCTATATCGTCCAAAAGAGAAAGATCTCTGAAGGTGATAAGATGTCTGGTCGTCACGGTAATAAGGGTGTTATTTCCCGTATCTTACCAGAATGCGATATGCCATTCCTTCCAGACGGCACCCCTGTTGATATTATGTTAAACCCATTAGGTGTTCCATCTCGTATGAACATCGGACAGATCTTAGAAGTCCATTTAGGTATGGCTCTTAAGAAATTAGGATATAAGATTGCAACCCCTGTTTTTGACGGTATCACCAATGAAGAAATCTTCGAAATGATGGATAAAGCAGGTATGGCAAAAGATGGTAAAACTGTCTTATATGATGGCCGTACTGGTGAGAAGTTCGATGAAAGAATCACGGTTGGTGTCATGTACATGATTAAACTTATCCACATGGTTGATGATAAGTTACACGCACGTGCTACTGGACCATATAGTTTAGTCACTCAACAACCACTCGGTGGTAAAGCCCAAAACGGTGGTCAAAGATTTGGTGAAATGGAAGTCTGGGCTCTTGAAGCTTATGGCGCTGCCCACGTCTTACAAGAAATTATCACCGTGAAGTCTGATGACCGTGTTGGTAGAAGAAAGACTTATGAAGCGATTATTAAAGATCAACCTCTTCCAAAACCAGGTATCCCAGAAGCCTTTAAAGTCTTAGTTAAAGAATTAGAATCCTTAGCGATGAATGTTGAACTTCTTGATGATGAAGGTCATATCATTGATATGGATGCATTAGCAAAAGAAGCTGATAAAGAAGAAAGAAAGATTAACACATCTTTAAGAAACTTAGTCGGTGATGAGGCTAATGTCCAAACTGGTATTGATGAAGATGTCTCTATGACAAGTATGTCAACTAGTACAAGTGAAGATTAATGAAAGGAGAAATTAACAATGTTTGACGTAAAGAAATTATCAGCGATTAAAGTTGGATTAGCTTCTCCTGACACAATTAGAGCGTGGTCCCATGGTGAAGTTTTAAAACCTGAGACCATCAACTATCGTAGCCAAAAACCAGAAATGCAAGGTTTATACTGTGAAAAGATTTTTGGTCCTGCGAAAGACTACGAATGCCATTGCGGTAAATATAAGAAAATTAGATACGCAGGCGTCGTATGTGAAAAATGTGGTGTTGAAGTTATCTCTAAAGAAGTTAGAAGAGAAAGAATGGGTCACATTGAACTTGCTAGCCCATGTACCCACATTTGGTATTTAAAAGGCATTCCTAGCCGTATTGGATTACTTTTAGATGTTTCTCCTAAACACTTAGAAGAAGTAGCCTATTACGCTGCTCACATCTGTTTAAATCCTGGAAAGAGTACGATTCTTACTTATCGTGAATTCATTAACGAGAAAAACGGTAGAGAAATCTTTATTCCAGTTATAAAAGAAATCCAAGAAAAAGGAGAAGAATGGGGTTTAATCCCAGGTAGTGATGACTATGCAAGAAGCGAAGAACTTGTTGCGAGATTAGAAAATCATAACGAAGTCTTTGACTTCCAAACCTGTTACAACTTCATTCGTAAATTTACAGGTGCTGAATTCTCTGAAGGTGCTGGAGCGATTAAACGTTTACTCGCTGAAATCGATTTAGACGCTGAAGGAGAAGAAATCTCCCGTAAGATTAAGAATTCAACTTCCTCAAATAGAGCGAAGTTAACAAAAAGACTTGAAGTCATTGAGGCCTTTAGACATTCTGATAACAAACCAGAATGGATGGTCCTTGATGTCATTCCAGTGATTCCACCTGATTTAAGACCAATGTTACAACTTGATGGCGGTAGATTCGCTACAAGTGACTTGAACGATTTATATCGTAGAGTAATTTCTCGTAACAACCGTTTAAAGAAATTAATCGATATGAATTCTCCTGCTGTCTTATTAATGAATGAAAAACGTATGCTTCAAGAAGCAGTGGACGCTTTAATTGATAACGGTAGAAGAAATAAGCCAGTTACTGGTCCTGGTGGTAGACCTCTTAAATCCCTATCCTCTGGATTAAAAGGTAAACAAGGTCGATTCAGACAAAACTTACTCGGTAAACGTGTCGACTATTCTGGTCGTTCCGTTATCGCGGTTGGTCCATTCTTAAAAATGTATGAATGTGGACTTCCACGTGAAATGGCGGTCCAATTATTAAGGCCATTTATCGCGTGCGAATTAATTAAAAGAGGTATTACTAACGCGAATAAGACCGCAGATAGAATTATCGATAGATATGATCCTGCTGTCTTAGATATCGTTGAAGAAATTATTGGTAAGCACCCAGTTCTTCTTAACCGTGCTCCTACTTTACATAGACTTGGTATTCAAGCTTTCCAACCACGCTTAGTGGATGGAAGAGCGATTAGATTACACCCACTTGTTTGTACAGGCTTTAACGCTGACTTCGATGGTGACCAAATGGCGGTCCATGTCCCACTAAGTAAAGCAGCACAAGAAGAAGCATTACATTTAATGCTTGCCTCTAATAACATCTTAGGACCAAAAGATGGTAAACCTATCGTTACCCCATCTCAAGATATGGTCTTAGGAAATTACTATTTAACTTTAGAATCAACTAAAGAAGATTTCTTAAAGAAAGCTAAAGCTTTAAAAGCTACTGATCCTGAAGAAGCAGAAAGATTTGAATTATACGCTGCTAGTGAAGGTAAAGTCTTTAAAAGCGTTGATGATGTGATTCTTGCTTATCAAACTAAGCAAATCCATTTACATAATAGAATCGCCATTATCGGTAAGGCTTTAATGAAGAAAGGATTCACCGAAGAGATGAATAATTCTTATTTAATCACCTCTGTTGGTAAAATCATCTTCAACCAAATCTTCCCAAGTGATTTCCCATATTTAAACGCAGTTACTGCGGAAAATATGGCTCATGATTTACCTGAATATTTCGTCCCACGTGGAAGCGATATCAAAGCAATTATCGCTAAAATGCCTGTGAGATCACCAATCAAAAAGAAAGATTTAGGAAAAATTATTAATGAAATCTTCCAAAGATATGACCGTAAAGGTAATCCAAAGACTTCATCCGTTCTAGATAAGATGAAAGACCAAGGCTTCCAATATGCTACAGTGGCTGGATTTACTATTTCTATTGACGATATCCATATCGTTGAAGGTAAAGAAGAAATTTTAGAAGCTGGCGATAAGAAAGTCGCGGAAATTCAAGAAATGTTCGAACTTGGTATGTTAACCGAAGAAGAAAGACATAAGAGCGTTTGTGACGTTTGGAATAAAGTTCTTGTGGAAGTTAGAACTAAATTAACTGAACAATTTAATAAAGATCAAAGAAACACCATCTTCATGATGTCTGACTCTGGTGCTCGTGGTAATATTTCAAATATTACACAATTAGCCGGTATGAGAGGTCTTATGGGTAACACCTCTGGTGGAACTATTGAACTCCCAGTTAAACGTTGTTTCCGTGAAGGTATGACTGTTTCTGAATTCTTTATTGCGACCCATGGTGCTCGTAAGGGTGGTGCTGATACCGCACTTAAGACCGCTGACTCAGGTTACTTAACTAGAAGACTTGTTGACGTCTCTCAAGATGTTATCGTTAGAGAAGTCGATTGTGGCACAGACCACGGTTTCAAAGTCAAAGAAATTAGAGATACTTCTAGAAACGCGATTATTGTTAAACTTTATGACCGTTTAGTTGGTAGATACGCCTTAAATGATGTTGTTAATCCAAAAACTGGTGAAGTACTTGTTAAAGGTAACACCATGATTAATGAAGAAAGTGCCAAAGCCATTGTTGACGCTGGCATTGAAGAAGTGGAAATCAGATCCTTATTCGGTTGTGAGACTAAAGACGGTGTTTGTATCCACTGTTATGGACGTAACCTAGCGACTGGTAGAGAAGTCCAAGTTGGTGAAGCTGTTGGTATTATGGCTGCTCAATCTATTGGTGAGCCAGGTACTCAGTTAACCATGAGAACCTTCCATACTGGTGGCGTTGCTGGTAGCGATATCACTAGTGGTTTACCAAGAGTTCAAGAATTATTTGAAGCTCGTAACCCTAAAGGTGAAGCTCTTATTTCTGAAATCCCAGGTACTATCACTAAGATTGAAGAAAAGAATGGTTGCTATTTAGTCACTGTTCGTAACGATTTAGAAGAAAAGACTTATACTACTGCATTTGGTGCGAAATTACGTGTCAAAAAAGGCGACAAAGTCATTAATGGTGGTAAGATCACCGAAGGTGCTATCGATCCTAAGAAATTACTTGAAGTATCTGATGTCACCGCGGTTGAAAAATACATCATTAAAGAAGTCCAAAAAGTCTATTCCTTACAAGATATTGGAATTTCTGATAAGCACATTGAAGTTATCGTCAGACAAATGTTAAGAAAAGTCTACGTTATTGACGCTGGAGATACTGATATGATCGCGGGCACCCGTGTATCGATTAATACCTTCACTGCAAAAAATAACGAAGCGATTATTAACGGCAAACGTCCAGCGGTCTTCTCTCCACTTATCTTAGGTATCACTAAGGCGGCTCTTGAAACTGATTCCTTCTTATCAGCGGCATCATTCCAAGAAACTACTAGAGTACTCACTGACGCTGCTATTAAAGGCAAAGTTGACTACTTACACGGCTTAAAAGAAAATGTCATTACTGGACACTTAATTCCAGCTGGACGTGGACTTATGAGTGAAGAAGCTAACGAAGAATTATTAAAAGACTTCACAGTTGAAGGCACAATGCATGAAGTTAAAGACAAATATGTTGAAGACTATGACCGTGCAATCAACGAAATTAAAGAGAAGATTAATTCTCGTAATGCTTAATCGTTAAAACTAATAATTAACTGCTTAGATTAATTTCTAGGCAGTTTTTATTTGATAAAAAATAAATAATCAATCAATAATATAAATAAAGGAGGCATTAGATATGGAAATCACAATGGAAGAGTTTGATAAAAACTTCTATAAATATGTTTCTTTGATTGAAAAAGGTATCGAAAAGGAAATAATTATTAGGGATGAAAAACATTTGTTTAAATTACTTCCTGTTTCCGAAGAAAAGAAATAATTACTGCTTAGATTAATTTCTAGGCAGTTTTTTTGTTTATGCTGTATACTGAAATTAAATATAGGGGGTCTAATATATGCTTTGTAAATATTGCAGCAAAGAAATACCTGATGGTAGTAAATATTGTCCGTTTTGTGGAGCGTATTTAGAAGAAGTTAGTGAAACTTCGTTTAATCAAATTAAAGAAGGCAGTGGACCAGTTAATGGACCAGTAGTGGGCTCTAGTGGAGAGGCTATTACTGTTGAGAATTTTAGGTCTTTGCCAACTTATAAACCTAGATTACATAAAATGCTGTTGTTCCTTGGTTTAGCATTTGGTTTCTTTGCTATAGCAATGCTAGGTTCTTTAATGGTGAAAATTATTGGTAATGGCGCGGCAATGGTGCCTGGAATTATCATGCTAGTGCTAGGGTTAGTTGCTGGAATTGTTTTCTTTTCTATCGGTATGTCACTTAACCGAAAAGTATTTCCAAATGTAAATACAAAAATGAAAGGAATCGAGATTCTTGTTCCTTTATTTGTCGCTTTTGGTCTTACATTTGCGGTGGTGGCCTTAGTCTTACAAGGATTAGTGCTAGTCATCTATTAGCGTATAGTCTATATACCAGCGTCAACGCTGGTTTTTTATTGTGAATAAGTTTGTAAAAAGAGTAGAATGTTAACATGAATAAACTTAACAAAGCGTGGCTACTTTTAATTGCCCCTATTTCTCTTTGCTTGTTTGGATGTGTTTATTCTGCACCTTCTAAAAAAGAACTTAGAATATATTCTTATCCAAACAAAACTAAATTCGAAATAGGTGAAGCTTTCTCTAGCGAAGGTTTAGTAGTTGTTGATAATAAAACTTCTGAGCGAATAACTGACTATACATCGTCGATAAATGATGGCTATGTTTTTACTCAAAGTGATAAGTCAGAAGCCTTTAAGGTCACACTTTCTAAAGAGTCTTATGTAGATGTTAGTTACACTATTAGAGTGGTTGCTAAAATCGTTCCAGAATTAACAAAATTAACTGCACCAAGTATCTCTATTAATAATAATGTTGTTTCTTGGAATAGTGTCTCTCACGCTAGTGGATATTTATATACTATTACTGGAGAAGGAAATAAGAGTGGTTCTTTAACTTCTACTAGTTTAGATGTCTCTACTTTGAGTTTAGCGGATGGGGATTATTCTATAAGCGTTATTGCTAAAGGAGATAATATTTATTATTCAGATTCTGATAGTAGTAATGTAGTGAATTTCTCTATTAGTAGTAGTCCAATTGATCCGCCTAGTAATATTGATATGTCTATTTACTATATAAACGATACGCATGGTTCATTTATTCGTGATGATGATAATTATGAAGCAGGAATAAGCTATATTTCTCAGTATATTAAAACCCATAGGGATCAATATTCTCTTACTCTTTCTGGCGGAGATATGTTTCAAGGTGGATATGAATCTAATGAAACTAGAGGAAAGATAATGATTGAAGCAATGAATGAAATTGGCTTTGATGCGATGTCTCTTGGTAACCATGAATTTGACTGGGATGAAAAAGCGATTGAAACTTTTGCTACAAGCTTAGACTGCGACATTATTTCTTGTAACACTTTTTATAGTTCAGATAACGTCACTAGACCTAGTTGGTTATCTCCATACACAATCGTTCAAAAAAGTGGCGTGAAGATTGGTATTATTGGGGCCATTCAAGAAGGAATTGAGACCTCGATTACTGGTAGTATTTCTGATAAATTCTATTTCCCTAGTGCGAATAGTTATATTAAAGAATATTCAACTTATTTAAGAAAAGATAAAGGATGCGATGTGATTATCGCTAGTTTCCATGACGGGGGATTTGAAGGTAGTAGTGGTGAACCTAGTAAATTTTCTGATTTAACTCAAACTGATCCATCCACTAATTTAAAATATGTTGATGCGATGTTTTTTGCTCACGACCATGTAAGTAAAAAAGGCACATATAATGGAGTTCCTTATTTAGAAGCAGGAAGTAACGGCAAATATATTGGAATTATGAATTTATCTTTGTCATATCAAAATAATCGTTATTTAGTTAGTAGCAGCACCCCTAATGTTATTTATGCTTATAGTAACACCAGTGAAGCGGACCCGAATATTGAAGCGATTACTCAAAAAGAAGAATATAGAGATATGATCGCTCACGCAGATGATCCTATTTATACCTTCTCTAAATATTATTCTAAAGAAAGTTTTACTTATGTTGTTTGCCAAGCAATGTACTGGTATGTCAACTCCCATAAGAGTGAATTTGACAATGTGACTATTTATTTTGCTAGCCATAATACAGGCGGAATTAGAAGCACGGTTAATGCTGGAGAGATGACCAGAAGAAAATTAATTAAAGTCTTCCCGTTTGATAACTTGCTATCTATTCAAGAATGTAATTCCACGAATATATCAAATATGGAAGAGTCTTCCTATTATCGTACTTATAAAGAAGGCGACCCAGTATATGTTAACGGATTGACTCATGCGGTGAGTATTTCTTATATTACCGAATATAAATACGCTAAATATTATCAACAAAGTTATAAGAATTATGATATTACCGCTAGAGCAGCATTAGTGGCTTATTTACTTAGTGGTGTGAACCCTAATTTATAGTTTTAACTAGAAATTATTTTTATTTTTAAGTTTTGATGCATGTCAAAATGGCAAATTTACATAAATTATAATATGCCAAAATGGTAACTTTAAAATTGACAATATATGCCAAAATGGTAAATTATAAGTGTATGAATTTAGTAGAAATTAGAAAACGAAATAAATTAACACAAAAAGAAGCAGCAGCTATGCTTGGCATTCCATATCGTACTTATATCCGCTATGAAGAAAATGAGACGTATGCAGACTCATATAAGTATAAGATGATAACTGAAAAACTTTTTGATTTATTAAAAATCGATGAAGAACATGGCATATTATCACTAGATAAAATAAAAGAATTATTGCTTCCAATTTTAAAATCAAAAAATATTGCAAAATGTTATCTATTTGGCAGTTATGCACGTAATGAGGCAAGAGAAAATAGTGATGTTGATTTACTTATAGATACAAATATTACAGGATTAGATTTTTTTAACTTAGCAGAGGAAATGAGAGCTGCATTAAAGAAAAAAATCGACTTAGTTAGGCTAAAAGATCTAAGCGCTGATAACCCGATTATCTTAGAAATATTGAAGGAGGGTATTAGATTAATATGATTGAACAAACAGATTATAGAATTATCTCAATGATGATTGAAAAAACAAGTAGAATAATAGAAATCTATTCAAAAAATGGAAGAGATAGAATTCAAAATGAATATATTCTTAGCGATGCATTGCAATTCGAATTTGAAAAATTGTATGAAGATAGCACCAGGCTTTCTGCTGAATTTAGATTAAATCACCCTTGGTTACATATCGATAATCTAAGAGGGATACGAAATCGAGTTGCCCATAATTATGAAAGCGTAAGTTTAAGCATTTTGCTTGATACAGCAGAAAAAGATATTCCTACACTAAAGCAGTTGCTTGAAAAAGCGCTAAATGAAAAAGAATAATTTGAGAAGATGCTGCCCGAAATAAGGTGGCGTTTTCATTTTTACAATTTTTTTTATTTTTTTGTTGCGCGATTTTTTTACCTATATATAATATATGAGCGTGTGAAATTGGAGCACGTTGACCGTTGAGGTCGCTTTTTTAAGGAAAGAAGCCGACACACCCGGTAACGTGGACAGTTCACAAGTCAAAAACTAATAAGTAATTGAAAGGAGCAATATATGCCAACAATTAATCAATTAGTCCGTGAAGGTCGTAGAACCGCCACTGTAAAATCAAAAGCTCCTGCTCTTGGTAAAAGATGGAACTCTTTAAAGAAAAAAGAAACCAACCAAGCAGCTAGCCAAAAAAGAGGTGTTTGTACCCGTGTTGGTACCATGACCCCTAAAAAACCAAACTCTGCTTTAAGAAAATACGCTCGTGTTAGATTAAGCAATGGTTATGAAGTTACAGCCTATATTGGTGGTGAAGGACATAACTTACAAGAACACTCAACCGTCATGATTAGAGGCGGCCGTGTTAAGGACTTACCAGGTGTTCGTTATCACATTATTAGAGGAACACTTGACTGCGCCGGAATTGAAGCCCGTCGTCAAGGACGTAGCTTATATGGTTCTAAGAAACCAAAAGCGGCGAAATAATTAGAAGGAGGAAAGAAAGATGCCACGTAAAGGAAGCGTAAGTAAACGTGATGTGTTACCAGATCCAATTTACAATTCAAAACTCGTAACACGTTTAATTAACAAAATCATGATTGATGGCAAAAAAGGAACAGCACAAACTATTCTTTATTCCGCCTTCAACAAAATTGAAGCAAAGACCGGTAAACCAGCAATGGACGTCTTCGCTACCGCAATCAACAACATCATGCCTGAAGTCGAATTAAAGGTCAGAAGAATTGGTGCGGCTAACTACCAAGTACCTACTGAAGTTTCTCCAGAAAGAAAAGTTACATTAGGTTTAAGATGGTTAGTTAACTATTCTAGACTTAGAAACGAAAAAAGCATGGAAGAAAGATTAGCGGGCGAAATCATCGACGCTGCTAATGGCACTGGTGCTTCAGTGAAAAAGAGAGAAGATACCCACAAGATGGCAGAAGCTAATAAAGCTTATGCACATTACCGTTGGTAATCTTATAGGAGAAGAAATCTATGGCACGTGAATTTGATTTAGCTCATACACGTAACATCGGTATCATGGCTCACATCGACGCCGGTAAAACTACAACCACAGAACGTATTCTCTTCTTTACCGGAAAGATCCATAAGATTGGTGAAGTGCACGAAGGTGCGGCCACTATGGACTGGATGGAACAAGAACAAGAAAGAGGTATTACCATTACCTCCGCAGCGACAACTGCTTTCTGGAAAGGTAATAGAATTAACATTATCGACACTCCAGGGCACGTCGACTTCACCGTTGAAGTTGAAAGATCATTAAGAGTTCTTGATGGTGCTGTCACTGTTCTTGATGGTAAAAATGGTGTTGAACCACAAACTGAAACAGTTTGGAGACAAGGTTCAAAATATGGCGTCCCAAGAATTGTCTTTGTTAACAAATTGGACGCTATTGGTGCGGACTTCGAAATGTGTGTTCGTTCCTTAAAGGAAAGACTTGGCGCAAATGCAAAAGCTGTCCAACTTCCAATTGGTATTGAATCTACCTTAAAAGGTGCAGTCGATATTATTGAAAGAAAAGCTTATGTCTATGAAGCTGGTAGCCAAGAACCAAAAGAAGTACCTGTACCAGAAGATATGGTTGATTCAATGGAATCTCATAGAGCGGAATTATTAGAAGCTCTTGCCGCCTTCGATGATGAATTCATGATGAAAGTCTTAGAAGGTGAAGAACCAACAGTTGATGAAATCAAATCTGTAATCAGAAAAGCAGTCTTAACTGGTGAGTTCCACCCAGTATTCTGCGGAAGCGCTTATAAGAACAAGAACATTCAACTTTTATTAGATGGTGTTATTGATTATCTTCCAAGTCCATTAGATATCCCTGCTGCAAAAGGCACTGATGAAGATGGAAACGAAGTTACTTGTAAGCCAGATGATAACGCTCCTCTTGGTGCGTTAGCCTTCAAAATTGCTACTGACCCATTCATTGGTAGATTAGCCTATGTTCGTGTCTATAGCGGTACACTTAAATCTGGAAGCTATGTCTTAAACTCCACCAAAGGTGTAAAAGAAAGAATTGCTCGTGTTGTCTTGATGCACTCCAACCACAGACAAGAAGTTGATGAACTTCATGCTGGTGATATTGGTGCTGTTGTCGGACTTAAGAATACCACCACAGGTGATACCTTATGTGACGAAAAGAACCCAGTGATTCTTGAAAAGATGGAATTCCCAGATCCAGTTATTGAAGAAGCAGTGGAACCAAAGACCAAAGCTGACCAAGAAAAAATGTCTATCGCCCTTCAAAAACTCGCTGAAGAAGATCCAACCTTCAGAGTGAGAACTAATGCGGAGACTGGTCAAACCATTATTGCTGGAGTTGGTGAATTACACTTAGACATCATCGTTGATCGTATGAGAAGAGAATTCAATGTTGCGGTTAATGTTGGTGCTCCACAAGTTGAATACCGTGAAACCATTAAAAGTTCAGCGGATTGTGAAGGTAAATACATCAAACAATCTGGTGGTCGTGGACAATACGGTCACGTTTGGATCAAATTTGAACCAAACCCAGGAAAAGGCTTCGAATTCGTCGATGCGATTGTTGGTGGTAGTGTTCCAAGAGAATATATCAAACCAACTCAAGACGGCTTAGTTGATGCCTTAGGTAGAGGTATGGTTGCTGGATTCCAAGTCATGGATATTAAAGCCACCTTATTCGATGGTAGTTACCATGATGTTGACTCTTCCGAAGCTGCTTATAAGATTGCTGCTAGTATGGCTCTTAAAGAAGCTGCAAAGAAGTGTAACCCAGTGATCTTAGAACCAATCATGAAGATTGAAGTTACTGTTCCAGAACAATATTATGGTGATGTTCTTGGTGATATCGCCCGTAGACGTGGACTCGTCACTGGTGAATCTCAAAGAAGCAACGCCAAAATCATTGAAGCGGAAGTACCACTCTCAGAAATGTTTGGTTACGTTACCGACTTACGTAGTATGACCCAAGGACGTGGTAACTACGCAATGCAATTCGATCATTATGGCGAATGCCCAAGATACGTCCAAGACGAAATTATTAAGAAAAGCGGGATGTCTGCTCGCTAATCTTAATGTAAGATAATTATTACCAATAGATTGGTATTGATTATAAATTAAACTTGCTATATATTAAAAATGTTGAATTCATTTATTGAAAGGAGAAATTCATACAATGGCAAAGGAAAAATTTGACAGATCTAAAGAGCACGTTAACATTGGTACCATTGGTCACGTTGACCACGGTAAGACCACATTAACCGCCGCTATTACAACTGTCTTAGCAAAAAAAGGCTTATCTGAAAAGAAAGCATACGATCAAATCGATGCTGCTCCAGAAGAAAAAGCTCGTGGTATTACAATTAATACTGCCCACATTGAGTATCAAACAGAAAAAAGACACTATGCACACGTTGACTGTCCAGGTCACGCTGACTATGTCAAAAACATGATTACTGGTGCTGCTCAAATGGATGGTGCAATCTTAGTTGTTGCCGGTACTGATGGCGTTATGCCACAAACTCGTGAACACATCTTACTTGCACGTCAAGTTGGTGTTCCTTACATCGTCGTCTTCATTAACAAGACTGACTTAGTCGATGACCCAGAATTATTAGACTTAGTTGAAATGGATGTCCGTGACTTATTAAATAGCTATGGCTTCCCAGGAGATGAAGTCCCAGTGATTCGTGGTTCCGCTAGAGCCGCTCTTGATGGAGATCCAAAAGCTGAAGCTGCAATTATGGAATTAATGGATGCATGTGATTCCTATATCCCAGCTCCAACCAGAGATACCGATAAACCATTCTTACTCGCTATCGAAGACGTTATGACTATTTCCGGACGTGGTACAGTCGTTACTGGCCGTGTTGAAAGAGGTAGTGCTAAACTCGGTGACGAAGTGGAAATCGTTGGTATTAAAGAAACTCAAAAATCAGTTATTACTGGTCTTGAATCCTTCAGAAAAACTTGTGACTTTGTCCAAGCTGGTGATAACGTTGGTGTCCTTTTAAGAGGTATCAACCGTGATCAAGTCCAACGTGGTCAAGTTCTTGCAAAACCAGGAACCGTTACTCCACACACCAAATTCAAAGCCTCTGTTTACGTTTTAACCAAAGAAGAAGGTGGCCGTCATACAGCTTTCTTAAGCAACTACCGTCCACAATTCTACTTCCGTACAACTGATGTTACTGGTGTTATCACTCTTCCAGCTGGAACCGACATGGTTATGCCAGGCGATAACGTTGAATTAACCGTTGAATTAATTCACCCAATCGCTCTTGAAAAAGGTACCAAATTCTCCATCCGTGAAGGTGGTAGAACCGTTGGTGCTGGTACAGTTAACGAAATCCTTAAATAATTTAGTTAACGTATTAATCAATTAGGAGATTCTTCGGAGTCTCCTTTTATTTATCTTTTAAGTATTGCTAATGTATATCAATTGATTTATCATAATTATGAAAGGAGGAAATATCTTATGGCAAGTGATGCAGCAATTTTTGTGCGTATTGATTCAAATACGAAAACACAAGCTGAAGCGATACTAAGACAATTAGGTGTAACCCCTAGTGGATTAATAAATATGCTTTATCACCAAGTTATTTTAACTGGGAAAATTCCATTTGATGTCTCCCTTCCTGTTAGAGAACCAATTGCAACAGGTGATATGTCTGAAGAAGAAGTAATGAAAATAGTTCAAACAGGGGTGGATGATGTCAAAGCTGGCAGAGTCATTTCCTTAGAAGATTTAGAACAATTTCTTAAAGAAAGATACGGACATTAGTATCGAAGCTTATAAAATTGAAATCACCAACTCATTCGCGATTGATATGGCTTTAATAATTGATTATATGACTTACCAATTGAATAATGAGATGGTTGCTGATACTTTTAGAGAAAAAGTCTTAGAGACAATCAAATCATTAACAACATTTCCGCTTAGATTTGCAGTTATTAAGGACGATATTCGAAAAGTATCTGTAAAAAAATTCAATATCTTCTATTCTGTTGATGAACTATTAAAAACAGTAAACATTCTTCATGTTCTCTATCAAGGAAGAGACATAACTCAAATTAGCAATTGGTAATATTAAAAGGCGAAAACAATCGCCTTTTAATATGTTTTAAAAACTAAATCGTAGATATTTATGTGGCTTTCTTTTATTTTTAGTGAATATTGACTATAATAATAATAAATTAATTTATTATCAAAATTGATATAAGGTATTAATCATGAATTTTAAAAAGAAATTATTTATTGGATTATCTTCTTTAGGTATTACAGTGGCAATGTCTGCTTTTGTTTTAAACTCTAATAAAGAGACTATTGCTACACTTGCATATTCAAATACCACCCCAGAAATCTACTATAGTGGAATTAGTGAATCTAGTAGTGGCACTACTTTATTATCTTCGCTTCAATCATTAAATACTTCTAAAAGAAGATCTTTGGTTGGTTATGATAATATGCCTAGTAAATTTCAATTAACAGATCCAGGTACTTCTTCTGGCCAAGTGACCTCTTTTTATAGCGGCAAATCTGCTAAATATAGCGGAAATATGAACCGCGAACATACTTGGCCTGCTAGTAGAACTATTGGTGGTCGTGGTAATGACCCACTAGAAGATGATATTCATATGACTCGTCCAACTTTAACATCTGATAATTCTAGTCGTGGTAATTCTTTATTTACATATTCAAATGAAAGAGGATGGGACCCTGCTAGTTTAGGCGTTGAATCGTATCGAGGAGATTCTGCAAGAATTATTTTCTATTGCGTTGTTGCTGACTCCCGATTAGGTTTAGTTGATCGCGATATCGATTCTTCTAGCAACCACACGATGGGAAAATTAAGTACATTACTTGAATGGAATTTAAAATACCCGGTCTTAAATCGAGAAAAAACTCGAAATACTGAAGCTGAAAAACTTCAAGGAAATAGAAATCCATTTATCGATCATCCTGAATATGCTTGTAAGATATGGGGTAATGAAAATGATAACACTCGTAAAGCTTGTGGTTTGTCACCAACTCCAACTCCAACCCCATCTGACACCATTACTGATATCGTACTAAATTATACTGAAGCAACTTTAGATATTGGTGATTCTTTACAATTAACTGTGTCACCTAATCCATCTAGTGCAACATTACCCGAATTATATTGGGGAAGTTCTAATGAGAATGTTGCTCGTGTATCTGATAAAGGATTAGTTAGTGCCTATAGTGGAGGCAACGCCACCATTACAGTTATTACTAGTGATGGTAGACACGTTGCAACTTGTGAAATTACAGTTCGAGGCGGAGCTGTTTCTAGTAGCAGTGGTTGTGGAGGTAATATTGTTACTACTAGTGTTCTTTTATCAACTATCTCTTTATTAGGTGCTGGATTGATGATTATTTCTAGAAATAAAAGAAAGAAAAACGAGGAATAAAAAATGAAAAAAAATCTATGCCTATTTCCATTGTTAGTGATTTGTTTATCTTCATGTGGAGAAAGCGTTTCTAAAGAAACTAAATCAACTAGAGATGGTGCTAGACCTAGTCAAATTCAAATGATTTATCTTGAAAACACCGATAATTCAAATACATCCCCATATAACGGCAATATGTCGGTTGGTTTACCAACACCTGTAAGATTAAGCTGGGATGGTTCTGGAGATAGTTTCACAGTGAAATTATATAAAGACGAAGAACTTACTGATTTAGTAGTACAATATGTAACTCCTAATACGTTTCTTGACTTTTATAATGACGAATTAGACACTGATTATTATTGGACTGTTAGTAGCGAAACAGGAAAAGAGACTAGTAATGTTGCTCACTATAAATATCATCCAACTATTGCTCAACCTCGTCATTTAAATATTGAAGGAGTGGAGAACTTTAGAGATTTAGGTGGCTGGGGCACTTATGACTCTACCACTAATAAATATAAGACTTATATTAAGCAAGGCCTAATTTATCGTTCTGGTAGATTTAACGAAGATAAGGCTAATCCCGTTAAAGTTACTATTAAAAATAATGGTTTATATGAACTTAATAATCATTTAAAAATTAAAACTGAGATTGATTTAAGAAGAAGTTCCAATAACGAAATAGGTTCTTTAACTAATAGTGTACTTGGTCAAAACGTAAATTACTTCAATCTACCAATGTATTATGGTGGCAATAATGTTTTAACTTATAAAGGAACAATAAGTGGCGATACTTATCAATATGATAATCCAAAGGCAATAAAGCAATTTTTTGATATACTAGCAGAAGAAAAAAATTACCCAATCAATTTCCATTGCTCAATCGGGAAAGATCGTACTGGCTGTATGGCTTATTTAATTGAAGCATTAATGGGCTTTGATAAAGATTTAATGTATAGAGATTATATGTTTACTAATTTTTCTGACGCTGGTATGTGTAAACTACAAGCCGATGTGATTAATAGATATGGCGCTACAATCGATAGTTATACTGGAGAAACAACTCAAGAAAAGACATATAAATATCTAAATGAAATCGTCGGCGTTTCTAGCGAAAATTTAAATAAAATCAAACAAATTTTATCACCTGAAGCTGAATAATTATTAATATGGAAGAAGAAGAGAAAGTATTTGAATTAAACCCTTTAAGTAAATGGAAGAGAATTCTTCTTTCTCTTGGAGATTTTTTCATTTGTTTTATTTTAGCGTTTACATTGTTTAATATTGCAGTCTTTCCTCTTGCTAAAGTGATATGCCAAACTCAAAATAAAAACGCTGAAGCTCAAAGGTTAGAATCTAGAGCTGATCAATTATTAATTGATAATGGCATAATTTATAAAAGTTTTGATGAATCTTTTGCAAGTCATGTAAATTACACTTTTAAAGTTTTTTTATCGTATTATTGCTTTGATAATGAATCTCCTTCGACTGAATATCCTCAATATGGACACAAAATAGAAAATGAAGTTATAAGAACTTATCTTGTTAATATTAAAGGAACTATTAATACCTACATGTCTTCTTTCAAAGAATATAATACGGACGGTATGTTCTCTATTGGTGAAGATCCGGAAAGTATTACCCTATTAGAAGATTATAAAGTTTTATTATCTAACGAATTATTAGAAATAAAAGAAGAGAGTCAATATTCATCTGCGATGATTAAATTTAGAGATAATGTTTTTGCAAGGCTATTTTATTTAAAAGTATATAAAGACATACAGACTAATGATTTTGTTGCAGGTGGAGTTTCATACAACGCTTTATTAAATCAAGTTAAAAGCATTATGATCTCCTTACAATGGGTTGCTACCGGAGCTACGCTAGTTGCTATGGTTTTAGCTTGGGGAATAGTGTATCTTCTTTATCCTTTACTTAACGGATATCGACGTACGATGACAATGTCAATTATGAAAGCAGATAAGCTTAAATCTACAAACTTAGGATTTATCAACCGTAAGACTGTTTTGCTACAATCTTTCTATTATTTATTATTAGCTTTATCGTCTTCGATGTTTTTACCAATACTATATTTCGGGGCAGCATATACCTTTAACCTACCTTTATTATTTGTATTGAGTGCTATTTCTTTAATACTTGCCATTGTTTCCTTGTTTATAATTTTGTTTAATCAATATAATCGTAGTGGAAGTGATATATTAACTTATACAGTCATAGTCCCTACCTCGGAATTAGATCGTTTATATAGAGAAAAATACAATGGATGATGTCTATCGCGTAAAAGAGGAAATTAAAGAAGAAGAAATGCGTGTTGAGTATACTCGACCGAAATTTTGGCATCGCTGTGTTGCTAATTTTGTGGATTTCTTTATTTTCGCTATAGTGTTCTTATTTTTATTCATAGGTACTAGAGCCGCTGTTCAAGCCACTCCGCCTTACAAAGTAATTAAGGCACAGTTATATGACATTCAACTTAGTAGTGGTATTTATCGTGAGCCTGTCGCAGATTCTACTACAACTGACACAATTGATATTGTGTTCTATATCGATAATTATAAAAAAGGTACTCCTGCAGGAGACGAGTTTGATATTGATGTCGATGACAAACCAATGTTTATTAACGGAATGTGCGTCAAGGCTATCAAAATATTTATTAATTTCTGCCATGCAAATTGTTCTTATGAGCGTTATCAAGACCTTTTAGTTTATTATGATGAAGCAAGACTAAACGCTACAATTGATGGCCTACATTTCTTTATTCTCGACGATGAAAAAAATGTCGTTCCTAATCCAACAGTTAAAGCTGATAAAGGAAAACTTAGATCATACTATACAGATGTTTATAAGCCTTTTATAGAAAAAAGATGTATTCCTTTTTTAAGCGCTAATGTGCCTGGCTATCACGACTTAATTAGAACCGATTATCGTTTATTAATTCTTTTAGAATTACCAGTGTCATATGTCTTAGCAGGAATACTGGTTTATTTTGTTCCTCCTTTATTTTTTAGAAGGGGAAGAAAAACCCTTGGAAAAGCTTTATATCATATTGGTTTAATTGACCAGCGTCTATTATCACCTACAGTACCTAGATTTTTACTGAGATTTTTAATTTTTCTATTTGGAGAACTAATTCTTTCTATGTTCTCATTTGGTATACCCTACATTATTTCTTTTTCAATGATGGCATTCTCCAAGAAAAAACAAGGATTTCCTGATTTCATGGTTCGAACTCTTGAAGTCGATACAAGCAAGGCTAATATTTATTTAGATTATGTCGAAGCAGTTACTAAAAATCAAATTCATGGTGAGGCAATTGATTTTAAATTAGAGAAGCCTCTTTAATTCTCCTACTTTTGCTTTTCTTGTTTACTATTTACACGTATTCGCATACAATATAAGTACATTACAGGCGGCACAAATATGAATAATATTAGAAAAACCCTTGCCGGTTTCTTAGTGTTTGGAATGTTAGCCACTTTTGCTTTTGCTCAAAAGCCTACTACAGTGGTTTCCGCCCAATCTGATGAAGCGTCATCAATTACACGAAATACTGTAAACGATGATTTTTCTGATGAGACAGAGGTGGACAGCCAAGAAATTGGCGTTAGCATTTCCCAAAGCACTACGACTAGCACCTCACAATCTCTAACAGTATCATTCAGGTCTAAAACTTTATCAGGTTTTAGGACCGCTATTTTTAATTATATTATCGGAATCGATGATGCTAATTATACTGGCGATCCAGCTGATCCAGCACCTGAAGGATATGATGTTTACGATGAAGAAACTGGACTTCCTTTATTTGAAGGATATGTTGCTTACGTAACTGGTAGCGTTTCTGAAAATAATAAAAACGTTTATATCCCATCAAAAATGACTTTTACCGGTCGATTTACTATCAAAGTTACTAGAATCGATGCTGGAGCTGTTTCTACCGCTGGTTGTGGTTCTACTGATATCCCTAATACATGGACTTACACTTCTGGTTCTGAAGTAATTTCTAGAATCAAAAATATCTATATTCCAAGCACTATTACAGAAATCAAAGCTGGGGCATTTACTGGTATGCCAACAGATGGTAGTGCTGTTATTCACTATGAGGGTAGTGCTATTCCTTCAGGTTTTGAAACTGGTTGGGTAGACGCTGATGTAACTGATCCAAATTTAATTGACGTTAGTACTTCTAGCTATGATAAGCCAAAACAAAAGAATTCCAACGTTGGTGGTACAGTTGATATTCCTGATCCATTAGGAAGACCACTCAACTTCATTCTTGGCTATGTTGATTTAGACGCTGATAAAAATTATCCACTTACTGTTCAATATGATTTAGTCACAAATCTAAATGGTGTTGAAACTAGAGAAACTATTTATGAGGCTTTACCACTTGTTAATACACGTAATCCTTATGATGCTTGTGGTCCTTTAGCAACAAACAGTTATACTAGAACTCTTGGCTATAAATTAGGTAAGGGCCAATCTATTGATGATTCATCTGTTGTTTTCCATAACATCCGTAAAACTTATGTAGACGGAGAAGGAAAAACTCAGGTTGATTTTACCAAGAGATATTTTGCTCGCCCAATTATTGGCTATTCTGAAAAGCAAAACATTGATAATTTAGTTCACGTTAGAGCTTCGACAAACTCAACATTTGCTGGATATTCTATGTTTACACTAAAAATGGATAGAAATTTATCCATTAAATCCGCTAAATATCCTCAACCACATTCATTATATTTAGATGTTAAGACTGATGTTTATGAACAAAATAAGGCAAACATTAAGTCTGGCAAAACCAAAATCCGTTATCTTCTTTATAATTTATATAATTCCTCTTATCACTTCGTATATGTTGGAGCGAATAATGAATTAAAAGATGTAGTTGTCCCTGTTAAAACTGTTATTTCTTATCAAAATTTAGAAAACGATAATGACAACTTAGTTTCTATTCTTTTAAAGAATTCTGCAATTGCTCCAGATTTCAATCCATCTAAAGTGAGATTATTTGAATTAATGAATATCACTATTCAAATGGATTTAATTACTACTACAGATTCTGGTAGTGTCTCCATTTTAGGTAAATCATCAATTAGTTATAAATTCGCGTACATTACTATTATTAACTCAGCAGAAGATATAAGTGTCTTCAATTGGAATTTATTCTTAATTATTTTCTTTGCATCATTTGTGGTTGTTTATGCCGCTGCGGCATTTGCAACTTATAAGATTATGAAAGAAAAATTCAAGAATGATGAATTTAGACGTGTAAATGGTAAAAAATTCTTAAAAAAAGCTATTTTAGGCGGTTTAGGACTTGGCGAAGTGCTTCTTGCAGTCTTGTTCATTATTTTAAGAACAGTTGGATTCAAGAATACAATCGTTGTCTATAACCCAACCGACCCATTATTAATTGCTACTGCAATTGTTGGTCTTATTATTTTCGGTTACTTCATTGTTTACATTATTAAACTTGTTAAAGCTGAAAAAGAAAGAAGAAAAGCAATTCGTCTCAAACTTAATGAAGATGTTGAAGACGATGGAACTAACTAATTAGTCATATAAGGAGTCTAAATATGGAAATTAGAATTAAAGAATTGACAAAAATTTTCCCAGGTGATGCGAAAAAGAATATTCGTGACACTATTGCGGTAAAAGATCTCGATTTCGTTGTTAAAGACGGTGAACTCGTAGGTTTACTTGGTCCTTCTGGATGTGGAAAATCAACCACTCTTTACATGATTGCAGGTCTTCATAATCCTACTTCTGGTGAAGTATGGTTTGGTGATCAAGAAGTTACCAATTTATCTCCAGAAAAAAGAGGTATTGGATTAGTTTTCCAAAACTATGCCTTATATCCTCATATGACTATTTATAAAAATATTGAATTCCCACTTACGAATTTACAAGTTGAAGTTCCACTCGTAACATTCTTCAATTATTCAATTAAATTCACATATGTTATGAAACCATCTGATATCGCTAGTGGTATTACCAAATCTATTCAATCCTTAGCGAAAAAATGTGGTTTTAGTAAGAAACAATTCTCCGTTGCTGTTAGTGGTGAAAAAGAATTAGTTGCTGATGTCAAACTTAACGCTGTTTCTCCAACTGCTAAAGATATGTTTGTTGACAATATGAGCAAGATTGTTGACTTTAAGCTTGAATCTTGTGAAGAACAACAAGCCACCGAAGCATTATTTGATACTAACTTCCGCGCAACCGTTAATGTTATTAGCGAAGGCGAATTAGTGGAAGTTAATATTAAAGGCCGTTTAGGTAAAGAATTCAAAACCTCTATGATTGATGAGACTATTAATGGCTTAAAACACGCTGTTAACACTCATGGTGGTAAAGCTGCTGAATGCGTTATTACTAAGACTCAACACGGTTATGAAATTATGGCCCGTGTTGTCAATTTGCCACATAACAAATTACAAGAATGTATCGAAGCAGTTAAGTCTGCTTATAACTATGATACTTTAGGATATTCAATTACTCAGGTTATCAATAAAGAATTAACTGATTCTGTTAGAAAATTCTTAAAAGAAAAGAAATTATCTTTCTCCGATTATAAGATTTATTTTGATAAGACACACGTTAAGATCTTCTTCAAATTAATGAAAGCATCTACTGAAACCGCTGATGCTGTTTTAGCAGAACTCGCTGAAAAACTTGACTTAAGCGATGTTGAAAAAGAAGTTAAGCAAGCTATCACACACCGTAAATTAACAAAAGAAGAACGTCGCGACATTATTTATGAAACCGCCAAACTTGTTCAAGTTGATGAATATTTACAAAGAAAACCAAATCAACTCTCCGGTGGTCAACAACAACGTGTCGCTATTGCTCGTGCGCTTGTTAAACACCCACGCGTCCTCTTATTAGATGAACCATTATCTAACTTAGACGCACGTTTAAGACTACAAACCCGTGAAGAAATTAGACGTATTCAACAAGAAACCGGTATTACTTCTGTTTTCGTTACCCACGACCAAGAAGAAGCAATGTCCATTTCTGATGAGATCGTCGTTATGAAATTAGGTGAAATGCAACAAATGGGTAAACCACAAGAGGTTTATAACTCACCTGCTAACTTATTCGTTGCTCAATTCTTAGGAACTCCACCAATTAACGTTTTTAAAGCCCACGCAAAAGGCAAAAAAGTTATGATTGGTGAAGATTGTGTCCTAGAAGTTAACGAAGATTTAGGTGATAAAGACATCTATGCTGCAATTCGACCAGAAGGATTTATTCTAGCTAAACCAGGCGAAAAGAATACATTAAGAGGCAATTGTGAAATGGTCCAAGTTATGGGACGTGATATTTCCGCAATTGTTGCTAGTGAGTACTGTATTAAACATGACTACAGAGTCATCATTTCATCTGATGACAAAGTTGCTCCTGGTCCAGTCGCCTTTAAAATTAAGCCACATAAGATTTTCTTGTTTGATGGTGAAACCGAAGAACGTATTTATCTCAAATAAGGAGGTTCTTTATGGGTATTGAATTACTTAGTTTTTTGAAAGGAAAGAAGAAGAAACAAGCCTCTAACAAGGGCAGTGGTTTAATGACTCTTGAACCTGAAAAAGTACCTGTATATACTCCAGGGCTTCAGGCTGATGGTACTGTTGTTCGCTTAGTAAGCAACAGAAAAATCAAAAAACCATATCGAGTTAGTGGTATTGATGATGTTGCCAGTAAAAACAACTGGAAAGCATGGCTATACTTAGCTCCAGTTATTATTCTTGTCACCATCTTCTTGCTTTATCCTTTAATTAATACAATTTTTATCTCGTTTACTAAAAACTATAACTATACGACAGGTAAATATGATGGATTTACTCTTGAAAACTTCGGTATCATCTTGCATATGATTCCGTATAAGAGTAGTGCAGGTGAAGCTTGGGAGACAAGTTTTACGAGTAATGCTATCCCTAATACTTTCATTATTACATTCGTTACCGTTCCTGTTTCTATTTTCCTTGCATTAATTATTTCTGTCGCCCTTAATTCTATTAAGGCTTTCCAAAGATTCTTACAAACAGTATTCTTCTTACCGTACGTTACAAATAGTATCGCTATTGGTATGGTTTTCTCTGTTTTATTTGATGATGCTGGTTTAATTAACTATATATTTGGATTGCAGCATGCCGGTCCAAACGGTGGTCCAATGCAATGGATTTATAACACCCCAACCGCAATTGCTATGATTCCTCTTTGCCTATTTATTGTTTGGAATAGTATTCCATTTAAGATTTTGATTTTATTATCAGGATTACAAGGTATTGATAAGCAATATTATCAAGCTGCTCAAATTGATGCTGCTCCAAAATGGAAAGTTTTCGGAAGAATTACTGTCCCATTATTGTCTCCACAGATTTTATATTTGATGATCACATCATTTATTGGAGCGTTTAAAGAATATAACAGTATCGTTTCTATCTTTGGTAAAAAAGGTGAAACAATGGCCGGACAAAAGAACATGTACACAATCGTTTTCTATGTGTATGACAATATTTCGGCTAATACCTCTTTTGCGGCTGCCGCTGCTGTGTTCTTATTTATCATTATTTTAGTCTTTACATTCATCCAGTTCTGGGCGAGTAGTAAAAGAGTTCATTATTAGGAGGATATCAAGATGTCAAAAACTGCAACTGCAACATACATTGATTTCGCTGATGTCAGAGTTAATAAGAACTTAGTACTTTCCATTACTGAGTCATCAAAGACTGTTGATCAAATTAAGTCTGCTGAAAAAGTCAGCCATATCATTTTTACAATTTTGACTTATGCTTTTATTGTCGCATTAGCCTTAATTGTCATTTTCCCATTCTACTGGATGATTATTACATCCTTAAAAACTTATAACGAAATTACTCAAGAAAATCAAACATTCTTCCCATCGGTTGTTATGTGGTCTAACTACGTATACGTGTTCCAGCACTTTAACTTCTTTGTTTATATGAAGAACACGATTATCGTTGCGATATTCTCTACAATTGGTACTTTATTAACCACAATCTTTGCGGCATTTGCATTCTCTAGATTGCAGTTTAAAGGTCGAGAAGCATTATTTATGGTTTTCTTAGCAACAATGATGATTCCTGGTGAAATGATGGTTATTTCTAACTACATCACTGTTGCCTCGTTTGGATGGATTACATCTTCTACCCATACTCAAACAATTACTGAAGCCTATGCGGCAATGATTGTTCCATTCTGGGTTAGTGTCTTCCACATTTATTTATTAAGACAAAACTTCAAACAAATTCCAAACGAATTATATTTGGCTGCTAAAGTCGACGGAAAATCTGACTGGTCCTACTTATGGAAAGTCATGGTACCTTTAGCTGCTCCAACTCTTATCTCGATTTCAATTTTGAAATTCATGGGAACTTGGAACTCCTATGTATGGCCAAACTTGGTTACAGAACTTCCACAATACCGTTTGATTTCTAACGGTTTACGTGAATCAAGCTTCCAGAACGCTGACCTTGGTACCATTGAATATGGATATCAAATGGCAGCGTCCATCTTAGTTACTGTACCTCTATTCTTACTCTTCGTATTCTTCCGTAAATACATTATGAAGGGTGTTGGAAGAGCCGGTATTAAAGGCTAAAACATATTTAATCGTCATTAGACGTTAAATAAATAAACTATTTAAGGAGAAATTATGAAAAAGAATCGTTTATTAGCTCTACTTGTTGCCGCTACCGCAATCCCGTTAGTTGGTTGTGGAGAAAAAGACAATAGAACTCACATCGTCATTTGGACAACTTATAATGATACTTATCAAACAATCATTAATGACTGTATTGAAGAATTTGAAGAATCTCATCCAGATATTAAAGTTGATAACATCAAACAACAAGGTAGTTATCAAGATTTAGCAAAAATGGTTACCGATGGTGCTGCTGTTGATAACTATCCAGATATGGTTGCTGCTTATCCAGATTCCGCTAATGCATTCATTATAAACGGTATTGCCTTAGATATGACTCCATATATGGAAGATGAAGAAATTGGCTGGACTGAAGATGATCTTGATGATATTCCTGAAAACTATATTGCATTAGGTCAACAATATATCATTCCAGGTACATATTCCTTGCCTGCTTCTAAATCAACCGAAGCTATGTATTATAATCAAGATGTTTTAATTGGTCTAGATTTAAGCGATTTCGATGCCACTATTAATGGCGGTCAACCACTTAATGATAACTATATCAAGAATCTTACTTGGGAAGAATTATTTGAGAAATTAGTTCCTGCTTTAGATGCTTATGATCAAGCTCAAAAAGAAGGCGAAAAAATTATTGACCGTACATCATATACTGACTGGGCATGGGTTGGTTATGATTCAGACGATAACTTCTTTATTACCTTAGCTGAACAATATGGCTATGGTTATACCGGCGTTGATAAAGTTACTGGTAAAGGTCAAATTAATTTTGACAACACCGACATGAAAGGCCTTATGAAAAAATTCAAAGGTTATAACGACAAACATTATTTCACTACAAAAGGCGTTATTAAACAAAACGTTAACTACCGTTCTACTAAAGGTGCAATGTTATTCTCTATTGGTTCAACCGGTGGAGTCAAATACCAATTTGATGATTCAACTAAATATAATGTTGGTGTTGCACCAATTCCATATGCTGCTGGTCGTACACGTAGACAAATTGCTCAAGGACCAGATTTCGCTTTCTTAAATCATAATAATGAAACAAGAGCTAAAGCAATTTGGGAATTCTTTAAACTATTTACTTCTACTGATTATAATACCCGCTGGGCTATAACTTCAGGTTATTCACCAGTTAGATATTCTGTTATGGCAACTCCTGACTACATGGACTACGCTGATTATACAGACAAAGAAGAACACACAATCGATAGACTTTATGCTTTGAATGCTGATTACGCTTCTAGCGTTGGTGATTATATGTTTACCTCCCCTGTATTTAAGGGTTCAGATGAAGCTCGTATCCAAGTTGGTACAATTTATGCCGCATGTGTCGCTGCTGGTGCAGGTTTAGATAGTCAAATCGATACTATTTTCAAAACCGCAGTCGATAATACAAAATTAAAAATGTAATTAAAATTATTAATTAGGAGGACAAAATATGAAATTTAAAGGAGTTAAATCTCTCATTCTTCTCCCCCTATTGGCAGCTGGATTATCTAGCTGTGGGGAAAGTGGTCCAACCGCTGATGTCACCATTAAATTTTGGCATACTTTTGGTCAAACAATCGTTGATGGTTTAAATGAGAAAATCAGAGAATTCAGCGATTTGGTTAAAGAAGAAGAAGGCGTCTCTGTTGCCGTTGATTTAAAATATCAAGGTGGCTATGACGATATTGCTAAAAAAATATCAGATGGTTATAGCGTCTATAATAGACCAACCATTGCTGTTGCTTATCCTGATAATGTCTCTGACTATATTGACATCGGAAGATCCGCCGGGAAAGAATTTGTTGTTAATCTAGATAAATTTATCAAAGATCAAGGTGTTACTTTTGGTAGTGAAGCCTGGCTCGGTGATGATCAAGATGAAGATGATTTTGTTCCAGAATTTTACGAAGAAGGTTCAAAATACATAGTCGAAGGCACGTATTCACTTCCATTTATGAAATCTACAGAAATCATGTTCTTTAATATGGATATGATGAAAGATGTCATGAAAGGTATTCCTGGAAAATTTGAAGGATATAATACTGCAATTGGTGATTCTTCCACTAAAATTAATGCTTATTTGAAGTCAGTTACTTGGAGTGAATTCCTTGACTTACTTACTTTTGTTAACGAACATAAGGCTGACATTAGTAATGTCTTAGAAGTTCCTCTTTGGTATGATAGTGACGCTAACTTCTTAATCTCAAAAATGTTCCAAAGAAGTATTGGTTATGCTTCTGTTAGCAGTGAGGGAACTGGCATTATCGACTTTGAAAGTGGTGCTAATAGAACTAAATTACAAACCTTATTAGAAGATATGAATACAAACTATAAAGCTGGATTATTTACCACCAAAGGTATTAAAAAGACTTATGGTAGCGATTTCTTCACTGGTGAAAAATGTATGTTCTCCGTCGGTAGTACCGGTGGATCTGGATATAACTTCCCAGAAGCCGAAGCTTTTGAATTAGGCGTTTGTCGTGTACCACCAGAAAGTGCTGATAAAGCATTATATGTTTCTCAAGGTCCTACTTTAGCCCTTTTCTCTGATGATGGATTATCTGAAGAATTAAATAACAAGACTCAACTTTATGCTTGGAAATTCTTGAAATTTATCACCAGTTCTGAAGTTAATGCAGAAATGTGCTGTAATCACTCAGAAGGTTATGTTCCTGTTCGTTCAAGTTCTTATGAAACTGCATTTTTCCAAGAATATATGGAAGAACCTACAAATAAATATGCTGATTGTTATCGCGTTATCTTAAATGATATTAATATTAATGCTGGATATTTAGTTTCTCCTGCATTTAAAGGAAGCGCTGCTCTTAGAGATGAATGTGGTACATTATTTACCGCTGCAATTCAAACCAAAAATATTGATTTAATTGATGGTTATATCTCAACAGCTATTTCAAACGCGAAATTAAAATTTTAATAAAAAAAGGAGGCAATTTATGTTAAATAAAGTTTTATTTAAGTCTTTATTTACCGCCGCATTACTTGTTGGTATCGCTTCTTGTGGTGGCAATTCAGGTCCTCAAAAAGGGGATGCAAACTGGGTTGATTATACTAAAGATGGAAGTGTTACCTTAAATCTTGATTATAAAGATAGAGATTTCTATGTTGACGGCATTGGTCAAGTTACATTAAAGACCGCTATTGACGGAGATACTGCTCACTTTAATCCTTTGAAAGACACAACTGAGTCAGGACTTATTAAATCAAGATTCTTTGGAATTGATACTCCAGAGTCAACTGGTAAGGTTCAAGAATATGGAAAGCCTGCCTCTAACTACACAAAGAAAATGTTAGAAGAAGCAAGTGCAAATGGAACAATAGTTGTTTCTTCTCCTTCCGATCAATACGGGGTACCACAACCTGATAGCACTGGTTCCCGTTACGTTTCTTTGATTTGGATTAACTTAACTGTGAAGAATGCTTCGGCAAGCCAATTATATTTATTAAATCTTGACATTGTTCAAGAAGGCTTAAGCTGGGTTAAGAATGTTCAAGATATGCCTCAATATTCTGATACATTCTATGCTGCTGAATCTCAAGCTGAAAAATATAAACTCAATTTACATTCTGGTGTGCCTGATCCTACATTTAACTATGGTGAATATGTAGATACTTCTTTATTAGAAATTAGAGATGAAGTTGCTTTGAATCTTGCTGATCCAGATCACGTCAATAAATTCAATAACGCCAGAGTTAGAATTCAAGGTACTGTTTGTGGATATTCTAATCACATCTTATATTTACAAGATTATGTCTTAAAAGATAAGGATAATCCTTCTAAAGGCGGAGAATATTGTGGCATCAACATCTTTGTTGGTATGTCATCTATTGCTGCAAAATACACCAAACTCAATACCTTTATTCAAGTTTGTGGATTAGCTCAATATACCGATAACTATGGTTTCCAAATTACCGATACTCAAGGAAGATTCCCTGTTGGATCTCCTAAAAATGAAAAGGATGCCAAAATTATTTATACAGCTGAACAAAACGTTGATACTGAGCATAACTTATATACATTTGCAAAAACAACTGAAGAATTAAGCGCAATTGCTAGCTCAAAGAACCCTTATAATTTAAGCTGTTTAAACTGTAGTGTTGAAATCACTGATACATTAGTTTGTACAAGTGCTTTTATTAATTCATCCGCTGATAAAGAAATTACTCTTTCATTTGAGGGTGCTTCATTTAACTGCTATATTCCATTTAACTATAAAGGTGGAACTGCAGAAGATCCTGAAGATACTAGATATCGTTGGGTTCTTGAAAGTGATTTCGTTGGTAAGACATTTACATTAAAAGGTGTTTATGTTTTCCATAAAACTACAACCGGAAAGATTAAATTCCAAATCGTTCCTAACAATTCTAAAGACTTAGTTTGGATTCATCTTTCCTAATTAGTTACTTTTCTATCAAATTTTATTATTTTAAGGAGGCAAGATTATGTATTGCTGTCACTGTGGAAAATATATTAATGAACACAAATTAGAGCAAAAAAATTCTTCTTTGGTAATCAAAGATGAAAATGGAGAATTGCAAGAAGTTAATTCTGACGCTCCAGTTAATTATGTTTGTCCTCAATGTGGCCATTTAGTTCACGCTGATGCATCTAATGAAGAATTAAAGTCATTATCTCAAGCCGCTCACTCCCAGCTTCAAAGAGGAGCGAATAGTTTTGCTCGTGGAATGGCGTTAAATCTAATTGGAATAATTATTGCGATTCTTGCTTTCTCATTTTTCTTGCTTTCATTTCAAAGTGATGGTGGTGGAAAAACTCTTAATCCAAGCAAATCTACCTTCCTTATCTTTATAGTGTTAGCATCAGTTGCTGTTATTCTTTTAGGATTTGGCATTTACTTTACGATCGTCGGTATCAGTAAGAAGCAGGTTTATACCAAATTACTAAAAGATTTAAATAACAAAACCTTTGTCCAATAGAGGATGAAGAAAACTATTTGTAATTTTTAGTAATAAAAAGGAGGAAATTATGAAAAAAATTTTATTACCCCTCATTTTATTAGCTGGAATGACATTAGTCGGATGTGGTGGAGGAGGTTCTCCAGAACCAAAACCAGAAGAAGGCTATGGCGTTGCCATTACTAATAAAACGGAATTACAAGCCCAATGGTATGCTGGAGAAGCAAGCCGTGATTTAGCTATTGACCTAACTCCTGCAGGCAATGTTATGCAAGAATTGACCAAAAAAACATTAACGGTCGCTTCTAACAATGATTCTGTTGTTAAGGTTCAAGGTATTTCACTTCATGCACTTGCTAAAGGTACAGCAGAAATCACCGTTACTTATCACGGATGGAAAGACAAAGTTTCATTAAGCATCGATAAAATGCCTACCGTTCAAGAAAAGTATGGTGTTACTCACTCTGGTACCTCAGCCGACCCATTAACTAATGAAGAAGCTCTTACAGTTGCTAAACATGCTGATTATGCTAAGTACAAAGATGATCTTTATGTTGGTGGTAAAGTCGCTTCCTTCTATCACGCACCAGGCGCACGTGATGACGGTGCTGTTAGCTGGTTCTTAGAACCTGCACAAGGTCAAACAGAAAAATTTGAAATTTATAAGTGTTACAAAACCGTTTCTGGCAAACAAGCTAATTTAACTGACGATGATGTTTGGGTTGGTGGCTATGCTGTTGCCCATGGTAAATTCACAAAATATAATTCACAATATGAAACAGACGGCGCTATTTTTGATAGATGTGAAGGTACTAAACCTGCTCCTAGAACAACTATCGCTGCAACATTTGCCGAAGCTTTAGCCGCTGGTGCTAAATTAGCAGATGGTGCTGATACCTATGACTATTACAAATTTGATGCATTTGTGACCGCTAAAGAAGGCGATAACTACTTCTTAACTGCTTCTAAAGGCGAAGAGCTTGTAAAAGCAAAATCTGACGCTCAACACGGCGAAAAAGATTATTATTCCAACGCTATTGAAGTTTTTAACGGAAAAGCAGTTGCTGATTTATTACAAAAAGATGCTAAAATCACTGTCACAATGATTCTTAAGAATTATCACGGACAAGTTGAAAACTTATTAGCATTAGCAACCACTGATATCGTCGTTGTCGAAGAGGGCGAACCATGGGTTGAACCAGAACCAGAAAAGATTACCGTTGCTCAAGCTATCGCAAAGATTAACGCCATTGATATCTCTGGTGTCGCAGCTGATAAAACATCACTTTATGTCGTCGATGAAAAAGGCGCACAATTAAAATTTGAAGTTTCTGGTATCATCGTTAAAGTTGGTTCCTGGAGCTCTCAATACGGAAACGGCGATGCTTACATTCAAGATGAAGCAGGTTATGATGCTGCCAAAGCATTACAACTCTTCAGAATCAATGACAAAGCAGTCTTTGACAGATTAGTCGCTGATGAAACTAAAGTCTCTGTTGTTTGTACATTATGCGCTTACGTTAGAGTTAACGAAGGCGTCCCAAGTATTGGTGCACGTGAAACTGGCGCAAATCCAGTCGTTACTGTTAGTGGTGATGTACCTCCACAACCAGAACCAGAAAAGATTACTGTTACTCAAGCTTTAGAAAAGATTAACGCCATTGACATTTCCGGTGTTACAGCTGATAAGACCACCTTATATGTTAAGGATCAAGCTGGGGCTGAATTACAATTCGAAGTCTCTGGAATCATCACTAAAGTTGGTTCCTGGAGCTCTCAATACGGAAACGGCGATGCTTACATTCAAGATGAAGCAGGTTATGATGCTGCCAAAGCATTACAACTCTTCAGAATCAATGACAAAGCAGTCTTTGACAAATTAGTCGCTGATGAAACAGAAGTTTCAGTCGTTTGTAAATTAGCAGTTTATGTTAGGGTTAACGAAGGCGTCCCAAGTATTAGTGCACGCGAAACTAATGCTAACCCAGTTGTTACTATTTCTGGCGAAGGCGGCGGAGAAGGTGGCGGTGGAGAAGAACAAACCGCTCTTGCAAGTGCGAATTTTACTGATAAAGCTTTACATGACTGGACATATGTTGGCTCTGGCTCTGTAAATTATTATTCTTCTACCGGTATCAAACTTAACAGCGTTGGCATTGGTGTCAAATCTCCTTCTTTTGAAGCTCAATCTTCTGTTAAGGTTACCATCGGCATAGGCGCTATTAATACTAATACTAAAACTGCCGCTGGTGGAGATCATGTCTTTACAGTAGAAGCCTTAGCTGGCGATACTGTTGTTGCAACACAATATGTTGATCAAGTTGAAGTTGGTAGTCTCTTTGCCACTTTAACCGGTACAGGCATCACCGCTGTTAGAATTACTTACACAGCGTTCTTCCATAATGGAACTGCATACTGCAATGTTGCCTTATCTTCCGCTTCTGTTGAAGCTATTGCTTAATTAATATCAAACCATATACTAGGGGTCCTTCGGGGCTCCTTTTATAATGGGCTATTTTTTGATAATATAAATTTGAGGTGATCGTTATGAAAGTATTAATTATTTATGCGGACGGTTTTGAAGATGTGGAAGCTTTAGCGACTCGTGATGTCCTTATTAGAGCAGGAATTAGCGTTTGCGACGCTAAAATTAATGATGATGAGGAATTAGTTATTTCTAGCCATAAAGTTGCTCTAAGTGGCTTTAAAAGTTTAAAAAATATAGATGTTAATGAATTTGAAGCGATTATTCTTCCTGGTGGAAGTAAAGGAGTTAATAATTTATTAAAGAGCATAGAAGTAGATAGATTAGTAGAAGAGTTCTATGAAAAGCATAAATTAGTGTGTGCGATATGCGCTGCTCCGATGGTATTAGGTAAAAACGAGTTGTTACATAATAGGCCTTATACATGTTATCCAGGATGTAATGAGGGTCTAGATGGAATTTATACCGGAGAGGAAGTTGTAGTAAGCGATAATATTGTGACCGCTAGGAGCATGCTTTATAGTATTCCTTTTGGATTAAAGATTATTGAATTATTATTAGATAAAGAAACATCTGATCGTGTTTATTCTCAAATTGCCGGTTTAGCTAAAAAGTAAAATAATTTTTATTATTGATAATAATTAATAAAAACATTATCTTTTTTGTATATGAAAAAAGAAACATTTGATAATAATAAATACTTAAAGATTCAAAGAGAATCGATTTTAAAGCGTATTTCCAAATTTGGAGATAAACTTTACCTCGAATTTGGAGGAAAGCTTTTTGATGATTATCACGCTTCTAGAGTTCTTCCTGGATTTAAGGCTGATTCTAAACTTCAAATGTTATTAGGCATTAAAGAAAAAGTAGAGATGGTAGTGGTTGTTAACGCGAACGACATTATCTCTAATAAAGTAAGAAATGATACTTTAATTACTTATCAAGAAGAAGTAGAAAGATTAATCGATACTTATAAAGAAGTTGGCTTATATGTTTCTAGTGTTGTTATTTCTTTTTATGAAGATAATGCTTCTATTAAAACATTCATTAATAAATTAAAAAGAAATGATATTAAAGTTTATAAACACTATAAGATTAATGGTTATCCTCAAGATATCCCTTTAATTGTTTCTAAAGATGGTTTAGGAAAAAATGAATATATTCATACTTCTAAGCCATTAGTAGTGGTGACCGCTCCTGGACCAGGAAGTGGAAAAATGGCGACTTGCTTATCTCAACTTTATCATGACCATCAAAACGGAATTAATGCAGGATACGCTAAATATGAAACGTTCCCTGTTTGGAATTTAAGCTTAAATCATCCAGTGAATTTAGCTTATGAAGCTGCGACTATCGATTTAAACGATATTAATATGATTGACCCATTTCATTTAGAAAAATATGGTGTTCCTGCAGTTAATTATAATAGGGATGTAGAAGTCTTCCCCTTACTTAAAAATATCTTTGAACAAATTTATGGTAAATCACCTTATTATTCTCCAACTGATATGGGAGTTAATATGGTGGGCTTTGCTATTAGCGATGATAAAAAAGTCGCGGAAGCGTGTTATAACGAAATTATTAGAAGATATTATCAAACTAAAAAGAATGTTTATTTAGGTAGATTAAATGAAGACTCTATCGAAAAGATGGAGATTTTAATGAATAAAGCAGGTGTTAAAATTAGTGACCGAAAAGTAATTGAGGCTGCTTTAGTTGATGCAAAAAAAGAAAATGAACCTTCAGTTGCTTTAGAATTACCTAACGGCAAGATTGTTGTAGGTCATCGTTCTGCTTTATTTGGAGCCTGTGCAGCCTGTTTATTAAATGCCTTAAAGACTCTTGGCAAGATTGATAAGAAGATGTTCTTATTAATGCCAATGGTTATTGAACCTTTGAAAGAAATGAAAATTAAATATCTGCATCGTAGTAATTCTCGTCTTAGAGCTGAAGAAGTATTATTAGCTTTATCCATTCAATCTAAAACCAACCCTTTAGCGGACCAAGCTTTAAAGCAACTTCCTAAACTAGTAGGATGTGAGGCTCATTCTTCCACTCTACTTAGTGAAGTTGATTTACAAACTTTGACTAGACTTGGAATTAGAGTTACTGAAGAGCCAGTTTCATATAAAAAGAAGCTATACACTAAAAATTCTTAAAAACTATCATACATAATATTTATATTAAATATTTCTATTTATTTATATATTTTATACATAGCATAGAAATTATTAATTGCTATAATAAAATTACCAGAGGTGGAGAATCAGTGTACGACCACGACGCATCGAAAGATGGGTGCGGTGATCCGGGATGTTAACTGCCCCGGCTGGAAATTTAAAAAGATGTCTCGTGAGGGACAATTTTTAATTGATATATATTTATATATTGCTAAAATAATTACGTATTCCAATAGGGGAGTAGTAAATCTATGAATTCGTCAACACGACTAGAGATAGTCCGGATCATAGACCGATTAGGAACAAGACCTTTGAGAAAATAATATTTTTTCGGAGGGCTTATGGAAGAAATAAAAAACACTCAATTTGAAACGAAAACCGACAAGGAGACCGTTTCTTTTTTATTGTCCAATAGTGAAAAAGGATTATCTGAAGCTGAAGCGAAAGCTAGATTAGAAAAATATGGACCTAACAAATTAGAAGAAAAGAAAAAGAAGACTTGGGTTCGTATTTTCTTTGAACAAATGGCTAATCCAATGATTTATGTTCTTTTTGGTGCAGTCGCAATTACAATAGGTGTTTCAATTTACGAAACTATTAATGCTGCATCAAATGGATGGATTTACAAAGGAGTACCTGTTTCAAACGTCTTTTTGGATGTCGGTGATTGGCCTGATGTTATTATTATTCTTGCTGTTATTATTCTTAATTCAACAATTGGCACGATACAAGAGATTAAGGCCCAAACCTCTTTAGAAGCTTTAAAGCAATTATCTTCTCCTGAATCTACAGTTATTAGAGACGGAAAAAGATTTAAAGTTAAATCTTCAGAATTAGTAATTGGTGATATTGTGGTTCTAGAAGAAGGAGACACAATAGGTGCAGATTTAAGATTGATTGAGGCTATTAATTTAAAGTGTGATGAATCTTCTTTAACAGGAGAAAGTGTGCCAGTTGAAAAAGATGCATCTATCACATTTAGCGATAGTGTCGCTATTGGAGATAGAGTTAATATGGCCTATATGTCTACCCCAGTTAGTTATGGTAGAGGTAAAGGCATTGTGGTAGGCACTGGCATGGATACCGAAATCGGCAAGATTGCTAAAGCTCTTGATAACGAAGAAAATGAAGATACCCCACTACAAAAAGTATTAAATAAATTATCTAAATTCTTAGGTATTTTAACTCTAGTTATTGTCGTTGCAGTTTTGGTAGTTTTAATTATTTGGATGTGCGTTAGAGGTAACGCAAGTAGTGTTGATCATTGGATTGAAGCAGTTTTAGATTCTATTGCTTTAGCAGTTGCGGCAATTCCAGAAGGCTTAGCAGCAGTTGTTACTATTGTTTTATCTATCGGTGTACAAAGAATGGTGAAAGTAAACACAATCGTGAAGAAATTACCTTCAGTAGAAACTTTAGGTGCTGTCTCTGTTGTGTGTAGCGATAAAACAGGTACATTAACTCAAAACAAGATGACTGTATTAGAAGCCTATGTTGATAATACATTCTATAAAAGAGAAGACTTTAAAAAAGATCATGAAAATAAAGATTTAGAGTTACTCGCTACTGGGATGTCACTTTGTAGTAATGCGACAGTTGATGAAGGATTATATGGTGATCCAACTGAAATTGCTCTAGTAGTGTTCGCTAATGATTTTGATTTACATAAAAAAGATTTAGAAACTAAACATCCTAGAGTGGACGAACTTCCATTTGACTCAGTCAGAAAAATGATGTCCACTAAACATACTTGGGATAAAGAAAATATTATCTTTACTAAAGGTGCTCTAGATTCTATTTTAGCCAATACTTCCTATATTTTAGAAAACGGCAAAGAAAGAAAAATTACTCAAAAAGACATCGATAGAATTTATGAAGTTAACACTGAGTTCTCTCTTAAAGCATTACGTGTTTTAGCTCTGTCTTATTCTAAAGCGGATAAGATTAGCGAAAAAGAATTAGTTTTTGTTGGTTTGGTCGCTATGATTGACCCTGCTAGACCAGAAGCTAAACCTGCAGTTGCTAAATTTAAGAGTGCGGGTATTACCACAATTATGATTACTGGTGACCATAAAGATACCGCTTTTGCAATTGCTAAAGAGTTAGGAATTGCTAGCGATATTTCTGAGTGTGTAATGGGTAAAGAAATTGACAATTTGAGCGAAAAAGAACTGCAAAACCTCGTTAAAAAGGTCAGAGTCTTTGCTCGAGTATCTCCTGAAAATAAGGTGGCAATCGTTAAAGCATTTAAAGCTAACGGACACATTTGTGCAATGACTGGAGACGGGGTTAACGACGCACCAAGCTTAAAGGCTGCGGATATTGGTATTGCTATGGGTATTACTGGTACTGATGTTGCTAAAGGTGCCGCGGATATGGTGCTTGCTGATGATAATTTTGCTTCCATTGAAAAAGCGGTTGAAGAAGGTAGAGGCATATTCACTAATATTAAGAAAACTATCATCTTCTTACTCTCTAGTAATATTGCTGAAGTATTAGTAATGTTTATCATTATCTTAATTGGATTTGAGACTCCATTTATTGCTATTCACTTACTTTGGATTAATTTAATTACTGATAGTCTTCCTGCAATTGCTTTAGGCATGGATCCTAAAGATAAAGGCATTATGAATGAAAAACCTCGTAATCCTAACGAAACTATATTCGCTCGTGGTGGATTAAGAGATACATTAATGCATGGCGCATTTATTACTCTTGCAGTTATTATCGCTTATCTAAGTGCATTCTGGATTAACGGCATTACTACTTATGAAGCCATTGCTCATATTGGGGCAAAAGGTACAGAATTCTATAGACCTGATGTTTTAGCTCAAGCGCAAACTATGGCCTTTACCGCTTTAGGATTTGCTGAACTTGTCCATATGGTTTGTATGAGTAGTACCGAGCACAGTGCCTTTAAAGTATTTAGAAATAAAAACTACATGATGCTTTTAGCGTTTGTGTTAGGAATCGGATTACAATTCTTTGTAGTTTTAACTCCTGGTGTGCAAGATGTCTTTAAAACTTCTTCTCTAGGATGGCAAGAATGGCTAATTACCGCTGGAGCAGCTTTTGTCCCTCTAGTTGCTCACGAAATTGAAGTTTTAATTAAGCACATTGTTAAAAGACACAAGAAATAATATTTGTTAGTAAATTACCGACTATTGAGAAGTAGTCGGTTTTTTGCTTGATTTGATTAATCAAATAATATATCATTTATTTCGCTAGTTGGTCCCTTAGCTCAGCTGGTAGAGCAACTGACTCTTAATCAGTGGGTCAAAGGTTCGAATCCTTTAGGGATCACCAGTTAACAAAGTAGAGCCTCGAGAAATCGGGGCTTTATATCTCAAATAAGGAGGAATACATTCATGCTTATTGATGAAATCAAATCTGCAAATATCGAAGCCATGAAAGCTAGAGATAATACCTCTAGAGCAGTCTTATCCATTGTCTTAACAAAATATAAACTCCAAGAAGTGGAATTAAAAAGTCAAGGCAAGGAAATTGGTGACGCTGAATTATTATCAATTATTCAAAAAGTCATTAAAGAACTAGAAGATGAAAAAGCTGGCTATCTCAAGGTTAACAACCAAGAAAGAGCAGATAATGTCTCAAAACAAATGGAAGTTATTTCTTCTTATCTTCCAAAACAATTAAGTGAAGAAGAGATTAAAAAGATTATTGATTCCTTAGAAGACAAGAGCATTCCTAGCGTCATGAAACATTTTAAGATGAATTACGCTGGTCAAGTTGACATGTCTCTTGTAAATAGAGTCCTTCGTAGTTTATAATCTTTAAGCGGTGAAACTTCACCTGCTTACTAGGGGTATCGTACAAAGGCAGTACTCCGGTCTCCAAAACCGTTAATGTGGGTTCGATTCCTACTACCCCTGCCA
>CAMUVS010000002.1 GCA_947164155.1 uncultured Caryophanales bacterium | reverse complement strand
AACTATGGACCAGTGACAAAGTCATATAACACCTTTAATATAAGAGAATTGTTAAACAGTATAAATAGCTCCGCACAATACGACAGAGTGCTTTCAAAAATTGACAATCTTGATAAGGAAATAAAGAAATACCAAGCTCTTTCAGAACTATCTAAATATCAAGATGATGTACTACTGGATAAGCATATTATGCCTGAGGATAAAAAAAGTAGCCTCATATCAGAAAGAGTGTTTATTAGTAGCAATATAAATTCGCTTAAAAAAACTCGTGACTACTATCAAAGAATAATTAAGCAAAATGAATCATTTGTTGAACAAATAACAAAATTAAGCCCGGTTATTAAACATGGTGGAGAAAGATTTGTTTTAACAGAAAACGATATTGACGGTTATGCTGTTAATAATTTAATTATCAAAACCAAAATTTTTGAGATTGAAATTGAACTCGAAAAAGAAAATGAAAAGTTAAAAAAAGTTAATCGGGAATTAGAAAAACAAGATTCTTTAGTTGATGTCCAGGATATTGCTGAACAAGTAGTTTCATCAATAAGTAATTTAAAACAAGTGGATGAGGAGCAGATTCAAAGAATAGTTGATAAGCTTAAGAGTGAAAGATCTGATTTGGTGAAAATTAAAAAAACTATGACTGGAGAAAATGCATTTGTTCCTGTTTCTAACTATATAGTTGAAATGACAAATGAGCTTGGTGTTTTTGATGATTATGTTTCAAAGACGAAGGGACCTGCAAGTGAAAAAGAGAATTCGATATGGTCAGGGGCTATTTTAAATAAGATAGTTTTCTCCTATCGGTATGCATATACAAAATTCATCTATGATACTTGTGGAGTGAAATTACCCTTTGTAATTGATTCGCCAGGTGCAAGTGAAATGACTCCTGATAATGCAAAACAAATTGTTTCCGCCGCAATTCGTTTTCTTCCAACTCACCAGATTATCGTTTCCTCTGTATATGAAAATTTATTAAATATAAAAAGTTTTAATAAACAAATATTAATTGCTGATAAATTATTCTCAAAGAAAAAATATTAGCAATAATGTGTATTTTTATGTCTCATATATTTGGTTCTTATAGTTAACACTATGTATGATCTTAAATTTTTGAACGTTCGATGAGCCTCGGGCCTTTGTATGAAAAAAGAATTGTTTGATGAATTGATTAAAAAGTACGCTTCTTCAATAAAAGAGCTTATTGATTCCAATGTTGTTTACATTAATATAGATTCTACTATTAAGTATACGTTTGGTTGGGATGATAATCTTGCCATAACAGCGGCAGTTGATAGAAAAACAAATATTATGACCATTAACATTGCCTTTGTTGATAGAGCGTATAAAGACAATAAGGTATTTGAAATAGAATATTTTTTACTTCATGAGATGAGGCATATTTATCAGCATATCCAAATGGCTAACTATTTTAGAGGAAAACATTCAGCTGATTCTTTATATATCAAGAGATGGATTAAAGAAGGGGAAAACTATATTAAGTCTATTGATAAAAATGGTAAATTGAACATTGACTATTTTAAGCAAAATAGCGAACTAGATGCTTATGCGTTTTCGTATGCGGTAATGAAATATAAATATAATAGTAAATATGATTCAGAATTATATGTTCCTCCTATTTACAAAGAAGAGATGAAAGAGGAATTTGAAATGATGGTGAAGGACTTTCTAAATTACTTCGCTGGCACCTCTTAAACAAACTTGTGCGGTTGTCGTGAATAGATATAGTGGTGACATCTTACAAAGTGTTCGCCCGCGATAATTGGAAAAGATGCTGACTCTAAAAGCAACAAAATAAAAAAAGCAGGTATGCCGCAAGCGGTATAGTCTCCGCCTATCTGTCATCTTTACTACAAGTTTGCATTATTTGTATATGATTTATTTCTTGTGTAGTTTGCTAATCATGGTTGGATCTATAGATTGCTTTTCGCCATATTTTGAGTAAATGCATTGATTAAGTTTAATAATTTATTTAATTTCTTTGAAAACATATTTCATAATTATATCTTTTAAAAATAAGAAAGTAGACCTTAATTAATATATCTGATGCGAATAATATGGTATAATCACATTCATGATTAAAACTTTTATACTTCCTCCATACAAGTGTTTCCAAAACGGGATAAATATTGAATCGCCGTGTCTGGTTAATTTAATTATTGGCAAGAATAATAGTGGAAAGTCGTCATTTCTAGATTATATGACCATGTTGTACACTGGCCGTAGCAATAAACTAAAACAAAACAAATTTGTTGCATTGGTACAAATTGACAAGGAGATGCTTAACTATATATATACGGACATTGTAGATAGAAGATATTATTACAATGATGATTTTAAAAAAAGCACTCTAATCAATAAGGAACTTAAAATAACCGGTATAAACAGGGACGGCAAAGTTTCTTTCGAATGTAAAAGTGACGACAACAAATCAATTGTTCCACAAGGATATTCTATTGGCTTAAATAATCCGGACACTGTTTTTTATTCTCATTTAAAAAAATGTGACGCGGTTTTTAAGCTTGGAGCAGAAAGAGATATCAAACAAGAAGAAAAGAAAAATGATGCAATTGTATTTAGCAATGGTGATGGAATTGTTGCAACCATGCTTTACCACAAAATTAATCATCGAGGCAAAAGAGAGCTTATTAGCAAAATACTCCAAGATTTAAATGATGTATTAACTGGTGAGTGCTCATTTAAAGACCTGAGCATATTAGAGAACGATGATGGAAGATGGGAAATAAGACTCACTAACTCAGATGGCAACGAGATTGCTTTATCTGATATGGGGAGTGGAATTAAAACAATTATTTTTGTATCGTTTGTACTTAATTATAGATCCATAAAAAACGACAATTCTCTTCTTTTGTTTGAAGAACTTGAAAATAATCTGCATCCAGAAGTGCAAAGAAGACTTTTCAACAAAGTATACAATTATGCTATTCAGAATAATTGCCCTGTTTTTATTACATCTCACTCTAATGTGGCAATCAACACATTGTTCGGGAAAGAAAATGTTATGGTGTATCACGTTTATAAAGAGAGTGAAAATATTTCAAACATTAAGTCAGTAACAACGCCCGTTAATAAAAAAGAGATTCTTGATGATTTAGGTGTTAAAGCAAATGATATTTTTCAGACAAATGGTATTATTTGGGTTGAGGGTCCAAGCGACAGGATATATTTGAATAAATGGATTGAATTAATCGATCCTGAATTAAAAGAAAATGTGGACTATACATTTTTGTATTATGGTGGAAGACTATTAGCACATTATTCAGCTGGCACCGACCCAAAAGACTTTATTGACACTTTATTAACAAACAGGAATTCGGCGATTTTGATAGATTCCGACAAGAAGGGTGAAGATCAAGAAATCAACGATACCAAAAAACGAATCATTGATGAATTTCAAAAGAGCAATAGTTTTTATTGGGTGACAAAAGGAAGAGAGATTGAAAATTACATTAGCAAAGATGCTTTAAATAGAAAATATGCTGAATCGAATTTGTCTCAGATTGATACATTCTCAGATTTTAAGGACTATATTAAGGGTTTAGAGCCGTCGTTCGAAAATAAAAAAGTTGAGTTTGCAAAATCTTTAAGTTTTGAAAAAGGAGATTTAAAAATTCTAGATTTAGAAGCAAAAGTTGATGAATTGGTTAAAATGATTAAAAAGTGGAATGGCCATCAATAGATTTGGTTATAAATATAATAAAACATCCTTCAAACCAAAGTTCAAAAGGCGCGGATTATCTGGATGTTTTTAATTTACCTGACTATTCGTTGATAAAATAGTTCATGGGTTTTGCTATCAACCGAAATGCAATAGATGATATCAGCAGAATTCATAACAGTTTTGATTTTTTCAATTATTTCATTTTGAGTTAATGTGGTGTTAATTACATAAGTTAATTCATTAAGCTTTTTACCATTCAATAATTTCAACACTTCATAGAATTCTCGATAATCGTCTGTGTTGGCATAAGCTAAATCATAACTGATTACTCTTTCCATAATTGTTATTTTCTTATTCAATAGACAAGAGGAACAATCATAATATAGATATTCTTTATAAATTCAAAGTGTTATTTATTGTAATAGATGGTTGTACACAAGAACCACCCCAACCAACAAAGTCATTATTAATCGTGCCATTCATATTGCATCTAGATACCGATGTGCCGTTTTCTTCTTCTGTTTCTATTGGTGATCTAGTCCAACAATATCCGCTGAATAGATTATTAGAATTCACAGAATAATTTGCACCAGACACTCTAACGTAGTCTGTTGTTTTTATAAGTCTATTAGATAAAACTTGTTCGTTATATTCCTTATAGCTTAATAAAGTTACATAATCAAAAGTGTTTTCGCATTCAAATCCCGAATCAGGAGTAGCGGTACTTTCTTTAGAATTATCAACTTCCATAATAGTGAGATTAGATTTATTGAATGCAAAAGAAGTAGAGATAAAATCGTTATTTAACCACTTGCGGATATCGCTATATTTATAGTTGTTAGAGTAGATGGTCTTTTCATCCATGATTCTAGTAGAACTATTCCTATGATATCTCTGTACATCTAATAATTTTTCACTTACAAGATTATATTGATTATAAGATTCTTTTAGTATTTTCCATGATACTGGTTCTACTTTAAACCAGTATGTCTCATCTTCTACAAATTCATCTCCATTATCAAATTTTCTTATTGATAATAGTTCATGTGTATTTAAATCTCTTGCTAGTCTAGCAGTCTTTTTAACATAGTATTCATGATTATAGTAATAGTAGCCATTAAATCTAGTGGGAGATAGTTGTTCTAATTTATCAATAATAGCAGGCTCATTAACATTTGATTGAGGATACATTCCGTATATAACCTTGTTGCCTGATTGAGTTGGCGTTACTCCATGAGTGGAGTTCCATTCATTTTCTTCTATATCAGTCATATATCTAGAATAGATATATGTAGTAATATCAGGATTAATTGTTAATGTATATTTTGGATTAGTGGAAAGTAAATTGCCGTCTTTATCATACCAACCTTTAAATAAGTGATGCTTATTATTTATTGGTGAGTTAGTAACAGTATATTCATTTGGGTTTGTCTCACTAGCGTAGACGTTAATTAAACCTTTGGATTCATCTTCACTGATGGTAACAAAATTGCTCGACCACTTGGCAGTTAAACTAATGTCTCCGGTCATGCCAGGCATAATAAAATCAATACGATTGCCGTTATGGTCGAACCAGCCACTAAAAACAAAACTATCTTTAGTTGGTCTGACTAAATCAAAACTACTTTCTATATTATAAGTTGTTTCATACTCTTCTGGCATTGTGCCACCCTGTAGATTGTAGTCTATGTTATATGTTTCAACATTCCACTTTGCCTCTAACTTGATATCTTGTTTAACAACATCAACATTAAAATCCCACTTCATGTTATTGAAGTTCCATGATTCTAAGTAATAACCATTTTTAGTAGGGTTTGATGGTTTGGGAACCAAATTTCCAAAAGGAACTTTAATCGAATCAATTTCAGATCCACCGTTGGAGTCAAATGTAACTGTGCAATAAGTAATGTTATTATTTCTGCTAATAATTACAAAAGAAATAATTGCTCCTATGGTTGCTGATGATAAAAGTGACAGTAAAATTATTTTTCTTGTTTTAACTGAGTTCGCCATATCTTGTTTTAAATAGAATGCATCTCCATAAACAAATATTATACCTTTTTTAATACTATTTTTAATAAAATATATGATAATATTTGTTAGAAATGAAAAATGAAGAAAGATTTTCCGAACGTGTTTCAATAATTGTACCAACCTATAATTGTGAAAATTTTGTTAAAAAAACAATAGACTCCATTTTGAAACAAACATATCAAAATTTTGAAATAATTGTTATTGATGATTGTTCGACAGATGGTACCGTTGAATACATTAAGTCCATTAAAGACGATAGAATTGTTGTTTTAATTAATGAAAAGCGGTCTGGCGCTGCATTTTCTAGAAATAGAGGAATTGCTGCTGCTAGCGGAGATTATATTGCGTTTTTGGATGGAGATGATATTTGGCACAAAACAAAACTAGAAGACCAATTGTCTTTTATGAAGACAAATGATTATCTTTTTTCTTGTACTGACTATGATGTGATTGATGAAAATGATTTTTCTCAACATGTTGTAGTTTCAGGACCTAAAGTAGCCAATCATAGGATGTTTTTAAAAACTGATTATGTTGGTTGTTTAACGATTATGTATAAAAGGAGTGTTTATCCTGATTTAGCAATTCCAAACGCAATCTATAAAAGGAATGACTACGCTTTATGGATTAAACTTTCAGAAAAGACAAAATGCTATCGTCTAAAAAAAGTGCTTGCATCGTATCGCAAAACATCCAACTCCTTATCTAGCGGCAAAAAAAGAAGCCTTGTGAAATATCATAAAGAAATGTTTCAAAAACTTTATAATTTTGGAAAAATTAAATCTACTTACTATGCGCTTAGAAATGTTATGTATTATTTCTATAGGCGAATTAGATATGTTAAAAAGATAAATAAATAGATTTTGTTGAAACATAAGGAAAAAAAGTATGATTGATACAAAGAAAAAAATGAAAGATTTCCTTCAATATGAGAAAAAGCTTTATAGGAATAAAAAGATTAATAGTTTTATTCCACGCTTTAGCGAACAAGGCCTAATTTGGAAATATGTAATTTTGCTAAGGAAATGTGAATTTTTATCTAATTCAAAAAAACGTATACGATTTGCACTTTATTATTTTCGCTTTAAGCGACTTGGTTTGAAATTAGGTTTTTCTATTCCTTTAAACGTCGTCAATAGAGGGTTGCTTATTTATCACAAAGGTAATCTTGTTATTAATGCCGATTATATTGGAAAGAATACAAGTATAGCTGGTACTGCTTTTTTTGTTGCAAAAGGCCCAACTAACGAAAGGCCTACACTTGGAGATAATGTTTCTATTGGGATGAATGTTGTTTTTGTTGGTGGGATAAAAATAGCTTCTATGATTGCTATTGGTGCAGGTTCCGTGGTTACTAAATCTTTTTTGAGTGAAAATGTAACAATCGCTGGCAACCCAGCAAAAATTATAAACGATAAAGAAGGTAGTTCTGCTTGGGGTGGTTGGAAAGACCATTTCGCCTAAAAGCTTGCTTTTATTACTAATAAAAGTGAAAAACAATTGCAAAATGTATCAATTCACTATATCTTATAAAGAATACTATGGTTTAACATAGTAATCTTATTCTTTATATGGAAAAAATATTTAAAACCCCTGTTTGTCTCTTTCTATTCAGGAGAATTGAAACCCTCCCTTTGATTTTTGATGTTTTAAGAAATGTTAAACCAGCAAAAATTTATTTAAGATCAGACGAGGGACGCACTACCGAGGAGAAAGCTGAAGTCTCTAAAGTCAGAGAATTGGCCTTAAGCCTCATTGATTGGGATTGTGAAGTAGTTAAAGATTTTGCCACTACAAACCGTGGTGTTTATGAAAATATTGGGCTTGGCGCCATAGAGATTTTTAAATATGAACAACAATGCATTTTTTTAGAGGATGACAACTTACCAAATGAGTCATTCTTTAGTTATTGTGAACAAATGCTTGATTATTATAAAGATGATCAACAAACAGTCTTGATTTGTGGAACAAATTATGGTGGAGATAAATTTAAAAGATGCAAAACTGATTGCTTTAGAGTTAAAGCACTTCTTCCGTGTGGTTGGGCTAGCTGGTCAACTAAGTTTACAAAGTATTACCCGTTATTGCTGGATGATGTTGATTCCCCAAATTTTGAAAAGGTTTTCTTAAGTAAATATAAAAAGAAAGCATTAGGCAAGCAACAGTTGAAATCTATTAAATTTGAAAGAAATAAATACTTGAAAGAAAAAAAGTTTAATTCATGGGACTTCCATTTAATTGAAAGCGTTATGATGAACGATTTGTTTGTAATTTCACCAAAGGTTAATCTTATTAGAAATATAGGTGTCGACACCTTAAGTTCTCACAATCAGGTTAATTTTAAAAAATATAAAAAGAATGTCATGACTCGAAGATTTTGTGAAGTTCCTACATATTCTTTTGATTACATCCTAAATCCTTCTATAGATATGAATGAAAATAATAAATATCAAAAATTCTGTGACAAAATGATTTGTAGACCTTTGAAGCAAAGAATTAAGGAGAGAGTGGTTTCGATTAGAAATCATATATTTAAAAAATAATGAATTTTGTTTTTAAAAGACTTTCCTCTTCGCTTATGCAAATGAGCACTTTGATAAAGCAAAACAAAGAGAAACTCTTTCGTGCTCTCTTGGGTGTTTTAATATTCGTAGTTATTTTCTTAAATAGCGGATATACCTATACATATTTGATTGAAGATACTTTCTATCAAACTATTGTTTTGGTTGTTTCGGTTATTGTTGTCTCGTTTATTTATATTTTTACAAACGGACCTTCTTATATCGCTGGAATGATTAAAAGAAAAAAACCATCATGGATGATGGTGGCATTATTAGCGTTTGCATTCAGTGCTTTTTTAACCATTTTTACATCTAACGAGATGAGCTCCTTAATGATGTATATGTCATATGGATTGCGAATATTTGGAGCGTTTGTTATTGCAAGACTTTTCAATTTTGATAAATTTATTAAATTTTACCAAGTAATCATTTTTATCTTAACACTGTTTGCAGTTATTATCTTTCTATATACATTTATTACCGGTATTGATTATTCTATTTTTCCGGTATTTTATTCTGGAAAAGGTAGAGCATTTTACAACTATTTCTTTTTATCTTTCCAATTTGGTGAAAAGAGAATGCAAGGCGTTTTCTGGGAACCAGGACTTTTCGCAACCTTTTTACTTCTTGCGTTAAGTTTTGAAATTATGTTCAGAAAAAAAATACGCAAATTGTTTTTCTTTGTTTTTCTTATTGGGTTAATTTTAACGTTTTCAACTTTTGGCTACGTTTGTCTTGTTCTTGTATTAGTGCTTCTTGTAAATAAGAAGGTTGAAAGATTTTGGCTTGCTGGACTACTTTATTTTATCTTGTTCGGAAGTGTTGTCTCTTTTTTAGTCTTCTCGAATGATATTATTCCATTTTTGTCAAAAATGTTCCCTGATGTATTTGGAAAGTTAGAACAAAAAGGAAAAATAATTATTTTTGGCGGCGATAGGCTTAATTCAATCGTATTTGACTTCGAGTGCTGGCTAAAAAAACCGATATTTGGTAATGGTATGTCAAAAATGACAGAGTATTATACTGAGGCAGCTTTAACAAAGGATATCCATTCACAAACATCAACTTTAACATATTTTCTTGCGGAATTCGGCATATTAGGCCTCACGTTCCCGATTTTTTTATTGTTTGGTCTATTTTTTTCCAAAAAAATCGAATTTGAAAATAAATTTATTTTTGCAATTCTTTATATTTTGATTTTATTTAAAGAACCTCATCAAGGCATTATTTTTGATTACGTTTTTATGTTTATACTGGTAAAAGAAGGCCTTGACAAAGATTCAAAATCTTTGGTTTTTGATGAATTTGATGAAAAGAGCATTGTTAAATCAATTACCAAAAAAGATAATGATTCAATCATGAAAAGAAATGTTTTGATGTCTTTTCTTATTAAGGGTATTTCGCTTGTTTTAGGATTTTTCTCTTACCCTCTTTATTTTCGCTATTTTAATAACGAAAGCGTCCTAGGCATATGGTTAACTGTTCTTTCTCTTATGGGTATGATTATTACTTTTGATTTAGGACTTGGCAATGGATTAAGGAACAAACTTGTAAAACCTCTTTTGGATAAAGATATTAAAAAACAGAAAGAGCTAATAACATCAACCTATATTTCGAGCTTTTTGATTTCGTTTGCCATCTTAGCTATAGCTTCAATCCTTATTTTCACTATTGATGTTAACTCATTGTTGGGAATAAATTCGGATATTATTTCACCTATGACCTTAAGGATTTGCCTTTTTATTGTGTGCGCTTCTATTTGTTTGGAGTTTTCATTAAAAAATGTGACTGTTATCCTTCAAGCACTCCAGAAGCAAGCCTTTGCAAACCTTTTTGCTTTGCTTTCCACTGCCTGCCTTATGCTTTTTGCGGCCATAGTCAGAATTCAAACGGATGAAGCAAGACTTATAGGTATTTCTATTTTTTATTTCTGTATTATTAACTTGCCTTTATTGGTTGGAACATTTATTGTCTGGAAAAAATATTTCCCAGAATATAAAGTTAGCAAACGAGACTTCACTAAATCTGCAACAAAGGAAGTAATGACTCTAGGCATTGGTTTCTTTGTTATTCAGTTAATGTTGCTTGCTATTAATTCTACAAACGAATTGTTGATATCTAATTTTTATGGTTCAAATGTTACAGTAATTTATACTGATTATAATAAATTAATCCAAGTTGTTATTTCTTTGTTCGCTACTATAACCTTGCCATATTGGTCAATGGTCACCAAAATGAAAGAAACAAATGACATTGTTGGCATTAAAAAACTTATTAAGCGGCTAATGATCTTTGCCTCTATTTTTACTGGTTTGTTGTTGTTAATTGGTGTTTTCTTCCAACCTATATTGGATATTTGGCTAGGCGATAAAACAATTGTTGTAGACTATAAAATTCTGTCGTTCTTTTTGATGTATGCTTTGTTTTGGATTTTATCGGTATCGTTTAGTGCGATTGCTAACGGACTTTCAATAATCAAAAAACAATTATTTTTGTATATTTTTGCAGCCGCAATAAAGATTACAAGCGCTATTATTTTTGGATATGTGTTCAAAAACACCTTTGGATGGGAATACATTGTTTTGGGTAACGTATTAGCGTGCTCAGTTCTTGCGATCGGTCTGCCTATTATTTGCATTACCGAAATTAGGAAATTTAAAGGAGCGATAAATGAAGACAAGTAAGAAGACATATTTAAATAATATAGTTGTGATGGTTTTAATAGTTGCCTTTCACGTGATTGCTCTATTTTCAAGTCCTTTTTTCCTAGGGCCTAATTACTCAAAGAAGGTTTTGATTGATGATTATTGCAAGAATAATGGGTATGGTAATTCTTTAATTATAAAATCAAATATCAGTCATGAAATGTATGATTATGACGATATTATAAATGTTAAAAACAACCATGATTCTGAATACAATACAATTCTCGGAATATCTTTTAATAACGCACTAGTAAACGGCAAAAACGTATCTTTGGTTGGCACATCACAAAGTAAATCTGATGGTTATTATAATAACTACAGGATTTATTCAGAAAACAGATGGGGTAATTTAATAACAGATAACTACGTTTATATTCCTCTTTCAATGGTGCCAGATTTTGCTAGCGACCCCAAATACGTTATAAACGAAAAAATAGATATCCTTATCAATGGTACGCTTTATAATTTTAAAATTGGAGGAGTTTACAGTAATACTGTAACGATTAAAGGATGGCAATCAAGGGGCAATTATTTTGATAGCACTTTCAGCAATTGCATATTCGTTAATGATATGTTTTTGTCTGATAAATTTGATTGTTTATTTCAAATGTTCTCATCAGATTCTGCTGAAAGTGGGAATATATTCGATAGATTTTCTGCTTCTGTTGATAATGTTGGAGCTTCGATAACGCAATCTAAAAATCTAAAAGAAATCAAACTTCTTAATGATTTAGTGTTGCTGAATAAAGATAGTAGAAACAAGCTAGTTCAAACTCTAATCATTGTTTTTTCTTCAATTGTTTTCTTGTTAATCTTGTGCGCGTCTATTTATTTGTTTAAGGTTATTAACTTTAATTCAGCAAAGACTCTAATTGCGTCTTTTGTTTGGTGTGCTGGCTACTATGCGTTATCTTGTGTTTTTCTTTTAATAATAAAAAATAGAATTTTTAGTATTTTAGGTTTTAGTGCGCATGGTGCTAATAATGCTATATTAAATATATTGGCGATATTTTTTATCCTTTTCTTCGTCGCGATTTTTTTAAAGACATTTTTGAAATATAAAAAAGAACCACTCAGAGAAAAAAGCAAGCAAAGTATAATTTTTGTTACTAAAGCAAAATTCCCTAGCGAGAACGCATTTTCAACTTATATTAACGGCCTTGCTTCAATCTATAAAAAAGCCGGATTTGATGTGATTTGTATCGGGAATGGTTATACAAAGCAATACCAAATTGTTGAATCACATTTTTGTAAATACGTTTCCATCCGCAGTAATAAAAAATCATTTATTTCTAAAATTTTCTCGCAACTATTTTTTGAATCTAGAGTATTTCGTTTTTTAACAAATAATTTTGATGATCCTACACATATTTTCTTTAGCAGTGAATTTTCTCAATACTTTTGTAGTAAGATTAAAAAATACTATTCTGACAGCAATTGCGGCTGTTCATTTATCATTACTGAAGAATATACTAAAGATGAGTTTGAAAACTACAATTTATTATCAAGAAGATCATTAACTATTAATCGTTTTTTCTTAAACAAATATTATGATAAAGATGATTCTTTTATTGCAATCAGCAGATATTTACAAAACAAGATTATAAATAGAAAAATGAAGTGTGTTTATGTTCCATTCTGTTTTAATTTTGAATTTGTGGTTTCTGCAAGAAAAAATGAGATGAAGCACGATGGCATAAATTATATTTATTGTGGTAACCCTGAAAATAAGGATTTATTGCCGACTATTATTAATGCATTTTCTAGCTTAGGTGATCGCACATATAAAAATAATATTCATTTAGAAATTATTGGAGTTGATGAAGAATGGGCCACAAAACATGGCATTTTAACGTATGATAAAGAGATTATTACATTCCGCGGTAGACAAAGCAGAGAATATATCTTTAATAAATATTCTGAGTGCGATTATTCGGTTTTATTAAGAGATGAGAATAAAACATTCGCAAAAGCTGGTTTTCCAACCAAAATAAGCGAATCTATGACTTTTGGAGTTGTTCCAATCACTAATCAAACATCTAATTTGTCTGATTATTTAAATAGTAGTAATTCGGTAATTGTTAACGGTCACGAAATAAAAGATTTTATTAATGCTATTGATGATTCTATAAAAGAAAAATCCAAGCTTTCTTCTAGAAAGAAATCCGCAATAAAAACCGCAAGCAAGTACTTTAATATTGAAACCTATAGCGAAGAATTGCTAGGCCTGATAAAAAAATAAAACATTATTTTTGACTTTTGATGAGTGTTGTTTCTATAATGTCGATGTATGAGTAAAATATCCAGCTATTTTAAGACACATTTACCTTCATTAACGTTTTGGCTTGGAAAGAAAAAATGTATTTTATCGACATTTTTTTATCGTAGGTGTCCAATTAAATGGACTTTAAAAAAATATAAAAAAAGATTTGGCGTTAAATTAAATTTTGATGATCCAAAGTCTTTTTTTGAAAAGATGAATTACATCAAACATTTTTATTTTAATGACAAAGAAACTATCTTGTCCGACAAGTATAACGTAAAAAAATATTTAACTGAAAATGGAGATGGCGAAGTTGTCCCTAAGGTGCTTTATCATACAGATAATATTAGAGATTTAAAAAAATGGTTTATGAAGAATATAGACACTTTCAAGAACTTTGTAATTAAGACAAGTCATTCTTGTGGTGATATCTTTATTTATAATAATGGTAAAATAACCAGAAAATATGGAATCAAAATTAAGAACATCAATTCTGTTTTCCGTATGCTTAAAACAGCCTTGAAGTATAACCATTATTACACCTGTTTCGAAAGCAATTACAGATATATTAAACCACTTGTTTTCGTAGAAGAATATATTGAAATGAACAATAGTGTTGAATTTGAATTTATGACTAATTATGGGCAGATAAAATTTATAAATGTTGTCAATAATAGACAGAGTAAACAAAAAAGTGAACTACTATATGATCCGCTTTGGAAACCAATTGGAAATAATATAAAGCCTATTTCTGCACCTTCAAAAGTCGAATACATGAAAAAATTCATTACCAAATATGCATCTGATTTTCCATTTTGTAGAGTTGATTTTATTGAAAATGGGGATAAATTATATTTTTGTGAATTTACTTTTGTAAAATCTGGCGGCATTGGGTCCTTTGGCTCTGTTGAATTAGATAAAGTCATGGGAGAATATCTTGATATTTCAAAATTGCTTAATGAAGAAAAGTAACTATTTTTATGAAAAATATACTTATTATATGCCATTTAAAAGAAAACAGGTTTGATGGTCAACAATCAAAAACCAACGATGTTATTTTCTCTTTTAGAAAAAGAGGATACGACGTCGACATTTTGAATTATGGCCGCTGTTCTTCTTTTACACTTATTTTTAAATCATTAAAAAGAATAAGGGCTCATAGAAATATCCTAATGTTGCCAGGTGGAAAAAAAGCGTTGTTTTTATATGCTTTCCTATCTAGGTTTTTTAAGAATAAGAATTTTTATTATTTGGCTGTTGGTGGTTGGGTTACTGATTTAATTCAAAGCAAATCTTCGAGAAGAAAATTAAAGCCTTTGAAAAAATTTAAGAGTATAGTTTTGCAAAACAAACAATCGGTTGAAATTTTTAGCAAATATGGATTCACAAACGTCTGCTTTGTCCCTACTTTTTCATCGAAGCCACAAATAACCGATGAGGAGTTTAGAAAAAGTCTAATTAATTTTGATAATATTAATCAATATCGTTTTTGTTTTTTTGCTAGAATTGAAGAAACAAAAGGCATTTTTGAGGCATGTAATGTTATTAAAAGATTAGCAAAAGAAAATTACAATGTTAAGCTCGATATTTATGGTCAAATTCAAAAGGAAGAAGTGAAATCGAAATTAGCCAATTATTTGGATGAGAACATTAGATATTTAGGCATTCTTCATGATGACTCTATTAAAACTCTATCTACATATTACTGTATGCTATTTCCGACATATTATAAAGGCGAAGGAATGGCCCATTCAATTATTGAGTCATTTATGGCAGGACTGCCTGTAATTGCTTCTGATTGGAAATTCAATTCTGAATTAGTTAAAGAAAATGAAAATGGATTCCTTGTTAATCTGGATAATCTTGAAAACAATTTATACGATAAAATTTTATATTCTATAAAGCACAGTGAAATCGTAAAAAAGATGAGATTTACATGTTTTGAAACATCTAAAAAATATAATTCTGAATCTGTTTTGAAAACATTTATCGATATTGTCGATAAATATTATTAATTTTGTATATTTTTAATAATTGATAATAAAAAATCACATATTAACTTGTGTTTTTCTTTGCTGTAGTGGTGGATATTTGTCATTAATCCATTTGTTACCAAAGGGCATCCTTTCTATGTTCAAAGAAGATTAGGTAAGCATAAAAAGGAATTTGGTTTAATTAAATTCCGTTCTATGCGAGTGGACGCTTCTGAAGTTGCTCCTAGTGATGATATTGATGAAAAAACTCAAAAAAATATGGAGACTGGGTTTGGTAGATTCTTAAGAAAGACATCATTAGATGAAACTCTACAATTATTTAATATCTTCATTGGTCAGATGGCATTTATTGGTCAATGACCAGGCGCTGCGCATAATGAAGAAGAACTTATTAGATTAAGAGAACAATATAAGCCTAATGCATTTGATTTTAAACTTGGATTAGGTGGACGTGCTCAACTAAAGAATAATAGAGCTCATGATCCTGAAGCTAAAGCTTTATTAGACATATTTATAGTTATAAAATGAATAAAGCGTCAAATTTGTTATAATAAAATGCAAGGAGAGATGTTATGTATAAAATCAATCATTTAATCAATTTTAATAACTCGAAAGAAAAAGGGAAAATCTTATTAAACTCCTTCAAAAAACAACTATATATGTTTTTAAAGTCATTGGATCTTGAAAATCTAGGACTTAGTGCACAACAACAAGAACTTTTAAAAAGAGAGATAAAAGAGAAAACTGTTGATGTCCCTATGCTCGAGATTCTCTTCAAATCAAAAGAATTCAACAAGAACCTTGTTTATTTCATCACTAAAGAAATATTTAGCAAATCCATTGCCGATAATTTGATGAATGATATAGTTGATGAAAATGAAATTGTAAAATTAACTTCTAATTCACAAAAGCCAATCGATGTTGTAAATTTTTTCAAATTGCTTGATTTTGAAAGCAAAAGCATCACAGAGCTTATCGATGAAGAAAAACGAAAAATTGTGGAAATAAGCAAAAAAGAAATGGATGAAAAAATTTCAAAAGAAAACGAAAAGTTGAAGAAAGAAATTAAAAATTTAAAATTAGAGCTTAGCAAAGCAAACGAAAGTTTAAATAGCAAAAAGCAAGAACAAAAGGAATCTAATATTACTATAAAAGAATTAGAAAACAAAATTAAAGAGAAGGACGAAAGTACTAAGTTATCAAATATAAAAATTAAAGAATTAGAGATTGAAAACAAGAAACTCAAAGCTAAAATTGATGACAACAATAAAACAAGTTTACCTCAAGCTGTAGAAGATAATATTTCAAAAGAGGTAATTATGGATGGTATCGAAAGAAGGCAATTGATAGGACAAATCACCTCTGATGGCATTAAAATGGAAGGCCAAAAAATGCTTGTGATTAAGCCATTGGTTCCTTTTGTTTCTAAAAATGATTACTTAGAAAACGCAAAGTTTAATGAATTTATAGATTCAATTGAATATAGAGGAGATTATTCTACCTTTGTATGTTTAATTAATAATGATTTTATTAAAGAATTTTTCCCAGAAAAGATTGAGTCTTTTTTCTATATGCCGGAGGATGAACAATATAATCTGATTTACAATAAGTTTGCTGGTAAGGTCATAGTATTCAAACCAGAATTTAAAAAGCTGAATGAACGTGATAAAAGAGTGTTAAATGCAAGTATTTTAGATATTGTTGAAAGGACAAATTTTAATAATGTTTCTTTCGTGCCGAAACTTGATCTTTCGTCTCCTGCATTATCAAAAATTATTAGTGAAAAAGGTAATATTGTTTGTCAAAATTATTTGATAACCAATTTTTCAAACTTGAAAAATATTATTATAGATGACTCCGTTTATTCTATTGATTATATTCCTCTCGGCGACAGTAAAAATATTGACACCTGGAAAATGAATACACCAATTTTCAAAAAAATATGTTCTTTCAAACACCTAGAAAAAAATGATTATATCAATCTTTCTTCTGGAGCATATGTGAGAAATATCGTTTTAATTAAGGAATACGCAAAGACGTTAATGTGGAAAAGTGAAAACGAGTTTATTGATGAAGTAATTAAAAATGCCAAATCTAACAACCTTAATTATACAAGGGAGGACATTATAAATTTCCATATAGCCATCAAGTCTTCTCAACTTGTTATTTTGTCTGGACAGAGTGGTACTGGCAAAAGTAAATTACCATTTATATATGCCGGAACGCTTGGTCTAAGAGAAGACAATAATGCTTTGCTTTTTATTCCAATTTCACCATCTTATACTGAACCGGAAGATGTTTTAGGATATGTTAAACCAGGAATACCCCTCGCCGATAATAAACAAGAAGAAAATGGGGAATACATGGAATCTAGTTCGCGCCTCATTTCATTTTTAAAAGACGCATCAGAACATAAAGATAGAGTTCATTTTGTGGTCTTTGATGAAATGAATTTATCCCAGATCGAATATTGGTTTGCTCCATTTATATCTGTTCTTGAAAAAGAATATGGATCAAGAAAAATCCATCTTTACCCTAATAATATGCATTTGAAAAATACTCAAGATTATCCTCCTTTTATAGATATAGGCGAAAATGTGTTTTTTATAGGAACCATCAATGTAGATGAAACAACAACAAAAATTTCTGAGAGACTTATTGATAGAGCTATTGTGATCAATTTGACTAAAATGAATTTCTCTAAATTAAGAGAGATTGGCGGTAATCTCATCAATTATCCAGAAACAACGTTCAGTCAATTTGACGATTATATTAAAAGAAGAAATGACTATATTAATGTTCTCAGTGATGAAGAAGTATTATTTTTTGAAAAACTTAACGACTTAATGTCAAATTCAAATTATAACAAAGGAATATCGTATCGCATGTTAAAAAATATTTCTCTGTACATTGCAAACAGTCAAGATTTGTTAAAACGGGAAGATTCTATAGATAATGCCGTATCTCAGATTGTAATAAGTAAAATATCGGGAGCAAATATGGAATTAAGCGATTTGTTCATTGATGATGAGACCTCTGGTGTTTTAGGGCTCTTAAATTCATTTAAGGAACTTAGTTCCTTTCAAAAGACAAAAAAATTAATAGACATCAAAACTAAAGAATTGAATATCTATGGATACACCAAATAAAATATTTTCGATATATATATCTTCAAAAGAAAACAAATTTTCTTTTGATGAATTAAGTTTTATAAGAGGAAAATTGCTTTTTTCTTTTTTTCAAAATGAGGAGGTTGTGATTGATTATATTGGTGATGAATATTGTTTGGAAATAGAAACAAACGAAAAAGAAAACGGTGAATATATGATTTATAAAACTCGAAGTGACACACCATATTCTTTGAATTCTAATTTATTTCAAACCGTTCCATTCATTTATAAAATTAATATTTTATCAATAAAAACGAAGAAACGATTATTTTCGGCGTTTTATAGATCAAAGCCCTTACCAGGGATTAATTCTAGCCAATTTGAGAATATGATTGCAAAATTGGTAGATGTTAATGAAACCATGGTTTATAGTGAACACAACGATAAAGTGGGTTCGAAAATACATGGGTCATATAAAAGATTAAAATTCCACAAAAACATTATTGAAAATATATTGAGCCATAAAAATAGCATTATTTTCTCAACACTTAATATTGAAAAAAATTATAATTTTGAAGCCAAAAAAATAATAACAAGAGGAACCGAGTTAAAAAAGCAATCTAGAAAGACATCTGTTTTAAATGCAGTTAAAATAAATGGGCATAAGTTTTACTCGTGTGCAACAGTTCAAGATTACAACACAAAGCTCAATAGCTACTTCATATTTATTGTTGAAAGAATAATAGATGGTTTAGAAAAATTACATGAAATTGTCTTATTAGATAATATTCAATTAAGTAAAAGCATAGATTTTAATAGAGACTTGTTAAAAGGCAGTGATATTGGCGAAAATACAAGAGCGCAACTAATAAAAGTAACTTCAATTAAAGAAAAAGAAATTGAAAAAATAAATGAGTTTATATCTTTTTCAAAATGGTTGACAATCGAATTAACCAAAATAAGAAACAAATTATTTGAGATTGGAGTTAAAAAGTCTGATATTAGAGATGGATCGATTTCGTTGAACAGGGATTATTCTTTAATCGAATCATATCTATACTTCCCTATACAATATAACTATTTTGCCCATTCATTTTCTTCTAATAATTTTCTTGCTTCGGCATTAAATGACACCTCTAAATTATTTGAATTTTATTGTGTAATTATTTTTGTAGAGGCAATATTTGAAATTGGATTTTCGACCAATAAAAATTATGACTCTTTTATTTTGGAATTATTACAGTCAAACGTAGAACAAGAACTATTTTTCGGCGACTTCAAAATAAGGCTAGGCTATGAATCTAATACGATTGACTCGTTTAAAATATCTAATAGTGGAATTTCTCTAACGGCTCTTGAAGAAAAAGCTACGCCTGATTTATATTTTGTATTATTTAAAAATAATATTCCTATATATTTTTATATTTGCGACTTTAAATGCAGAATTATGAATCAATTATTAAAAGAGTCAAGGAAGAAGAGCAAGACCAACAAAACTATTAGGAAGTATTCTGCAATCCAATATTACATGAGCGAATCAAAGTCTTTCGTAAATTTGAATCAATTGTGTTTTATTTGTCCTGATACAGAATACACTGAATCTTTCGGTACCAATAATATTTTTAATATTAAAACACTTATTGTTGATGGCTACGATGAAATTGCTAAAAATCGGATTATTTCGACTTTGGCAAATGTCATGAAGTAATGCTTAACTGTAATCGCCTATGGCATGTAATTTTTAGTGCCATTTTGTCACAATAGTTATATAATTGTTGAGTATGACACTAAAAGAATTAAGAAAATTAAAGAATCTAACACAGTTAGAAGCATCTGAAATTACAGGTGTACCACTAAGATCTTATAAGAGATTAGAAAGTGATGATAAGTATGCTTCATCACTTAAATATAAACAAGCATATTCTATTTTAGAGTGCCATAGTGGCACTTATATTGGTGATATGAAATTATTATCTAAAGTTATTGCGGTTGCAGGTACGGGATACGTTGGTTTATCTAATGCGATTATATTATCTCAACATAATAAAGTATATGCAGTAGATGTTGTTAAAGCTAAAGTTGACTTAATCAACTCTAAAAAATCTCCTATTGTAGATAAAGAGATAGAAGAATATTTAGCTACTAAGGAATTAGATTTAGTGGCGACTTTAGATGGTGATAGTGTGTATAAAGAATCAGAGATAGTGATTATTGCTACCCCTACCAACTATGATAGTGAAACTAATAAGTTTGATACTAGTAGTGTGGAGTCAGTTATTAAACAAGTAATTAGAGTTAACCCTAATGCCTGGATAGTAGTGAAATCTACTGTAGGAGTGGGATTCACTAAATATGTTAGAGAAAAATATAATCTTGAGCATATATTATTCTCTCCAGAATTCTTAAGAGAAGGTAAAGCCTTATATGATAACTTATATCCTTCTAGAATTGTCGTGGGTGTACCAGAAAAGAAAGAGCCATATTTATCTAAAGCTAAAGAATTTGCTTCTTTACTAAAACAAGGTGCGATTAAAAAAGATATAGATGTTCATATATTAGGATGTACAGAAGCAGAAGCTGTTAAATTATTCGCTAATACATATTTAGCGCTTAGAGTAGCCTATTTTAATGAATTAGATACATTCGCTCAAACTAAAGGTTTAGATACTTTGGATATTATTAAGGGAGTATGTGGAGATCCTAGAATAGGAGATTATTATAATAATCCATCTTTTGGCTATGGAGGATATTGCTTACCTAAAGACACTAAAGAGTTAAAAGCGAACTTTGAAGATGTACCAGAAAACCTTATCTCTGCGATCGTAGAATCTAATAGAACGAGAAAACAATTTATTTGTGATGATGTTCTTAGAAAAGCAGGATATAGAAATGACGGTAAAGATAATGTCACTGTTGGGATATATCGACTCACTATGAAAAGTGGTAGCGATAACTTTAGACAGTCCTCTATTCAAGGGGTAATGAAAAGACTACACGCGAAGGGTGTAAAGATAGTGATCTATGAACCAACACTTAAAGATGAAGAATTCTTTAACTGTAAAGTGATTAAAGACTTTGATGAGTTTAAGAGTATATCTAAAGTTATTATCGCCAATAGATATGATGCATCACTAGATGATGTTAAGAATAAAGTGTATACTAGAGACCTACTAAGGAGAGATTAGAGTGCCTGAAGTAAGAATTAAAAACAGTTATTCTGATAGAAAAGGTTTAAGTTCTATCGATAAAACTATCCAGTTGAAAGAATTTTCGCATTATTCAAGAGTTTCGATAAAAAATAAAATTTATGCTCTTATTGAAGAATGGAAGAACCAATGGAATGATTATTATAAATTTAGCAATTATGTTGTCTCGCTTTTTGCGAATGATATATTTTGTGTCCCTGTTGATTCTGTGAATTACTACGATGTTATAAATGATTTATACGAATGCATTGAAACTAACGAATATCACGATATTTTGTCTATTATTGAATATCTAGCCGAAAAAATATCTATTTTTAGAACTGGATATGATGCATTCAGTAATTTTAAAAGGTACAAAGTAGATTTAAGAAAAGAATTTAATGATTTGTTCGAGGATGAATGTATTGGATATCGTTTTATTGGGAATCACATAGAACAAATATCTGACAATGAAGAAATTGCAGAAATTAAGCAAGCTATTGCCACCCCTTTTCAAGAGAAGGTCAACAACCATTTGGATAAAGCGCTGGCTTTAATGTCTGAAACTGGGAACAAAGACTATGAGAATTCAATTAAAGAAAGTGTGACTGCTCTTGAGGGTCTCTGTGCTTTAATCACTAATAAAAAAGGCGTTTTATCAGATCATATTACTGCCATTGCAAAAAAATACTCATTGCATCCTTGCATGGAACAAATGATTGTAAAGCTCTATGCTTATTCGTCGGATGAGAATGGTATACGACATGAAAATAAGAATATGGGGCATAATATTTCATATAATGAGGCAAAATATATTCTTGTTCTATGCTGTTCCACAATCAACTACTTAATCTCTATCTGCGGTAAGGAACTAAATTTATGAACATATTAGTTACAGGTGCAGCAGGCTTTATCGGTTCCTTCTTAGCGAAGAAGCTTTTAGAAACCTCTAAAGATGAGATTATCGGTGTTGATAATCTAAATGATTATTATGATGTATCTTTAAAAGAAGAACGTTTAAAGATGTTATCATCCTTTAAATCATTTAGATTTATTAAAGGTGATATCTCTGATAAGGCTTTTATTGATAATTTATTTAATGAATATCATTTTGATATTGTCGTGAATTTAGCTGCTCAAGCAGGAGTAAGATATTCTATTGATCACCCTGATGTATATATTAATAGTAATATTATCGGTTTCTATAACATCTTAGAAGCTTGTAGATATCATATGCCTAACCATCTAGTGTATGCCTCCTCTAGTAGTGTATATGGAGGAAACACTAAAGTTCCGTTCTCTACTAGTGATAAAGTAGATAATCCAGTTAGCTTATACGCGGCAACTAAGAAGTCTAATGAATTATTAGCTCATGCTTATTCTAAGCTATATAACATTCCTACTACTGGATTAAGATTTTTTACAGTCTATGGCCCTATGGGTAGACCAGATATGGCCTATTTCTCATTTACTAATAAACTAATTAAAGGAGAAACAATTGAGATCTTTAATTATGGTAACTGTAAAAGGGACTTCACTTATATAGATGATATTGTCGAAGGTATTATCAAGGTTATGGGTAAAGCTCCTATAAGAAAAGATGGAGAAGATGGGTTACCTATTCCTCCATATAAGATCTATAACATCGGTAATAATAATCCAGAGAACTTATTAGATTTTGTTTCTATATTATCTAGTGAATTAGTAAGTGCAGGAGTGTTACCAAAAGATTATGATTTTGAAGCTCATAAAAAATTAGTGCCTATGCAAAAAGGTGATGTCCCAATTACATACGCAGATACAAGTGATTTAGAAAAAGATTTTGGTTATAAGCCATCAACATCATTAAGAGAAGGATTAAGAAAATTCTCTAGATGGTATTATGACTTCTATATTAAGAAATAGCGAATTTCGCTATTTTTTCCAAATTTGTTACACAGAGTGTAAATATTATAATTGATTATCGAATTATTGAAACCGTGCAAAAATATTGCACAGTTTTGAAATATATTGTAATATAATTTCAGATATCTAGAGGAATTTGTATGATTTGTAAATTTAGTGTGGAAAATTTCATGGCTTTTTCCGACAAAATTGAATTAGATTTTTTCGCTAATGGGAACATCAAAAGGTTTGACTTTAATTCTTTTAATGTTGGAAATAAAAACATTTTGAAAACTATTGGTTTTTATGGCCCAAACAATACAGGAAAAACTTGTACTTTGTTAGCTTTAATTAATCTAAAAGCATTAATGCTAAATGAATATCACGAAAACTTTTCTAATGCATTTGCTAAAAGAGGGGATGTAACTTCTTTTGAAGTTGAGTATTACATTAATAATAGATTTTATGAATATTCTGTTAGTTATAATAATCGAACAAAGCAATATATCAGAGAAAAATTAGTATTAAAAACATACGACGAGTCCTCTAACTCAAACATCAGAATATTTGAGAGATCAAATAATGGACTAACATGGTCAGGTATTACACAAAATGTTAAAAATGCTAATATTAGTCGACTATTTTCTTTAGCGTTTCCTTTCATGATTGTTTTCGAAGATGTTGATAACAGTTTAATGAAGCAAGCAAAAAAAGATTATGTTGATTTTGCAAATTCTATTATCTTTTTAAAGATGGATGCGCCAGTTGACATTTCAAAAACCATAAATTTGATTCAAACCGATTTAAAGGCCAAAAGATTTATTAAAGAATTTGTTAAGAATTGTGATTTACATATCGACGATTTTGGCTTTGATAACAACGTTGTTAGTGATACAAACATTGACGAACAGTTAAGAATAGCGATGAATAATCCTGCCTTTATCAAAGAAAGCCTAAAATTATATAGCAAACATAACGGATTTAGAGTGCCTTCTGTGTTTTTTGATTCTATTGGTACAATAAAATTGGTTGCTCTTTCAGGATATATTTATGAAGCACTAAACAAAGGTAAAACATTAATTGTTGATGAGATAGACAGTTCTTTACATCATATCTTAACTAAATCAATAGTTGCTATGTTTAACAATATGTTGAACACAAAAGCTCAATTGTTTTTCACAACGCATGATGCTTTACTCTTGGATTTAAAATCAATGTTTAGGAAAGATCAAATTTGGTTGGTTGATATAAAAGATCAATGCTCAAGCAAAGTTACTCGAATGTCTGAATTTACATCAAGAAGTGAAAACGGCATAAGAGGCAACGAAGATGTTACATCATATTATCTTAAGGGACAATTTGGATCAATTCCTACCCCAGATCTATTTTCATCTTTAGAGGAGGCAGTCTCTAATGAATGATGATGTTAGAAAAAGAAATGTTTTAATAATAGCGGAAGGATTTGAAGAAAAGCCATACATTGATAAAATCCTATCTTTTCCTAACATAAATAAAGAATTATATAATTTCAACGAGCCCATTAATGTTAAAGGAAATGGAAACATACCAGCAAGATATCAATATGAAATTCAAAGAGGTTTTTATGATATTGTATTGGTGTTTTGTGACGCAGACAAAGGGAGCGACCAGTTTTTGAGCCTGGTAAATAAAATTGGTGATATGTTCTTTTACAATAAAGAACACGGAATTAAAGTTTTTATGTTTGTTAACCCAGTAACATTGCAAATTGTTTTGTCCCATTTTGGAGAGGTTAAACTTTCGAAAGTTAGCAAAAAAGACAATGCGGAAATGGTAGAAAAACATACCGGTATAAAGAACTATGATGCAAAAAAAGAACAAATTAAAGAAATCATAGACAAAATACATTTTAGTTCAATGGTGGCTTTTAAAAACAGAATCAGAGGCCTGTCTTCAAACTTTGAGGATGTTCCCAGCTCAAACTTTATAACATTCTTGGAAAGGTTTGAAAGTGATGATGCTGGGTGGATCGATGAAATAAAACTTCTAATGAAATAATTCTCTGCAAAAACATAATTAGTATTTGTCTAATTATGCTATAATACTTCGCAGGTAAATAAATTATGCAAGCATTAATGTTAGCAGCGGGACTAGGAAAAAGACTCGCTAAATATACAAAAGATAACACCAAGTGTATGGTGGAGGTCGCTGGAGAAAAATTAATTGACCGCGCGATTACCGCAATTAAAAAAGCAGGTATAACTAGATTTGTAATTGTTACTGGTTATAAAGGTGATAATTTAAAGAAATATATTTTAGATAACTATTCAGGTCAATTAGACTTTGTTTTTATTGATAATAAAGACTATGCAACTACTAATAATATCTATTCTTTTTATTTAGCTAAAGAAGAGTTAAAGAAAGATGATGTTATATTATTAGAAAGCGACATCATCTTTGATGAAGACTTAATTAAAGATGTCTTAGAAAGTGAAGATAAAGATATTGTCACTGTCGCTAAATATGAATCTTGGATGGATGGAACATGTGTTACTTTAGATGAAAATAACCATATTAAGAAATTTATTGAAAAAGCCAGATTCTTATATGAATACGTTGATAAATATTATAAGACTGTGAATATCTATAAATTCTCTAAAGAATTTGTGAATAATATCTATATTCCATTTTTAGAGACATATATGAAGATGTATGGTCTAAATTGTTATTATGAGACCCCACTTAAATATATTTGTAAACTTCCAGAGATATCATTTAAAGCATTCACTATGGACGATAGGCCGTGGTATGAGATCGATGACGCCCAAGATTTAGATATCGCCACTGTTTTATTCTCTAAAGGAGAAGATAAGTTAAGACTTATAGAAAAGAAATATGGGGGATATTGGAGATTCCCTGGATATATTGATTTCTGCTACTTAGTTAATCCATATTTCCCGCCTAAAGAAATGGTGGAAAAACTTAGATATGAGTTACCTACTTTATTAACTCAATATCCTAGTGGTTTATCAGTTCAAAATATGAACGCTGGTAGATTATATAATGTGGATGAGAGTCATATCTTTGTTGGTAATGGAGCAGCAGAACTTATTAACGCTTTAGGACATATCTCTAAAGGTAAAAAAGTTGGAGTGAATATTCCAGCCTTTAATGAATATGTGAGATGCTTCAAAGATAGTGAGATATTAGAAATTGATAATTCTAAATTTGACTATAGGTTAGATATGACTTCTATTAAATCGATGATTGATAAAGCGGATATCACAGTAGTGATCAATCCAGATAACCCATCTGGATTTATGCTATCTCAAAAAGAGATTATCGAATTAGCAGTTTACTCTAAATCTAAGGGCCACAAATTAGTAGTGGATGAATCTTTTGTGGACTTCGCTAATAGTGAAATGAGATTCACATTATTTAATGATGAATTTATTAATAAATATCCTAATGTGATTGTGATTAAATCTATTTCTAAATCGTATGGCGTACCTGGACTTAGACTTGGGTTATTGGCCACTAGTGATACTAACTTGTTAAAAGAGTTAAAAGAAGAAATGCAAGTATGGAACATTAACTCTTTTGCGGAATATTATTTACAAATCTATCAACTATTCTCTAAAACATATGATGAAGCTTGTGACAAGATCGTTGAAGCTAGAGAAGAATTTGTTAATAAACTAAAAGGATTTAAAGGATTTAAAGTCTATCCAAGTGAGGCAAATTACGTGATGGTGGATCTTGGCTCAATTAACTCTAGAAAACTTGCTATTACTTTATTAGATAAATATAAACTTATTATTAAAGACTTATCTAGTAAGAAGACATTTGAAGGTAAAAACTTCATTAGATTAGCGGTAAGAGATAGTAATGATAATAATTATCTAATTAATTGCCTAAAAGAAGTTATTAAATAAGAATTGATACACACGAAATAAATAATACGTTTTTGCTATTTAAGGTAGAAACGTATTTTTTATTTTTTACTATACAATACCTTTGTATTGTGATAGCATTTACTCTCGGTTATGAAAAAACACCAGAAATTTTATTTAGTTATTAAAAGGTTAATTGACATACTAGGCTCCTTAGTAGGAATAGTGTTTTGTTTAGCTTTAGTCTGGTGGTGGGTATTTATTATTAATCTCATAGCCACTAAAGGTCACCCTATCTATGTCCAAAGAAGGTTAGGTAAACATAAAAAAGTATTTGGTTTACTTAAATTCCGTTCAATGAGAATTGACGCCCCTGAAGTGGCACCAAGTGATATTGATATTGAAACACATCGCAAGATGGAAACAAAATTTGGCAGCTTTTTAAGAAAAACATCATTAGATGAAACGTTACAGTTATTTAATATCTTTATTGGTCAAATGTCCTTTATTGGTCCTAGACCAGGAGCGGCTCATAATGAAGAAGAGCTTATTAAACTAAGAGAATCATATACTCCTAATGCCTTTGATGTTAAACCAGGTTTAGGAGGATGGGCACAACTTAAAAATAAAAGATCCCATGATCCTGCTATTAAAGCAGAATTAGACCATGAATATGTTGTTAGATTATCTTTATGGTTTGACATTAAAATATTTGTATTAACAATCTTCCATTTATTTGGAACAGGCAAAGGGGAATAAAATCCTCTTTTCTTTTATATAATATAATCATTTCTCAATAACTTTGTTATAATTAGAGAAATGGATTATCCAGTTAATAAAAATATTAAAAAACAAATTATCTTAAATGTCATTTATATAGTGATTGTTTTAGGTTTAACCGCTTTAGCATTTTATTTTACTTTAAGAGGTAAGACTAGCGAAATTCTTACTGATTTAAGACATGCGAATTGGGGATATATTATCGCGATATTAGGAGTGGTATTAGGCTGTATTTTAGCAAGAAGTATATCAATATACTCTTTAACTAGATTATTTGATAAATCTTATTATTTTCATCGAGCAATAGCGATTGATCAAATTGGTTCTTTATATCGTATGGTGACTCCTGCGGGATTAGGAAGTCACGTGATGGAGACATATATCTATCATAAGCAAGGTATTCGAATGTCTAACGCTTTAAGTATTTTAGCGATGTATACGATTGTTTATCAGTTTGTTCTCATTATTTATGGACTTATTAGCATTATTGTTAAACATCAAATGATTTCTGATATTGGTTATATCTCTATTGGAAGTGGAAATATTTCTATTTGGTTACTTATTGGGATTGGTTTTGGATTTAATATATTAACAATTGCGTTTGTCTATTTATTATCATTTTTTGAACCATTTTATAAATTAATTAAAGGACCAATCTATCGCTTATTATTTAAATTACATTTAATTCGTGATTTAGAGGCTTCTAGAGAGCGTTTAGAAGATAGTAAAGTAAATTTCCGTAATAACTTAAAAAACCTCTTAAAACACGTAAAAACGTTATTAGTGGTAGCAATTATGTTTTTTGTCTATATCACTATATCTTATAGTGTTCCTTATATTTGTGGATTAGCGGTTGGTAACTCTAGTATGAGTGCGAATTACTGGGATAGTGTTTTGCTCTCTAATGTCCATCAAATGGCGACATGTGTCATTCCTATTCCTGGTAGTGCTGGTGTCTCTGAATTAGTGTTCTATAATTTATTCTATAAATCTGGATTCTACGCTTCTGAAGATATCGCAAGATCCTCTTTATTACTTTGGAGAACTTTAATGTTTGTGATCCCTTTAATTATCGCTTTAATGTACACGCTTATCTATAGACCAAGAAAGAGAGTTATTAATTATGAAGATAACCAAAATCAAGATATTAAAGAATAAGGTCAATATCTCTTTTGATAATGCGAATAAATTATCTATAGATAAAGAAGTATTCACAAACTTCTATCTCTATGAAGGAAAAGAATTGTCTAAAGAAGAATATAAATCTATTTTAGAACTTAATGACACTAATAAGTTATTACAGTACGCTTTAAAATTAAGGAGTAAATCTATTTATAGTGAATATAAATTAAGAGAAAAGTTATATTTAAAAGAGGCGAGTAAAAAGTGTGTTGATAAAGTGATTAAAATCCTAAAAGGATATGACCTTATCGATGATAAAGCTTATGCTAGTGATTTAGTGGAATATTATAACTCCTTAAATTATGGAGAGAATAAGATCAAAACTAAGTTAGCTGAAAAAGGGATATTTAAAGAAATAGTGGATAAAATAAAGTTCCCTATTTCTATAGAAAAGAAAAAGGCAAATAATTTACTCCATAAACTAGAAAAGAAATATGATAAATATAACGCTTCTAGTAAGAAGTCTCATATCTATAATGCTTATATATTAGAAGGATATAGTAAAGATTTAGCAAGTGAGATGACTAATAAAATCAAATCACCTAATCAAAAAGATGAATTAGATAAATTAAAAAGTGATTATTTAAAAATAAAAACTAGACTAGAAAGAAAATATAAAGGTAAAGAACTAAGGCAAAAGATATTATCTTCTTTATTAACCAAAGGTTATAAGATGAATGATATCTTAAAGGTCTTATAGGAGGGTATATAAATATGGTATTACTTAAAGATTTATTAGAAGGAGATAGAACCTCTATTCAGGCTTTAGTGGGTTCAGTATCTAATGGGACCAATAAAAGTGGATCTCCATATTTAAATGTGGAATTAAGAGATAATTCTGGATCTTTACCCGCGAAAAAGTGGGAAGTGGACGGTAGTGATAAAGATATCTTTGTCGTTGGTAATATTGTGGAAGTGATGATTGAAGTTATTAAATATAATGATTCTCTACAAGGAAAGATCTTAGGAGCGAAGTTATTAGATTTAGATAATATTGATGTCACAAGATTTATTAAAGCTCCTCCAATTCCTAAAGAAGAATTAATATCTAAATTTAATAAACTTGTATCTTCTATTAAAGATAAAGACTGTAAAGCCTTATTAGATTATTTTATTAAGAAGTTTGGTGAGAAGATTTATGTTTCTCCTGCAGCAGCCTCTGTTCATCATGAATTCTCCTCTGGCTTATTAATGCATTCTGTATCTTTAGGGGAACACGCAGATTATTTTGCAAAATATTATCCTGATATTAATCGAGATTTATTAGTTACAGGCGCTTTACTCCATGACTTTGGAAAGATGATTGAATTAGAAGGTCCAGCGGTTTATCACTATTCTTTAGAAGGCAAGCTACTTGGTCATATTTCTATTATGTGTGGAGAGCTTAGAATCGCCACTAAAGAATTAGGCTTAACTAGTGAAGTCCCTCTATTATTAGAACATATGGTGTTATCTCATCACGGACAATTAGAATTTGGCTCTCCTGTCCTTCCTCTTACTAAAGAAGCTCTACTATTATCTATGATTGATAATTTAGATAGTAAGATGCTAGTGCTAGATAAAGCGCTTATAGATGTCGCTTCTGGAGAATTCTCTCAAAAGGTGTTCGCGCTTGACGGCAGAATGTTCTATAAACCAAAAGAATAATATTAAGACATAGAAAAAGCGGAAATCCGCTTTTTTAGTTTATTTAAAAAGGCTCTTATTGAGCCTTATAACTATAATTCCTTTTTAATCTCTTTCGCTAATGCTGGAAGATTAAGTCCTTCTGCGTTATTTTTCATCTCTAAGATAAATCCTTCTTCAGAGTTATATCGAGGAATAACGTGGACATGGAAATGCATCACTGTTTGTCCTGCAGCAGGATAGCAGTTAGTGAGTATATTCACCCCTCTAGCGCCAAGTAGCTTCACTTCGACTTGACCAATCCTTTGAGCGACATCCATGACTCTATGCATTTCTTCTTGTGGGATTGTTAAGAAATTATCGTAATGTTTTTTAGAAATTACTAAAGTGTGCCCCTTAGTGACTTGAGAAATATCTAAGAAGGCGAGTACATCATCATCTTCATAGACTTTATGACATGGGATCTCCCCATCAATAATTTTGCAAAAAATATCTTTTTCCATAATAATTACTACCTCTATTTAATTATATATCCTTTTTTATAATATAAAAACCAGGCACTTTAATATTGCACCTGGTTAGTTTTGTTTTGTTAATTATTCAAATAAGTCTGGATAATTACTCTTGAAGTAATCATAGACACTTTGATCGTGATAGACGATGTCCATCTTCTTTAACCAATATTCTTTACTTAAAGAAGAATAGCTACCGGTTTCAGCGACTTTAGTGGTGACTTCAGAGATGACTTCATTTAAGAATTCTTGTCCACGGGTGTTAGCATAGCTACCTTCGGATTCAGAATTTCTTAACTTGACGTCTTTAGCAGCTTCGATGACTTGGCAGATATAATATGCACTTCCATCGTCGTAGACGATATCACTTGTATATTCGCTACCAGCGTAGCTTCCTTCAAATTTGAGGAAGTAGCTGCCGTTGATAGAGCAGATGTATTTGTTTTCTGCTTTAGCTTTTTCTTCTCTAACTTCCCAGACACCTTCATTTTTGACATATCTATCAGTGGCGGCTAAACCAGAGACATTATCATATTTAAGGATTTCATCAGTAGCGTCTTTAGCTTCTAATTTGTTATTAGCAACTGAGAGTTGGAATAAGTTAGATTTGATGGTGCCGTTACTATCTAATGATGGTCCGCTTTTTTGGACGTACCAGCCTTTAGTAATCGCTTCGACTTGACTTAAGGAAATTCTTTCTTGATCGAATCCTTCTTCTGGAGAAACAGTGCCACTAGAGGTGAACTTATTTCTTAAAGAGGTATCGATTTCTTCAAAGCTTTCAGCGGATAAGAATTCATCATAGTCTTCGACTAAATCACCATAGGTGGTGTTTTCATAATATGCTTTGCCTTGTTTGACAGCATATTTGAAGGCGTCAGAACGAGATTCGTGAATTCTATAGATAATTTGTTCAGCATTCCAATATTCTGCGCTTGTTTCATCAGTAACAGGGGTGACTGTTGCTGGGTCATAGACTTTTAATCCTTTGGAGATTTCTTCATATTTTTCAAAGACTTCTCTAAATGGGTTATTAGTTTCATCAACATAAGCGAGGTAATCGCCAGTTGGAGCTTTAGAATAGATTTCTCTTACTAATTGTTTAACTAATAAGTCAGCGTTAATGTGGAAGGAAGAATATTTTTCGATTTTAATAACGTTGATTAATCTTGCTCTTGATTGTTTAACCGCGTTACTTTCTTCATCTAATAAATATTGTTCGACTAATAAATCGCTATAGATTTGTGGAATGATTTCTTTTTCAATATATTGATATTTTTCTGTTCCAGCAGTTTCATCTTCATCTAAGTCGAAGTTTGATTGATAGAATTCTCTATGAAGAATTCCAGCAGTAAATACTTCATCTTCTTCAACAGTGTAATCAATGATTAATGGCTTCACATCTTTAACAGCTTGTTCGGTGTATTTTTTCACACTTTGGCCAGCTTCATATAAAGATTTAAGATAGTCAGCTTCTTTAAAGAAGTGCTTGCTGGTATAGGAACTACCAGAAACTTTAGCAAACATATTCTCGGCGATTCTTTTTTCGATATCATCAAATCTAGAGGTCATTCTGATGATTTCTGAACTACATGGAATGAAAGTTTTATCATCTTCAACTTTAGTCCATTTACTAGGATCAGCGTCATCATCATTAATATGTTCGCCTTTGTCGTTATAGGTCCAATAGACTTTATGAGCTCTAATGAACTTATAGAGTTTTTCTAATTCTTCAGTAGAAGCATTGTTGCTTCTAGCAATTTTGGTTGCTTCTTTTAAGGTGACACTGGTGTCGCCATCAGCAAGAGCAACTTTGTTATAAGCACCATAGACACTTTGAGCGTATCTATATAAGACTTTGTCTAAGGTCTTACTTGGAAGATCTTCATCATGAAGTTGATCCGCAATAATTTTAATAATATTGTTATGGATCTCTTCGGTCTCATCATCGATGGTGATGATTGGGCCATTGTAGTTACCTGGTAAAGATTTAACTTCTTCAGTAGAACTACCACAGGCAGTTAAGCCTAAGACGCCTAATAAGGATAAAACTGCTAATTTAGGAAATTTCTTATTTGACATAGCACTCTCCTCCTTCTTTCCATAAGTCCTCATTACCTTTCTTGAATGAGAAGGCACAAGTGGTTGGAACAAATGCATCTTTATACATACCTTCATCGCTTCTTAATTCGTTTTGGTTAATTAATTGCATGAGGTATTCAGTCCATGCTTTATTGATGGATTCTTCTTGAGAGAGTTTTGCACTTTCTCTAAGTTGGCTAATAGTTCTTTCGATATTAGCTCTGATAACAGATTTACCTTCAACTTCATCAGAGAAGTGGATTCTATCTTTTAAGGCTCCGCCTTCTAGAGGATAGTTAAGTAAGGTTTCATATAGACGATAGTCATAAGCAGCATCGAAGTTGCTGGACTTAACGTCGTTCTTGATAGTGTTTACACGATTTGTATAATAGGAGCTATCATTAACATTTTTAATGTTAACATATGTTTCATGATCATGATCATAATCTTTATCGGTTGGGATTTGAGCAGTGTAGTAATAATCCTCTAAAGATGTATGTGTCTTTAAAATAGATGCATCTTCATCAATAGTACCATCAGCTTTATAAACAACTTTTTCATAAGCTTTCTTATTAGTGTTTTCAAAGACTGATTTTCTCATGACCATGAAGTGGATACCAGCCGTACTTCTCACACCGATAACAACGTTACCATTAGTGTCACATAAGACTTTCTTAGTGAAGGCTGGATTACCTAATTTACCTTCTTGGAAGTTGGTGCTTTGAAGTTTTAAGACTTCTTCATCGTCGAAGTTATATGTTTCAGTAGCAATTTGATCATTAGTAAAGTCCACAGAGTCTTGCTTTAATAATTCATTTGTAATAACAAATGGTGAACGGAAGTTTAAGAAAGCGTTGAATAAAACGTTTCTTGGTAAGGAAGCTTGGCCGCCTTCTGGAGAGAAGGTTCCAATCTTATCTTCTCTAGCTAATAAACCAATTTGTCTAAAGACATCAAATGGAATAGCTGGTAAAGAAGTTTGTGGATCTTGTAAATGGACATTAACTTCATCTAACATTGTCTCTTTAATTAAATCGACAACTTTTTCTTTAGTTTCCACTCTATATTCCACTCCAGTAGTTGAATCAACTTCTGCCATGGTCTTAGTGACGATTTCAGCGCTGGAATCAATACCAAACGCTTTGTAAATGTTATCGTTTACATCAGCGGTTTCGCTATTATTAGCACTTAAGATAGCGTCATAAGCATAAGTACCTAATTTGAATTCGTTATAGAATGAAGTTCTGGTGCTCATTAATTCAACGTCACCAAATTCACTACTAGAAGTATCATCAGATAATTTAGCAGTTTCTTCGAAACTATATTGTCCGTCGACTAAGTGTCTGACAATATCCCATAATTTTTCAGCTTCAGATTCTGAGATTGTCGCGTGACTATAATCACCAGCATCAGCGCTTAATTTCACTAAAATGTGAATAACGTGATATGGGAAGACTGGTTCAACATTTTCAGTAGCTGGTTCAATTTCTGTCCAGTCTTTGGTTAAACCGGTTGTTTCATCTGTAGTAGCAGACACTCCAATATATTCTTGTCTTAAGCCAACAACAGTGTCATCTTCACTTGTTTCAAAGTGTTTTTTGAAATACCAATCAGTCATCGCCTCTTTTTCTAATTCGTAGACGTATTTTAATCTGAGGTTTTCTTCGGAATCGACATTGTTACTTTCTAAAATCTTTGCCCATTCATCCTCTGGTTCAGTGCCGTTATTAGTGGCATTATCATTAGCGGTTTGTCTAGCTGCTTTCACTTTATCAGCGGCTTCTGACTTAATTCTGCTAAACTTTTTGAGATCAGGTTCTTTTGGATTCTCATCTGCGGCAAGTTTTGGATATTCGTATCTGATTAAAGATTCAAGGATGGCATTATAGTATTTGGTTGTGCCATCTTTTCCTTCTCCAAATTCACGATACAATTCATCCACGTTGATTTCAATACGGTCAGTTGAACTGTTATAACCGATAAAATCAACAACAGATTTGTCACTTGGGGTAACTGTTGCTGCGTCTCCACAGCTAGTTAACGCAAGAGCGCCGATGAAACTAGTAACTAAACCGATAGATAGCTTACTTTTTTTCATCTAATTGTTTCTCCTTTTTGAATACATAGCGAATATATTTTATATATCTTCATTTTTGCGCGCAATAATAATTTTAATTATTTTTGTATGAGCACATACGCAAGAAACTCATTATTTACATTTTTATTACTATATCGTTTGCATATTATTTTGCTAAAAATTACAATATTTCAGCATTGAGGTATTAGCATGGCAACTTTAAAAATTAATGACCTACATGTCCAAGTTGAAGGAAAAGAAATCCTTAAAGGTGTCTCTTTTAGCATTTCTGAAGGAGAAACTGTGGCTTTACTTGGGCCTAATGGACACGGTAAGTCCACATTATTTAACGCGATTATGGGTCATCCTAGATATAAGATTACTCAGGGTAGCATTTATTTAGACGACTTAGATTTAACAAATTTATCCACTGATGAACGTGCTAGAGCAGGTTTATTTCTAGGATTACAAAATCCTGCTGAAGTTCCAGGAGTTATTAATAGTGATTTCTTAAGAGCGGCAGTTAACGCGACTAGCGAGGAAAGAATTTCGACTTATAAATTTTATAAGTTACTTGATAATGCGACTAAAGAATTAAAGATGCCATTTGATTTAGCCACTAGAAGTTTAAATGAAGGATTTTCTGGTGGAGAAAAGAAAAGAAACGAAATACTTCAATTGATGTTATTAAATCCAAAAATCGCGATGCTTGATGAAATTGATTCTGGCTTAGATGTTGATGCGATTCAAACAGTCGCCGATGTGATCAATAAATTAGAAGCTCAAGGCAAGGGATTTTTAGTTATTTCTCACTATGCTAGATTATTTGATTTAATTAAACCTACAAGAGCGATTGTTATTGTGAATGGAAAAATCGTTTTAGATGGTGATCCAAGTCTCATCAAGAGAATTGATCAAACCGGATATGAATTCATTAAAACTGAACTTGGAATTAGTATCGAAAAAGAAGAAAGTAAAATGAATGAAGTCTCTATTGGTAGTTGTGCTGTTAGAGAATCGATTAAAAAATAAGTATGAATAAGATTATTGTAGAAGAAAACGCTAGTTTAGATTTATCCATTTTGGATAGTCAACTTTCTTTTACTGTTTCTAAAAATGAATCTAGTTTATATCTACATAATTTGAAAAGTGATAATGAGCTATCTTTTGAAGTGTTAGAGAATAGTGTTTTATATTTATCAATCTTCTCTGATAAAGCTCTTGAAAACTGTAAAATCACTGCAAATCTAGGAAAAAATTCGAAAATTGTTGTATATTTTGCTGATTTTAGTGTCTTAAAAAATAAACTAGACGCGACGATAAATTTAAATGAAGAAGGCGCGACTTGTGAATGGCATTTAGCTTCTTTATCTTCTAATAATGATAATAAAGATATTGTGGTTAATATTTATCATAATCACCCATCTACTTTTGGGCGAATTGATAATTATGGAGTTTGTAAAGATAAGGGTCAATTAACTTTCTCAGGTATTTCTTATATTAACAAAGGATGTCACTTATCTAAATCCCATCAAAACGCGAAAATTGTGGTCTTTGATAATGAGTGTGTGGCTAAAGCTAAACCAATATTAAAAATTGATGAAAATGATATCGAAGCAAGCCATGCCGCAAGTGTTGGAAAAGTGAGTGATGAGCATATATTTTATTTAACCTCTAGAGGCTTAAATTTAGAAGAAGCAAAAATGCTTATTACATTAGGCTATTTAAAACCAATCTTAAAAGGATTTAATGACTCTATTCAAAATGAGATTGATAGTCTTATTGAAAGGAGACTTTCTAATGTATAAGTTAGACGAAATTAGAAAACAATTTCCAATGCTAAATAATAAGACTATGCAAGGTGTGCCTTTAGTGTTCCTTGATAATGCTTCAACTACCTTTAAACCATATTCCGTTATTAAAGCAATTGAAGAATATTATAGTGACTACACCGCTAATCATCATCGTGGAGACTATGATCTTTGCTATAAAGTGGATATGAAAGTCCAAGAAGTCAGAAGAAAAATTGCTAATTTTATTAATTCTGATGTTAATGAAGTGGTGTTTACTTCTGGAGATACTGAAGCTTTAAATTTGATTGCTTATGGTTATGCTTTATCTAATTTAAAGAAAGATGATGTTATTTTATTAAGTCTAGAAGAACATGCTTCTAATACTTTACCTTGGTACCGAATTTGCGAATTAACTGGGGCAAAAGTAAAATTTGTAGAATTAGAAGATAAAAAGATTACTGTTAACAAAGTTAAAGAAGCATTTAATAAATATCAAAATATTAAGATTGTGTCTTTTGCCCATGTTAGTAATGTACTGGGATATGAAATAGACGCAAAAGGTATAGCTAAAGTAGCTCATGAACATAACGCTATCTTTGTTTTAGATGGCGCTCAATCCGTGCCACATATTAAAACTGATTTTAAAGATTTAGACGTTGATTTTATTACTTTCTCCGCTCATAAAATGTGTGGGCCTACCGGAGTAGGAGCTTTAATCGGCAAATATGATTTACTCCAAAAGATGTCTTTATTTAAGACTGGTGGAGGAATGAATGTTAAATTTTCTAAAGATATGAATGTTATTCCTTTAGATGCTCCGTATAAATTTGAAGCTGGTACTTTAAATATTGCTGGTATTATTGGCTTTGGAGCCGCGATTGATTTTATTAACTCCATTGGTATTGATAGCATTCATCAATATGAATTAGAACTAGCGGATTACGCTCTTTCTAAATTAGAAAAATGTAAAGACATTGTTATTTATAATAAAGATTCTAAATCTGGAATTATCGCTTTTAATCGAGTAGGTGTTTTTGCTCAAGATGAAGCGACTTTACTTAACTCTAAAGGTATTGCAGTTAGAAGCGGACAACACTGTGCAAAAATGATTGATGAAGTTATTGATACTGTCGCTACTGTTAGAGCAAGCTTTTATTTATATACTTCTAAAAAAGATATTGATGTATTCGTTGATAATTTAATTGATGGAGGAGATATTTTGGATGCCTATTTTAAGTAATGATATGATGAGATCCATTATTATGGATCATTCCTCTAACCCAATGAATAAGCACCTTCCTAATGGGGAAGGATATGATAAAGTCCATATGCATTCTGATAACTGCATAGATGATTTAGATATTTATTTTAAAGTTGAAGGCGATAAGATTACTGATGCTTGTTTTGAAGGCGTAGCCTGTACAATTTCTTTAAGTAGCACGGATATTATGTGTGACTTAATTAAAGGAAAAACTAAAAAAGAAGCAGAATATATGATCGAACAATATCAAAAAATGATGCACGAGGAAGATTTTGATGCGGACGTTCTTGAAGATGCGATTGTTTTTATTAATACATCTAAACAGGCTGCACGTATTAGATGTGCGACTATTGGCTGGAACGCAGCCTCTCAATTATTAGAGGATAAAAAATAATGGCCACTAAAGATATTAAATTTCAAAGCGATTATAAATTTGGTTTTAAAGACGAAGATGTCTCTATTTTAAAAACGGAAAAAGGTCTTAACGAAGATATCGTTAGAAAGATATCTAAATATAAAAATGAACCTGAATGGATGCTTGAATTTCGTTTAAAAGCTTTAAAAAGCTTTAAGGCTATGCCTTTACCAAATTACGGACCAAATTTAAAAGATTTAGATTTTGATTCTTTTACTTATTTTATTAGGCCAAGTGAAAAAGAAGTGAAAAACTGGGACGAAGTTCCTGATACAATTAAAAACACCTTTGATAGATTAGGAATTCCTGAAGCTGAACAAAAATATTTAGCAGGTGTTTCCACTCAATATGAATCAGAAGTAGTTTATCACAATATGCTTAAAGAAATTGAAGATAAGGGAGTTATTTTCTTATCTACTGATATGGCTTTAAAGTTATATCCTGATCTATTTAAAAAATACTTTTCCACTGTTATTCCAGTGGCGGATAATAAATTCTCTGCCCTTAACGGAGCGGTGTGGTCTGGAGGGAGCTTTATCTATGTTCCTAAAGGAGTGCATTTAGATAAGCCTCTTCAATCTTATTTTAGAATTAATAACGAAAAGTCTGGTCAATTTGAAAGAACCTTAATCATTGTCGATGAAGGAGCGGATGTCCATTATGTAGAAGGATGTACTGCACCTACTTATTCTAAAGAATCGCTTCACGCGGCAGTAGTGGAGATTATTGTTCTTAAAGGCGGAAAATGTCGATATTCGACAGTGCAAAACTGGTCGACAAATATTATTAATCTAGTGACTAAAAGAGCAGTCTGCTATGAAGACGCTACTATGGAGTGGATTGACGGCAATATCGGTAGCCAAGTGAATATGAAATATCCGGCTTGTATCTTAAAAGGAAAAGGCGCGAAAGGAACTTGTATTTCCATTGCCGTTGCCGGAGCAGGACAATATCAAGACGCGGGAGCAAGAATGATTCATGAAGCAGAAGATACAACTTCTACAATCATTTCTAAATCCATTGTTAAAAATGGTGGAGTCGCTAATTACCGTGGTACGGTAAGACATAAAGCTAACGCGAAAAATTGCCGAAGTCACGTTGAATGTGACACGCTTATTTTAGATCACTTATCTAAGAGTGACACCATCCCTACTAATGAAGTTCATAACAATACTTCTTATATTGAACATGAAGCCACAGTTAGTAAGATTAATGAAGACCAATTATTCTATTTAATGAGTAGAGGTATCTCAGAAAAAGATGCCACGCAAATGATTATTATGGGATTTATTGAACCATTCTCAAGAGAACTTCCTATGGAATACGCAGTTGAATTAAATCAACTCATTAAAATGGATATGGAAGGAAGCGTTGGTTAATATGGACTATCAAGTGATTGTTGTTGGTGGAGGTCATGCTGGCTTAGAAGCGGCTTTTGCTAGTGCCCATATGGGTATGAAAACACTTTTAGTGTCCATTAATATCAAGATGATGGGTAATATGCCTTGTAATCCTTCTATTGGTGGGTCCGCTAAAGGTATTGTTGTCAGAGAAATTGACGCTCTTGGTGGGATGATGGGAATTGCCGCTGATCATCACTATTTACAAATGAAAATGCTTAATACTGGTAAAGGTCCAGGGGTGCAGTGCTTACGAGCTCAACAAGATAAGCTAGAATATCCAAAATTCCTGCAGGAGGCCACCTTAAATTGTAAAAACCTCACTGTTGTTGAAGGAATTGTAAACGAATTAATTCATGATGATAATCGTGTTTTTGGAGTTAAATTAATTGATGGAAGAAGCTATACTTCTGAGGCAGTTATTTTAAGTACAGGAACATATATGGAATCTTATATATTTAGAGGTCATAAAAAGATTCAACAAGGTCCTGATGGAGAAAAGCCCTCTTTAGGTTTATCACCTTATTTAAGAAAGATGGGTATAGAAACTTATCGACTTAAAACTGGCACCCCTCCTAGAATTAAAAAAGATTCGATTGATTTTTCTAAAGCCAAATTAGAACCAGGCACTAAAGGTCATTTAGCGTTTTCTTATACCACAAAGGAATTTATTCCTTTAGAAGAACAAGAACCATGTTATTTAATATATACAAATCAAACTACTCATAATATTATAAAAGAACATTTAGACGAGACTGCTTTATATAGCGGAAATATTGTTGGAGTTGGTCCTAGATATTGCCCGTCTATAGAATCTAAAATCATGACTTTTAAGGATAAAGAAAGACATCAATTATTCTTAGAACCAGAATCTAGATATACCGACTCTATTTATTTACAGGGTTTCTCCACTAGTATGAGTGAAGAAGTGCAAGAGTTAATGGTGAGATCTTTACCAGGATTTGAGCACGCTGTCTTTCTTAAATATGCTTATGCGATTGAATATGATGCAATTAAAACTACTGAATATGGTCCAACTCTTGAATTAAAGAAGTGGCCAGGCTTATATATAGCGGGTCAAATATGCGGCACTTCTGGCTATGAAGAAGCAGCTGGACTTGGTTTATTAGCAGGGATAAATGCTTCTTTAAAGATTCTAGGTAAAGAACCACTTATTTTAAGAAGAGATCAATCTTATATTGGAGTGATGATTGATGATTTAGTCACTAAAGGTACTGAAGAACCTTATAGATTATTATCTTCTAGAGCGGAGTTTCGTTTACTTCTTAGACACGATAATGCGGATTTAAGATTAACAGATATTGGTCATCAAATTGGTTTAATTTCTGAAGATAGATATAACTACTTCTTAAAAAAGAAACAAAATATTAAAGAAGTATGTGAAATATTAGAATCAACTTATTTAGGTAAAAGAAAAGATGTTGAAGAATATATCATGTCTTTAGGCTTTAATGAACTTAAAGGTGGCATATTAGCCTCTGAACTACTTAAACGTCCGGGAGTGGAATATTCTAAACTCGCTAAATTTATCCCTGAATTAGATAAATATGATTTAGATGAGCAGACTATTGAAGAGATTGAAATCATTGAAAAATATGAAGGCTATATTGTTAAACAAAAACGTGACGCAGAAAATCATCAAAAGTTAGAAGAACTTAAAATACCTAATGATATTGATTATACCAATATGTCTGGAATTAGATTAGAAGCTAGAGAAAAACTAAATAAAGTTAGACCTTTGACAGTCGGTCAGGCAAGTCGAATTTCAGGAGTAAATCCTAGTGATATTTCAATGTTAATATTAAATATAAAGAAGATTCTTAATCATGACTAAGCAAGAATTAGTAGTGGAACTAGAGAAACTAAATTTAGATTCCTCTAAAGTAGATAAGTTAGAAGAATATATGTTAGCGACTTTAAAGGCTAATGAGTCTTTTAATTTAACTGCGATTAAAGATGAAAATAAATTTAGAGAACTGATGATTCTAGATAGCGCCTATCCACTTAAATATTTTGATTTTAGTAATAAGAAAGTGATTGATATTGGTACAGGTGCTGGCTATCCAGGAATGGTGCTAGCCACTTTATCTAAGGGAGAATTTACTTTATTAGATTCTACTAAAAAGAAGATTGATTTTATTAGTAATTACGCGTCGGAGCGCGGCTATTTTAATGTGAATACCGTAGTGGAACGCGCTGAAAACTACGCTAAAGAACATAGAGAAGAATATGACTTTGCAGTAGCTCGCGCAGTTTCTGATTTAAAGGTTCTTCTTGAATTAGTGCTTCCTTTACTTAAAGTTGGCGGCTACTTTATTGCCCTTAAAGGCTTAAAGGGAATAGATGAACTAAAATCTTCTAAACAAATGTTAGAGAAATTAGGCGGAGAAGTATATTTAACTGATGAATATGAACTTCCTGAATCTAAAGAAAAAAGAATTAATATCATCATCAAAAAAATAAAGAAAACTAATCTTAAATATCCTCGTCCATATAACGAGATAATTAAATAATTAACAAAGTTAACACTTATGATATTTGCAAAAGTTCTTAACTTTTTTTGTGTATTTATTGATATCTAATTTATTAATACTTAAAATGTAATTACTTCAGGGCAGCGAATTAACGCGACCGGCGGTATACCCCGCGAGCTATTTATAGCAGGAACTAGTGTAATTCTAGTGGCGACAGTAAAGTCTGGATGAAAGAAGTATGTAGAAATTTGTTTTCTATTTAATAGCCCCTGAAGTGGAGGGCTATTTTTTTATGACACCAGAAGAAGTAAAAGCCTTTATGGGCTGGTTTAAATGGTTATTATTTGCACTAATGATTGTAGCGGTCATCTTATTAGTGTTCTTTTCAATTAGAAACTTCAAAAAGAAAAACATTAATCCAGTTAAATTTATCTCTGTAACTGGAATCTTTGCCGCGATATCAGTATTGCTATACATTGTAATTCCTGATTTTGGATTAGGTTTTACTCCTCCTTGGCTTAAGGTTCACTTAGATGAAATACCAATGTTTTTAGCAGGCTATATGTATGGACCATTATCTGCAATTATGGTTAATCTAATTAAGACTTTTATTAAATTACCAATGACCACAACCGCTGCTGTTGGTGAATTAGGTGATTTTGTCTTTTCTTTAATATTTGTTATCCCAGCTATTATTCTTTATGAAAGAAGAAGAAAACTTTCATCAGTATTTATTGGAGTTAGCATTTCAACAGTAGCTCATATCATCTTTGCCATGATCTTTAATGTTTATGCCTTAGTACCGTTTTATTCTAACGTTATGGGTTATCCTCTTGCGGCACTTGAAGCAATGTGTTCAAAAATTGTTCCAGCAGTTAGTGGAGAAAATTGGGTTTGGATGTACGCTTTAATTATGGTTGGACCAATGAATCTAATTAAGGATGCGATTGTTTTTGTTGTTGTTCTTCTCTTATATAAGAGATTACACATTTTAATCAATCGAATTGGCCAAAGAAGCGAGGGAGCATCATATCAGCAATCTTGACATTTCCCTTGTAGCAGTTTACTCTATTATTGTTGATAGGACCTCAGCCTAACGGCTTTGGTCTTTTTTATGTACAATAAGTAACATAGTAAATTGTGAACAAAATGCTTTGATTTATAATATTCGAGCATAAAAAAACCAGATTATTTTATTAACCTGGTTTTTCTATATCATTACTCTTCTACAGAGATTGCACCAACTGGGCAGACACTAACGGCGTCTTCTTCGCCTTCTCCAGAAACAACTTCTGCTAATCCGCTATCGCCGATTGCAAAATCATCTGGGTATGTACCTGCGCAACATCCGCAACCGATGCAAAGACTTTGATCGATTCTGACTTTCTTTTTCGCCATTGATATTTACCTCCTAGGTTTTGTTAGGTTTATTATACTATTGCCTAATTTATTTTGCTAATTATTATTAAAGAGTTTATCATTTACGCATGAACGTTGCGCTTATTGTCTTTGCAGGAAGTGGTAGTAGAATCCACTCCGACATCCCAAAACAATTCATTAAAATTAATGATATTGATTTAGTTGTGTACGCGATTAAGGAGTTCAATGATAACCCGCATATTGATGAGGTTAATTTAGTAACTTCTAAGGAATTTATTCCTTATGTTGAGTGTTTTAAAGAGAAATATTCCCTAGAAAAAATTAATAAAGTTATCGTCGGTGGAGAGACTAGACAAGAGTCTGTTAGATTAGGTTTAGAAGCTCTTAAATTAGACGAAAAAGATAACGTCTTAATTCATGATGGAGATCGTCCTTTAGTGAGCCACGCGATTATTAATCAAGCAATAGAATATTTAAATGAATTTGAAGCTACCTGTCCTTTTATTTCTATTGAAGACAGAATTCCGGAAATTTCTAATTCTGGAAGAAAATATCAGTTAAATGGAGTGGAAGTGGATATTCAAACACCTCAGTGTTTTAGATTTGGTCTTATTAAAGATAAACATATTCTAAAACAAGATATACAGGTTAATGATGATATTTCTTTAGTGGATCCATCTTTAGTGAAATTTTATCCTGGAGATAGATTGAACTTTAAAGTCACCACTGATGAAGATTTAAAATATTTAAAAGAGTATTTAGAAAACTAATATGAGCAAATTTATTTTAAGCGTAAAAAAACACTATAAAGCATTTATAATCTATGGGTTAATTGACATAGTTATTGGTTTATCAATTTTCTTAGTTTTTTATTTCGCTATAAATGCTAAAACATTTATTGGTGCGATTGATGGCACAGGTGTTGCTGGGGCTATTTTATTAGCGGTATTCATCTTTGTCTGGTTAAGTAGAAATGGTGCTTTTGATACGATGAGTTATGGCTTTTCTCAATTATTTTCTTCAATGTTTGGAAAAAAGGCGAACAAATATAACGATTTTGCTGGTTACAAAGAAAATAAAAACACAAAAAGAGAAGCTGCAAGCTATGCATATTTTATGCATTTATTCATTTCGTTATTATTTTTTATCGCTTTTGCGGTATTAGAAATTATCTATCACACCGTTCCTCTTTTTGCCTAATTTTTGAGTGATTTTTTCATAGTTTTTGTCTCTTTTAGGCTTTTCTTTATATGAAAAGTGGTTGCTTTTCGTTTTCACTATAGTATATAGTATTACACAAATATTATTACGTGCCCTATGTGGACACGAGAAAGGAAGGTATACATGATTAAAGTTACAATGCTTGCTACACTATTTGCCGGACTTGTAATGGGTACAACTGTTGCTAGTGGTGCTAATCCTGCTCCTAAAGAAGTAAGAGACACCAAGATCATTGTCGAAGTTAATCGTTCGTTGGAATCGTTAACTGAAGAAGGCATCAAAAATACTCAATTGTCTGTCTTTGAAAGCATTAGAAACAATGTCACTAGAAATGTCGAATTAGGTACTCAATACCATGTGCTCAATAACGCATTTGTTGTTTCTATCAATAGCAAATATGTGGAAGCTGTTAAATCATTACCTGGAGTTAAAAGTGTGACCGTTAACAAATTACATATGGTCAAAACTCAAGCTCTTCAAACAACTGCAGATAGTGAAACCCCAGATCCTGAACATGATTATGGTGGATCAGAAAATGCTTCTGCAGAGACTATGCATCTTACTCCTGGAACCACAAATGATGGTGAAGGAACAGTTATCGCAATTCTTGATAATGAATTTTATTTCCGTGGTAAAACTAAATCTGCTGATGCATGGAAACATGTTACATTCACCGAATTAGATTCTTCAGTGAAAGTCAAATTTGCTAGTAGACCAAGCAGTTATAGCAAAACAATCGCATATACCAACAATAAAGCGACCGTTGATGCTGCTACATTAGGAGATGAGGGATCTTTATATTTCAACAGTAAAGTTCCATTCTATTTCGATTATGGTGGAGAAACTAATACCTATGGAGGAGATCCTAAACAAGACTTCGACGTTTCAAGTTTACTCTCTTATCACGGTTCTCACGTTGCTAGTATCGCTGCTGGAAACGACCCATATTACAAAGGTATTGCTCCTAAAGCTCAACTAGTCTGTATGAAGGTCTTTACAAACTTTGAAGCACAAAAGATTGATCAAGCAATGGGATTCCAAAGTTCTTCAGGAGCCTATGATGAACCAATTCTTAACGCTTTAGAAGACTGTATAGCTCTTGGAGTTGATGGTATTAATATGTCTCTTGGTAGTAACTTAGATGACTTCGATGCTGATTCAATTACCATGAAGACCTTAGTGAAATTAAGTAACGCTGGTTTATTATCATCGATTTCTGCTGGTAATAACGGTAAATCCTCATTCGCTTTTGCTGGAGGATATGGAAACTGGACAAAAGACACTGTCGAAACTGGTATCTTAGGTGGTTACGCTAATAATAAAGCAACAATGTCTATTGCTGCTGGTCAACCTGCTAAGACTTTCTATGCTTCAGCGTTTAAATATAAAGGCGTGAATATTTCTTACCAAGACCAAGTTGTAAATACTGGTAATTCTTCTGAATATGAGGAAGATGAAGAAAGACATATGAGTGATTTGACTCCTGGTGAATCTAAAACACTTAGCTGGGTATATATTCCAAACTTTGGTTCAAGCGCTGACTATAAAGATAAAGATGTCACTGGTAAAATCGCCATTGTCAATCGTGGTAGTATCGACTTTGCTACTAAAGTTACAACCGCTAAAGATAAAGGTGCTATTGGTGTAGTCATTATCAATAACGACCCAACTGCATCTGACTTCAACTTCCACTGTAGTTTTGGTGATTTAAAACCAACTATTCCAGTGGCCTTAGTCTTATTTAGAGAAAAACAAACATTCGAAAGAGATGGCCAAGGACAATTTGATATCGTTAAAGATGAAGTTGATGTCAACCCAAGAGCAAATACTATTTCTACTTTCTCTTCTGATGGCGCAACTGCAGCCTTAGATATGAAACCAGAAATTACTGCTCCTGGTGACTTTATTAGAGGTGCTGTCCCTCCACAAAAGAAAGAGGACAAGCAACAAAGAAGATATTCAACTTATGAATTCTTATCTGGTACTTCTATGAGTGCCCCTAACTATGCTGGCGCTCAAGCAGTAGTGCTTTCTAGAAAAGCAAATGAGTTAAAAAATAACTCAGCGGCATATAACGCATATCGCAAAACTGTCGATATGAGACTTATGTCTACCGCTATTCCAATGTTTGATTATGAAGAATGTCCAGAAGATGAAGGACATAAATACAATACCTCTCCACGTATTCAAGGTGCAGGTATGGCAAACGTTGGAGATGCTTATAAAACTGATGTTTATTTAGAAGGTTATGATTTATTAGGTAATCCAATTGGAAAATCTAAAATCGCCTTAAGAAATAACTCAAAAATTAACGCTGGTACTGTTTCTCTTAGCTTCTTAGCTCATAACGAGAGTACAACTGCTAAGAAATATCAAGTCAGTTATTCTGTGATGAGACCAGCGATTAAAAAATCTAACGAAATCGTTTCTAGACAATATAATTATCGCGGTGAAGTTGATAATATCTCTTCTTTCCCAGGTATGTCATATTGGGTTGAACAAGTTAACCCAGATGAATCTAAAGAGATTGTTGAAAGACACGCAACTGGCGATATCAACGTTGGTGACGTATTCAAAGTCACAAAAGAAATTGAATATTACGTTCCAGATGAAAGAGCAGGACACGAAGGCGAATTATTAAAACAAACAATCGCTATTGGTAGATATAAATGTACTGATACTCAAGTTGTTGAACACGCTCCAGGCGTTAATTGGACTTATGCTACTTATGAAGAACTTGAAGGTAGCAACTATCAATCAGTTCAAGATATGCTCATTAAGACTGTTAACGTTGGTGAAGTGGAAATTGCCCCAGGTGATCATAAAATCGTCTTACCTGAATACAGTTTAACAACCGAACAAAAACAAGAGATCTTAGAATTCTATGAATTTGGAACTTACTTAGAAGGATTCGTGAGCCTTGTAAGTACGGAAAATGAAGGCATTAACTTATCAATGCCATGGATGGGATTCTTCGGTGGAGAAGGACAAGATTATAGTTCCGCTCCAGTAGTGGAACCATTCAACTTTGAAAAAGATGCTTCTTCCATTTATCCAAGTGAATTAAATAATGATATTGGCTATAGCTTATTAGGTAAAACTAATATCGATATGGGTAGTATAATGGCCACAACTTATGTTGAACCAGGTAAATCATTTAAAGAATCTGATATTTTACAAAATGATGAAAGCTTAACCCATTTAGCTAAGAGTGACGCTAATTATCACTTATTAGGAACTGACTCTGAAGGCAATTATTATAGTGATCCAGCAAATAACTTATATGTTGGTAATCCACACTCTAGTAATACGTTACTCGTTCAACAATTTGTTCTTAGATCTGTTGATGATAACTACTTCACTATCACTAATAAGGCAAGCGGCAAGGTTTATATCCAAGACGTATTAGAAGATATGATCTTTGGTGAAAGATATGGTAGATATCCATTATATAAATCTCACGTTGATGAAAACTACTTAAGTCCATATGTTGGACATAGAGCGTTCGCTGCTATTCCATTATATGATTCAAAAACTGGAGCAAGTCTCCCTGATGGTGATTACGAACTTAAGTTCAACTATAAATTAGTTGCGACGGGTACATGGGTAAGTTCATCTTATACATTACATCTCTGTAGTAGTGAATCAACCATTAGTAGTGTTCAAGTTCTTCAAGATTCAGTGAGATTCAATATTTCTGAAAAATATCTCACTAACGTCAAAATCGGACAAAGCTACTATCAAATGTCTGAAGAAGAATTAAAAGGAAACTACATTGAACTCACTAAAGATGACATTGAGTTTGAATTAGAAAACAATTTCAATGAAGTTTATGGTTCTGGACGTTTATTCATCGAATTACAAAATAAAGCTTATGGTAGAACCGGTATTATTGTTAGATTCGGTGAAAAAGATGGTGCAATCAATTTTGATAAATACACTATCGTTGAACATTACACATTTACATTAAGTAATGACTTTGAAGACTTAGGTACCTCTATCCATTATGTTACCTATGACTCCAAAACATATAATATTAAGGATTATGAAGTTGACGCATATGTCCGTGTCAAACGTGATTCTGATAAGCCAAGCACTCCTGCTACTAGCGGATGTGGTGGTAATGTTGCTACTACAAGCATTGTCTTATCAAGCTTAGCTGGATTATTAGCCGTTGCTATTATTCTCAGCAAAAAAAGAAAATTAGGAGGTAAAGAATAATGAAAAAAGCTAGATATTTATTCTTATCATCTACTGCATTAGCATTCGCTGTTGTTTTAACAGCCTGTGGTGGTTCTGAAGGCGGAGGTGGCGATGTTCCACCTGTTGCCGAATTCAGTTTTAGTGCTTCATTTATTGGCACAAAGACCGACAAAATTTATGTTGGCACTAACGAACAATTAGAAATTAAAGAAGTTAATCCTGGTGAAGTTACACGTACTTACACTTATACTTTAACTTCTGGTTCCTCTAACTTTATATCAGTTAGTTACGATAGTGCTGCTAAATTATTTACCGTTACCCCTGAACATGATAGTGGTGATCAAAAAGTTGGTATTCGTATTACCGAACAAACTTCAGGTAAAAAATTCACCAAATTCTTCTATGTTGGTGAAAGATACGATGCCGCTAATACTGGTTATAACTTCTCAGCAGATACTGAAAAGAAATCCGAAATTTTAGGAAAACTTGAAGAATATGCGATGAAGAATTACTTAACTGGTATCACCTTATTTGAAAATGGTGGTTATGTCCGTAAAAAACCACGTGTCCATTATGGAACAGATAACTATGTTACTGGTTACGGATTTGGTTTATTAACCGAAGGTTATTTGGAAACTGATCCTACTAAAGCACCTCAACCAGATGTTTCTGGATATAAAAATTATTTACAATCCGCTCAAAGCAGCGATCCAGGTAATATTTCTGGTTGGAATGCATCTGGTAGCCAAATCGGTGATTTATATGGATATATGACTTCATCCTTATGGGGAACAAAATTAAATTCCGCTAAAACCGGATATGTATGGTACCCTGTTTTAGCTGCGGAAAACTGTCCAGATCCAATTCCTTTAGATGGAAAACCTACAGACACAATTCACAAGAAATACCGTGTTTATGTTAAAACTGGTAATACACCAGATGGTGCAAATGGTGAGAAATATTCCATTGCTTACCGTTCTATTAACGGTGCTCCATTTGATAATCGTCCTGTCGCGTTAGAAGACTACATCACCACATTTAGATTACTTTTAACTCAAAGTTCTAAATTAAGCCGTGGTGCTGAACTTGCTACTGATACTTCATATGGCTTTAAAGGTGCATATGCCTACTTTAGAAAAACTGAAAAGGCAAACGATGAACAAGCTGAAGGATTCTGGTCTGACATGACTGAAAACGACCAATTAGGTATTGTTGCCGGAACAGATGCTCAAGGCGAATATATTGATTTCGAATTTGTGAACCCAATTGATCAATTTACCGCTAAATACACTTTATCTAGCAGCTTATATAGTCCAATTCCAAAAGAATTTTTACAATCTATTGGTGGAGGAAGCTGGATTGCTGGTGGTGAAGTTGTTGGTACTGGTTCAAAAACAAAAGGTACCACCAAAGGTGCAATCCTTAATAACGTTATCGGTGTTGGCCCTTACTTCCTAGAAGAATGGGTTGGCGACCAAGAAATCGTCTTTAAAAGAAACGATAATTGGTTTGAGTATGTGAATACACAAGGTACTGATAACCCACGTTATCGTATCGAAGGTGTGCACTTCCAAGTTATTGGTGCTGCTCAACAAAGAGACGACGCAATTTATGATGAATTTAACTTAAACCATCTTGATCAAACTAGTATCCCAGTATCAAGAATGGAAGAAAGACAACCAACTGACGCTCAAACTAAGGGCGACGCAACATTTAAGTTAAATGTTAACTCTTGTGACCAAGATAGATGGGATGACTTATTCTGGTCTACTAAATATCCAGATGTTGAAAAACCAACAAATAGATATCTTGTTAAACCATGGATGAGTAACAAAAACTTCTTAAATGGCTTATTCTGGTCTATTAATAGATCTGACTTTGCTGAAGAAAGAGGCGCTATTCCTTCTTATAACTACTTTGCAGATGCTTACTTAGATGATCCAGTTGCTGGTACTTCATATAACGCATCAACAGCTCATGCAGACGCTGAAAAAGGTTTTGACCCAAGTTTACCAACTAGTAACTATGGATTTAACCAAGCAAAAGCAACTGCATATTTCGCAGACGCTGTTGATGAATTAGTGGCCTCTGGCGACATTACTCTTGGTACAACAACAAACAAAACCACTATCTATATCGATATTTGGTGGATGTATCAAAATGACGAAAAGACTTATGGTGAAGATATTGCAAACTACTTCCAAGATGCCTTTAATAACGAAAATGTTGGTAAAGGATGTGTTGAATTAAAAGTTAGACATTTTGCCGAATCTCAATGGGAACAAGTTTATAACGACCACTTAATGGTTGGTGTATATGACCTCGGATTTGGTGCTATTAGTGGTAATACCTTAAATCCACTTAACTTCATGGAAGTCTTAAAGAGCGATAACTCTTCAGGATTCACTCTTAACTGGGGTGCTGATACTTCTAAAGTTGATCCTGATGACCCAATTGTCTTTGAAGTCGAAGAAGATGGTGTAGATGTTAAAAAAGAATGGTCATATGACTCTGCTTGGGCTACAGCTGATCATGGCGCAGTCGTAAAAGACGGTGAACCTGTTGATTCTGTTCAAGTTGGTTATACAACTAAACCTACTACTCCAAGTGGTGCTGACACCAATAGATTAGCTAATGGTGCTATCATGAAATGTAACTTCGAATTTGTTGAAGTTGATGCTGGTGTTGAATTTGAAATTACCAGAGTTCAACTATCCTTAATGGGCTATGGTTCTATCACTATTGATGAATCTAACATCGAGATCTTACACGTTGATGATGACCCAACTAAAGCGATTATTGGATTCAACATTATCTTTGATAACACTGAAGTCAAACCTGAATATGAAGGTATGACATTCTCTAAATACGTCAATAAGATGTTATTCGACGGATTAAAATTACAAAAAGTTATCGATAATTTAGATCCAACTGATCCAAAATATGCTGAAAAGAAAGAGGAATATGAGAATCCATTAGCATACGATTATTATGATGCTTATTGGTGGGTTGATGTTTATTATAACATTACAATCTCTGGCTCTGTTCCAACTGAAAACTACTATAAAGTCACTAAGACCAAACAAACTAAGGCTTTGTCATTTGCTAGTTTAGGAGGTAGATAATTATGAAAAAATCCATGTTATCTATCATTGGATTAGTTGCTGCTATGACTTTAACAGGTTGTGGTGGTGGAAGTGAGGCTCCTAGTAGCACTGCTTCCGTCGTTCTTCCTGTTGAAAGCATTAGACTTAACGCTGGAAAAAAGGCTCTTCTTGTAGGGGATTCCCTTCAAGTGAACCCGCTAATCACTCCTTTACTTGCTTCTAGCGCTACTCTTGTTTATGAAAGTAGTGATAATGAAATTGCTACTGTTGATTCTAATGGTCTAGTTACGGCTAGAAAACAAGGAAGCACAACAATTAAAGTTAGTAGCAAAGATGATCCAAAAGTTTATACAGAAATGGAAATCTTTGTTGCCGCTAATAAAAGTGCTGACGTTGTTCAAAATAAACTTGCTAACCTATTAGTTTATCAAAAAACTAAAGTTAAAAAGCCAAGAAAATTAGCAACAACCGAAGTTGAAACTAGAACTTTATATGTCGATGGAAAAGTCTCCAAAAAAACATTTGAAATCGCTGATTTTATCCTTGATAAAGATGAAGCATATTTCTACATTGGTGGAATAGACAAGGAGTCAAAATATTATGACGCTCCAGAACATAGATCTACATTTGGTTATCATTTCTATACCGATGTTGACTACCATAGCTTCCTTTATCACGAAACTGATAATGTCAATAACTGGTGTTATGTTCCTACCGAATTCTATTTAGGTACTGGAACTACTAGAGACGGCGTTATTTATGCGATGATGGGTTCTTTCTTCAATAGTGGTTCTGACATTGCTGAAAACACAGTGGAATATTCTATGAGTTCAGATTTTCTTGGACCTACATATAGAAAGATGTGTTACGCTGGTGGATTTGATGATGATATGGTTTTTGGAAAATTCCAAGCCACAAGCAAAGATCAAAAAGCCGATATTGACGAAGAAAATAATTTAGATATTCCAGCCGGAACTCTTTATGATGAAATCGACAACTTTGAGATTTATTGGTATCAAGGTAATGCTAAATATTACCGTGTTAACTTTAAACTCTCATATGTCATCAATGGTCATAATTATGTTCTTGATATCGTTAGAGACTATTCATTTGATAGAGATGACGAATTCTCATATCAATTACCTGATCGTAGCAAATACAATCAAGTGAAGGATGTCTTCGAATTATAATCATTAACAACACAACTAAGGGCGTAGAAATACGCTCTTTTTTGATGCCAATTATTAATAATTGTTATATTGCTTTTTATTAATCGTTTGTACTATAATAAATAAACACTTTACACTAGAGTAAAGTTAGAAAGGAAAAAGAGTAATGCTAAAGTACGTAATTAAAAGAATCGTTCTTGCTCTTATTACTGCTTTTATTATCCTTTCCATTACCTTTATTTTAGTTAAATCATTAGGTATTGCAGATACTACTTTCGGCGCTAAAGAAAACGTCAAACACGCCTTCTATTTAAAACAGCTCAACTTAGGATATGTTGTTGTTTTTGATCATGAAGTAGATGGGTATGGGAAATTACTTGCTCAATTCCATATTGAAGGTGTTGATGAATATTTCTATGCACGCCCTATCTTAGAGCAGTATTTTGCTTGGCTAAAGAATATCTTTACAGCGTGGGACTGGGGTGAATCGACATCTATTGAATTAAGATCTCAGGCTACGGATATTATTGCCTCTAGATTACCTACATCTATGTATATAAATATTGTTTCCGTTGTGGTATCTGTTCCTCTTGGTATCGGCTTAGGTATTTTAGCTGGATTAAAGAAAAATACATGGGTTGACCACCTTATTTCCACATTGGTCATGATCTTTATTTCTATCCCATCATTCGTTGTTATTTCATTCTTGATGTATTTCTTATGTTATAAAAATCAACTACTGCCGTCGATGTGGCCGAATCCGAGTGACACTATCGGTAATAAGATTTTAGCTTATTTCATTCCGGTGATGTCTTTATCCTTTGGCAGTATTTGTGGTTATACTCGTTTTGTTAGAGCAGAACTTTGTGAAGTTATGTCTAGTGAATATTTGTTATTAGCAAGAACTAAAGGTTTGACTAAAAATCAAGCAATCACTAGACACGCTTTAAAAAATGCATTCGTTCCAATTCTTCCATCTATTTTAGCGGAATTCATTGGTATCTTTGGTGGTTCAATGATTCTTGAAAAATTATATGGCATTCCTGGAATTGGTGACTTATATATCAGATCCATTAACGAAAAAGACTATAACGTCTTAATGGTGGATATGGCAATCTTTACCACAGTCGGTTTATTAGCGGGCATTGTTTTAGACTTGTCATACGGCTTTATTGACCCACGTATCAGAATGGGAGAAAAGAAATAAGATGAAAAAGAAGAATGACGACTTTGAACTTATTGAAACTCCTAATGAAGTAGTTACTTCTGATATTTCAGATGCGGATTTTGTCTTGCAACAAGCCGATAATTCAATTCATGAACAAAAATTCCAAACTAAACCAACTACTTTCTTAAAAGACTCTTTAAAAAGATTTAGAAAAAATAAGAGTTCAGTGGTTGCTGCCTTTATTTTAGGCATTTTAATTCTTTTAGCAATCTTTGTTCCTATTTTTAACACTAACGATGTCAGTAACGCTGCTAACTCTGCTTTAAAGAACTTAGAACCTAAATTATTTAATGGTGGTGGATTCTGGGATGGAACTGTGACTGTTAGACATAAAGAAGTTGATTATGAGACAGGTTATCCTGATCCAACTTTATATTATAAAAGCGGTATTAGAGATTTAGTTAGAGAAGGTGAACACTTCACTAACGTTCCTAACGCCTTTGGTAAAGGTGGATATATTCAAACTGGATTCTATGGTGGATATGGTATTGAAAAGTCTTATTTATATTCCACAAACCCAATGGACAATTCTGCTACGAATAAATTCGTTTTAAATTTAGAACAATCTCATTTAACTCTCACCAATTTTGTTGTCATGGATGAAGATATGTTAAAAGAAGATTTAGGCAAAGATGGTGTTATTCCTGAAAACTTTAAGTTAGGTTTAACAGGCTTACAATTTGTCTATTATTATGATGAAGAAGAAAAGGCTATCGATTTAGTTGAACCAAGTCTTACTCATACAATCGGAATAGATGGTGGAGAATCTACTATTGAATTAAATGACTTAATTCTTGCTAATGAAGATCATTTAACTTCTTTTGAATCATTTTATTTCCGTTTTGTCACTTCTAAAGACGACGATATTACTGCTTCTGACCATGTTTGTTCCTTAATTAAGAGTATGGTTATTGAAACAGATTCTCATATTGCTGAAGAACAAGTCTATTTCTCCCCTAATGCAGATAAAGAAACTGGAATTGAAGGAATTAGCTTTACAGATGCGATGAAGATGTCTGTTAGAAGTTTCGAAGTCGGTTCTGGTAGTAAACAACGTCGTAACTGTGGATATTGGAATATTGAAAGTTCCACTAAGAATTTTAAAAACATTTATTTAGCTAAAGCAGTATATGCTTCATTTACTTATGATTCTTATTTCGCTACTTTAGGCGAAAGAGAAAATGTTCCAGTTAGTAGCTATGATGTTGAAAATTATAAGAAAAAAGGTTGGGTTGATTACACAATCGATATTATTTACGATGGTTCAACTCCAATTATTGATCCTGACACATTTGAATTTGTAATTTTAAATGAAGCAAAATGCCCATTTATCAAAGCGCCACAATATGAAGATGTCAAAGATGTATTCGTTACGGAAAGCGGTGGTAGAGAAGGTTATACAATTTACGGGGATGTGATGTATTATCGCTATCTCGGTTATGATTCTATGCCAAAATTCTTATTTGGTACTGATAAAAGTGGTAGAGACATGTTTAAATATGTCTTTGAAGGTTTAAGAAACTCCCTATTACTTGGCGTTTTGACTTTCGTAGTTTGCTTTATTATCGGACTTATTTGGGGTGCGATATCTGGATATTTCGGTGGTGCAGTTGACTTAATCATGGAACGTGTCACTGATATTTTAAGCGGTGTCCCTTGGATTGTTTTAATGACTATTATCATATTAAAAGCCGGTAGTAGTTTTGGCACTTTTGCCCTTGCCTTATGTTTGACTGGTTGGATTGGTACTGCTAGTACCACTAGAACACAGTTCTATAGATTTAGAGGAAGAGAATATGTTTTAGCCTCTCGTACTTTAGGGGCGAGTGACGCTCGATTAATTGCTAAACATATCTTACCTAATGCGATGGGTACAATTATCACTGGTGCGGTCTTAATGATTCCTAGTGTTATCTTCTCTGAAGCGACTATTTCTTATTTAGGATTAGGCTTTAAGAACTTATCTTCTTTAGGTGTTATTTTATCCAATAACCAATCTGAATTAACTAACCACCCATATCAATTAATATTCCCATCCGTAGTTATTGCTTTAGTGATGATTTCCTTTAACTTATTTGGTAACGGCTTACGTGATGCGATAAATCCAAGTCTAAAAGGAGAAGGAGAATAATGGAAGAAAAACAAGTAGTGCTTTCCGTTAAAGATCTTAAGATTAATTTCTCAACAGACTATGGGTATGTTCAAGCTGTTAGAGGTGTCTCTTTTGACTTATATAAAGGTGAAACCTTATGTATCGTTGGTGAATCAGGCTCAGGTAAATCTGTCACTAATAAAGCGATCATGGGTATTTTAAGCGCGAATGGTCGTATTATGGGCGGCTCTATTATGTACGAAGGAGAAGACTTAACTAAAGTTAGTGAAGACGAGTTCCATCGTATTAGAGGCCATAAAATTGGAATGATTTTCCAAGATCCTTTATCTTCGCTTAACCCAATTGTGCGTATTGGTAAACAAATTACAGAAGCGATGTTAATTAATAACTCTAAACTTAAGAGAATGTTTAACGATAAAGTCGCTGATGAATTAGTAGCCTATAAAAACGCTCAAACCGAATATAAATCTTTATTAGCGGCTAGAAAAGAAAAATTAAAATTCACCAAAGGTGAAGCTAAAAAAGAAAAAACAAAAATTAAAAATGAACCTGGCTTATTTAAAAGCGGTCAATTCTATACTTTAAAAATTGAATATAATGGTAAAAAATCTCATATTAATGAGGAATATAAAGCTAAGATTAAATCTCTTTCAAAAGAAGAATTAGCTTCTCAAGGAGCAGTTTTAAAAGCGGAAAGAGATGAGCAAATCGCTAAAGTCAGCGAATGGTATAATTCTGAATCTAAAAGAATTAAAGAAGAATACGCAAAATTAAAAGCGGAAGTTCCTCAAAAACTTAAAGATATTAAGGCTAATACTCAGAAAGAATATGCCTCAATTAAAGATGAATATAGTGAATCAAAATCTTCTTTAAAAGCGAAATTCGTTCCTTTAATTAAAGAAAATAAAGCAAAATACAAGGCTAGAAGTAAAGTTGCGAAAAAAGAAGTTAAAGAATATAAAAAAGAAGTTAAAGAAAAATGTTTATATAAAGTTAACTATGCGAAATCATATTTAACTGATAAAACTGAAATAAAAGAAACTTGTAAAAAAGCTAAACAAGACTACATTTCTTCAATTAAAATCACCAAAGCTCAAGCTAAAGCAAGAGCCTTAAAGATTATGAAAGAAGTTGGTATTTCTAATCCTGAAAAGAGATTTAGACAATATCCATTTGAATTCTCTGGAGGTATGAGACAACGTATTGTTATCGCTATTGCCTTAACCGCTAATCCAGATATCTTAATTTGTGATGAACCAACTACTGCTCTTGACGTTACTATTCAAGCCCAAATCTTAGAGTTAATCAATAGATTAAAAGAAGAAAGAAATATTTCTGTTATCTTTATTACTCACGATTTAGGTGTTGTGGCTAATATGGCAGACCGTGTGGCGGTTATGTACGCTGGTAAAATTGTTGAATATGGTACTGAAGATGATATCTTCTATGACCCACGTCATCCATATACCTGGGCGTTACTATCTTCTATTCCTGATATTGATAGTAAAGAAAAACTTGAAGCGATTCCAGGTACACCTCCAAATATGATTTATCCACCTAAAGGTGACGCTTTTGCTTTACGTAGTAAATATGCGATGGCTATTGATTTTAAAAAAGAGCCACCAATGTTTAAAATTAGCGATACTCACTACGCTGCTACTTGGTTACTTGATCCAAGAGCCCCTAAAGTGGAAATGCCTAAGATTGTGAAAACTCGTATTGAGAATTCTTTAAAGAATGCGAAGAAAGGAGTTAGTTCAGAAAAATAATTATGAATTTTATTAATAGCTCCATTTATCGCATTAAAGCGAAATATAAGCCAAGAAAACCAACGTTTAGACCTGAACTTAATGAACAAGGAATTGAACTTTCTGTTCGTCATTTAAAGCAGTTCTTTAAGTTTGGCCACGGTCGTAGTGCTTTTAAAACAAAAGCGGTTCATGATGTCTCTTTTGATATTAAAAAGGGTGAATGTTTTGGAGTTGTTGGAGAATCTGGATGTGGTAAAACCACAACTGGTAGATCTTTAATTAGACTATATAACATTACTTCTGGTTCTGTTTATTTTGAAGGTAGAAGAACTTCTGCTGGATCTAGATGGAATGAAAAAGAAATTAAATGGACCAAAATTAGAGGCAGAAGAAAAATTAAAGAATTAAAGAAAGAATTAGCCTCTGAATTAGAGAAAGTATTAGACACAACTGGCTTAATTCCAGAAATTGAAAAGATTAATGATGAATTATCTAGCTTAGAAGCAGAAATTAAAGAAATCAAGTCTAGATATAAAGAAAGAATGGACCAAGCTTCTAATATCGAAGATGAAGAAGCTAAAGCTTTAAAATTCGAAGAAATTAATAAAGAACATTCTTCGGAAATCGAAATTAGAAGAAAAAAGATGCTTGAATTAAGTGAAAAACTTAAAGAATTTAAAGCAACTGTTAGAGCTTCTAAAAAGAAAAAGATTGATGAACAAACTCAACAAACCGCGGATGCTTTAAAAGCGGAATATAGAGAAAAGATTCAAGCTGTTAAAGACCTTATTGACGAAGTCGAAAAAGAGCAAATTGAACAAATTGCTCAAATTAAATATGACAACAAACACGTCGATAAGAAATTAATGTCGAAGATGCAAATGATCTTCCAAGATCCTGTTGACTCATTAGACCCAAGAATGACTGTTGAAGATATCATTCAAGAAGGCTTACATATTCAAGGTCAATATAATAAATTCAAGAACTCTCAAAAAGTTAGAGATGTTCTTATTAAAGTTGGCTTACTTCCCGAATATGCTTCTAGATATCCTCATGAATTCTCGGGCGGACAAAGACAACGTATCGGTATTGCTCGTGCTTTAGTAATGAATCCTAGATTCTTAATTTGTGATGAGCCTATTAGTGCGCTTGACGTCTCTATTAGAGCCCAAATCATTAACTTGTTAAATGATTTAAAAGAAGAAATGGGTTTAACCATTATGTTTATTGCTCACGACTTATCGGTTGTTAAATATTTCTGTGATCGAATTGCAGTTATGTATTATGGAGAAATCGTGGAACTTGCTAGTAGTGATGAATTATTCGCTCACCCACTTCACCCATATACTCACGCTTTACTTTCCGCTATTCCTAAACCAGATCCACTAAGTGAAAAGAAGAGAACTAGATATGTTTATATTCCTGCTAATGAGCATGATTATTCTAAAGAAGCTCCTAAACTTGTTGAGATCACTCCAGGTCACTGGGTCTTAGCGAACTCAGTTGAGTTAGAAAAATATAAAGAAAAACTTAAATAGTTTGATGAAGCCAAGAAAAAAACTTGGCTTTTTATTTTCAAAAACGCCCATAGAAAGCGTATATTGCATTTTTTTATAATTGACTAAAATGTTAATTTAAATAATTATTACATAATATAGAATTATATATTAATATATATATGCACAAGAAATATAGGACATAACTCTGTGTTGGAAGGTTTTATAGCCCTTTGTTATTTTTGCGCCTATAGGACAACATTATGAAAAAGAACAAAATTGCACTCATTTTATCATCTTTTGCACTTGCTTTAAGTGTGGGAACTTTTATTGGTGTTAGTCACACTAATAATGAAGCTAAAGTGGCGTTTGCTACTTACACTAACGGAGATGGAGCGACTTACTACAATTCCATCGACGATTCAAAATCCGGGAATGCCTTATTAACTGATTTAAGATCTTTAAATTTATCTAAAAGACAATCTACAGTTGGCTATTCCTCTATGGGAACTAGTCCTTCTGGACAATATAAATATACCGACTATGATCCTAATTATGTGAAATATGATAGTAATGGTCAGCCATACGGAACTCAAATTTCAAGTTTTTATACATTTACATCTGCCACAAGCTGGAATAGAGAACACGTTTGGCCTAATAGCCATGGTGGTGGTAGTAAGGGAGACGCTGGTTCACCTTATCCAGATGCCGATATCCATATGCCTAGACCTACAGTACCTGCAGAAAATAGCTCTAGAGGTAACTCCTTCTTTGTTGAAGGAATGAACCATTCTTCAAATGGATGGGATCCATATACCGCTGGATATAGTGCTGAATCTAGAGGTGAAGCTGCTAGAATTACTTTCTATTGTACTTTAGTTAACTCTAAATTAATTCTTGCTCCGAATAACACTACTCCTAGTGGCACTGACTCCGTTACCGGACAAAGTTTTGGTAGCGGTCACACTATGGGTAATTTAGAAACTCTTATTAAATGGAATATTAATTATCCTGTTTCTGATAGAGAGAAGAATAGAAACGAAGGCGCTGAATATCTTCAAGGCAATAGAAACCCATTTATTGATCACCCAGAATACGCTTGTAAAATTTGGGGCAATGTTAATAGTACAATCAAAAGTATGTGCTCTAATGCCTCATATCCAACAGTAGCGCATACTGCTGGAATTAGAGTGGATGATGGATATAATATTGCAACTACTAATTCAACTGCTTATACATTAAAAGTTGGTGATACAGTTAATTTCTTACCATTTGTTGATGGTGCATATAACGCTTCAGTTAGTTGGTCATTAACTGATTATTCTGTTGTAAGTTCTACTTACTATAGTAGAGGTAGCTACACTAACGGAGTAACTATTGAAGGTCTTTCTGAGGGTGTTTCTACTTTAACGCTTACCTATTCTTACGATGATAACGGCACTGCTAAAACCGCAACCGCTCAAGTTCTTATCACTGTTAATTCTAGTGGTGGAGGAAGTGGAGAAGGTGGCGGAGATGCTAGCGATGTTGAAAATGTCAAAACCGCAACTTACACAGTTTCTTCTACTAGTGCTGTAACTTCTAGTGGCACTGTTCCTTCTGGTAGTAGCGCTAGCTATAGTCAAACTTATAGCACTAAAGGACAAATTACTTCTGGTAAAAATGCGATTTTAACTTTATCTGGATATGACGGAAAAGTTATTACCGGCATTACATTAAACATGAAATCTAATGGTTCTAGTGGCGGAGGTAGCTTTACCGCTGTTGCTGGTTCCACTAATTTAGCCAGTACTTCTGGTGGATTTAATTCTTGGTACGATAATGATAGTTATGGTACTTCTTATCGAGATGTTCATGTCTCATTGACTAATGACACTCATATTACTGGTACTGGTGAAAACATTACTTTAACTATCACTGGCTCTGCTAATTCCTTATATATTAATAGTTACACAATTACTTATGGTGACCCATCTAGTGGCGGTGTTGATCCTGAAGAAGTAGTTCTTTCTTCTATTTCTGTCAGCGGTATGACTACAACCTATGAAGTAGGCGATACATTCTCTTTTGATGGAATATTAAAAGCCACTTACAGTGATGGCAATATTGAAACTGTTATTCCTGACAGTGTTTCTACTCCAGATATGTCTACTAGTGGTAATAAAACAATCACTTTGACATATAGTTCAGAAGGCGTCACTAAGACAACATCTTATATAATTTACGTTGCCGCTAAACAACTAGTGTTAAGCTCTATTGAATTGAATGGACAAACAACGAGTTATTACGTTGGAGACAAATTTACTTTTACTGGAACTTGTACTGCAAGATATGAAGACACTGTTGCAGGTGAAAATGTTACTCCAACATCTGTATCTACTCCAGATATGTCTACCGCTGGAAATAAAACTATCACAGTTAGTTATACTGAAAATGGAGTTACTAAGACTGCTACCTACACGATTAATGTTCAAGCAGTTACATTAACTTCTATTACTTTAGGTGGTTTGACCACTGAATATTATGTTGGTGATTCTTTAGTTAAACCAACCGTTACCGCTACATATAATAACGGCACAACTGCAGTAGTTACTGAACAAGCGACATTTACTGGTTTTGATTCTAGCACCGCAGTTAGTAGTCAAACTATTACTGTGTCTTTTGGTGGATTAAGTGAAACATATACAGTTTCGATTAGTGAGAAACCTGCTCCAAGTGAAAGCGGATATGTTAAAGTCACATCTACTAGTGACGTTACTGCTGGAGATTATTTAATAGTCTATGAAGCAGGTAATGTTGCTTTTAATGGTGGATTATCAACTTTAGACGCCACTAAAAATACCATTTCTGTTACCATTTCAGACGGAGTTATTGAATCTAACGCTACAACAAATGCTGCAAAGTTTACTTTAGCAAGTTATGATTCAGGATTTTCTATTCGTTCTGCTAGTGGTCTTTATATAAATAGATCATCAAATACTAATGGTATGGAAACAAGTTCTTCACCTATTAAAAATACTGTTACAATTTCTAGCAGCAATGCTTCTATTGTCGGTTCAGGTGGAGCGTCTCTTAGATATAACAACGCTTCTGATCAAGCAAGATTTAGATATTATAAGGATGCTGGTCAAAAAGCTGTTCAACTTTATAAACTTCAATCAGGCTCTACTCCAGTTACGGAAAAAGCTGTGACTTCTATTTCAATTAGCAACGAAAAAACTTCTTATGTTCAAGGTGATGCATTTGTTAAGCCAACTGTTACCGCTCATTATAATGATGGAAGTAGTGCGGTTGTGACTACTGCCTCATTCAGTGGCTATAATATGCAAGAAGTTGGTAATCAAACAGTTACTGCTTATTATACAGAAAACGGAGTTACTGTTTCTGCTACATATTCAATTAACGTGACTATGAATACTACAGTCACAACTCCTTTATCTAGCTTCTATGATGGAACTATCACCTTACCTACATCATATTCAAGCGCTAGTTGGTATGACATTAAAGGCGTAGTTGTTGGAGTTAACGGATATACATATTATATTCAAGAAGGTGAATACGGCTTCTGCGTTTATGGTTCAGATTCCAAACATCCAGTTTGGTATTCTGGGGTTTCCGTTGGTGATTATGTCATGTTACATGTTAAAGTCTATAAATATAATGGTTTAGTGGAATGTGATTGTGGTGCAACAGCATCTACTGTTAATAAATTAGGTACACATCCTTTACCAGATGCTAATGAATATACTTCTGTTAGTGACTTTATGGCTGGTAATCAAAGTACAAGAACATCCTTACTTAATCTTAAAGTAGACGGCACTAACATTACAAAGATTGATGGATTCTCTGGAACTAGTACAGCTGACCAATCATTCTCAGCATATGATTTAAATAAATCTAGTGATACAGTTACTATCTTTATTCATAAGAGTGTTAACTCTACTGCTAAAACCGCAATTGTTGAAAAGTTAAAAACTATTACTGAGGATGATACTGTTGAATTCTTAAGATGTGTTGCAGCATATCATAATGGTAATCAAATCTCTTTAAGCTCTGCTGATCAAATTGTGATTCATACTCCAAGCGAAGATAAACTCGCTGCCTGGGGTGTTAACTTCTTATTTATTGGTGATCCAGCATATGACGGAGATGGAACTGGTGCATGTAAAACCGCTAACTTATATAAAGATGCTAAGACCGCTTTGTTGGCCTTAGAAAGTGAACAATCTGGTATTATTGAAACTTTACAAAACGATAGCACTTATGAAGCCGAACTTGCTAGATATCTTGCTTGGGCTAAAGCATGTGAAGATTCCACTCCGTTTGTTAATGATTTCACATTTATGAATAATGCTATAACTAATTCATTTACCGATATGAGCGAAAACGGAACAATGATGATTGTTGTTGTTATTGCTACAATTTCCGTTTTAGCGTTTACTACCTTATTAATCATTAAGAAAAAAAGAAAATAATCGATGAATAAAATACTTAGATTGACATCGTTATTAGCCTTATCGACATTTATGATGGTAAGCTGTGGAGAAAATACTACTTCTCCTAGTGAATCACCTAGTGAAGATCCTGAAGAATATGCAGGATATATGTATTTTGACTTTTACCGTATTAATATTCTAAAAAACGATAAAAATAAGCATTATTTAAATCCTGGAATTAAAGATAAGGATAACCAAGATATTGATGTCAGTGAATTTCCTTTTACATTTACTTTTGATAGTTCTTTAGTAGATGTTTCTAAATATGGTGGCATATCCTCTAAAGGAAGCAATATAGGAAGCACGGTTATTACTTGTACATACACTGTTAATCCAGATATTAAAGCTCGTTGCACAGTGAATATTGTTGACTCTTTACCAACCAAAGAAAAAGCTTGGGTGAGAGTAGATGATTATGATTCATTAAGTGATGGTGATGTTTTAGTTTTGGCCTCTCCAGAGCATGGAGTAACCGCGTCTTTAGACACTCTTCACTCTAAACTTAATCCAGTGGAATCTACCTTTAGTAGTGATAAAAAAACAATCACATCTTTAGGTGAAGGATCAATTGAATTTGTTCTTGGTTTAGAGGATAAAGGCATGACTTTAGAAGCTCAAACTGGAGAATATTTAGTTTGTACCCATCAAGGAAAAGTTAAATTAGATGCGTCTAGTAAGACTAATAAATACTGGGATATTCACTCGAACATTGACCCTGAAGAGGGTACTGGTAGTATCGATGATGGAGCGGTTATTGAAAATAATGTTGAAAGTCTAGGATATATAATGTTTAATATAACCTTAGGTTATTTTTCTGCATATGTAGATAATAGTATCTCTAAGTATATGGCGTTACCGTTCTTATATAGGTTACAGGAGTTAAATTAAATAATTACTACATCATGAAAAGAAACACAAAATTTATCGGTGGTGGCTTAGGAATATTAGGCGCATTGGTCGCGATTGTTTTAGGCGTAACCACAATCAAATCTGGCTTAACTCAAGCCTTATATAACGCTAGAAACAGCAACAATTACTCTTTAACTTTAAACTCTACTAATAAAGTTACATCTGTTGGTGACATAGTCCAAAAGACCGCAATGGGCAACAATGTGACTTTTACATATGAAAATGTCGCTGGTTCCACTAGCGGACACGTCACATTAAATAATGGCGGTACTCTCGTTAACAAAGATTGGATGAGATCAATCACCGCATTCACATGTGTTTTCTCTAATGGTACCCTTAATGTTAAAGCCGCCTATGGCGGAAATGTTTATAACGATGGCTTTGATATTGAAAGTGGACATCGTTATGAGACGCCTAGCTATCCATATTTCTTAAAATTCACATCAACAGGCACAACAACAATTACATCAATTTATTATGAAATTGGTTGTTTTGAAAATCCTGACGCGCATGAAAATGATGCAGGTGGTGAAGAAGTCACTGTTTATCAAAAAGTTACTACCCAAGGATCATATACAGGCGATCATTGTTTAATTGTTTGCGAAGAAAGTGGTGTTGCCTTTGATGGTAGCTTATCAACATTGGATGTTGCTCAAAGCTTTGTCAGTGTTACAATTGAAAACAATCAAATTGCTTATACTGCGACATTGGCTCAAAGTGAATTTGAAATTGGCTCTAATTATGTTCTATCTGCAAGTGGAAAATATATTTACGGAACCAGTGGAAGCAATAAACTAAATGAATCAACTTCCAAAAATACATCAAACACCATTACTATCGATGAAAATGGCGATGCCTCTATTGTTTCGAACACAAGTGTTTTAAGGTATAATGCCGCAGAAACAGTTGATGATCAGAATAGACCAAATGGTCAACGTTTCAGATATTACAAGGCTACATCTTACACAAATCAAAAAGCAATTGCGATTTATGAGAAGGTGTCGGAATCTTCTGGACCAAGCTACGACAAACCAAAAGATTGCGTTGGCTTCACCGCAACTGATAGTAAAGCAAATATTTATAATACAACTGATGTTTACGATACAGCCAACGGATTAAGAGTTGAAGCTCACTATAGTGACGGCTCTTCTGAAGCTATCTCTAAAGGTGGCAACACTGGATATTCCTATGTTGTTAAAGATAGCAGCGGAAATGCAATTGATTCATCAGTTGCTTTCGGTGGTACCAGAGACGGAAATTACACTGTTGTGGTTTCTTATAAAAACTTCATTCCAATCGAAATTCCAATTAGCGTTAAATTTGTTGTTAAATTAACAGAAATCACAGTTAACTGTAGAATAGTTATCTTTAATACTGCAGAAAAATTATCTGATTACACAAGCGGAATTACCGCCGACCTCGTATATAACAAAATTACATCTAACGCTTATGAAGTAGCATATTCTTCATTTAGTGGTTATAAAGTCTCATTAGTGCTTGTTGATCCTAATGGTGTTGGACATGACATTAATGCAATGTTTGGCACAGCCGGAAAATGGAAAGTGAGAGTAGTTTCTAACGAAGATAATACTGTTTACGGTGAGCAAGAAATTACTGTAAACGCAATCTTAGTTACTACAGTAACTGTTACTGGCTCTGAAACCAGCGTTGAGGAAGGCAAAACACTTCAATTAAATGTCGCTGTTGCCCCAGGCAATGCTACAGATCAAACTGTTACTTGGTCAAGCAATCACACATCTATTGCCACTGTTAATACAAACGGCTTAGTAACTGGTGTATCTGAAGGCACAGCCAGAATCACTGCTACTGCAAACGATGGTTCAGCAGTTTATGGCTATATTGATGTTACTGTTACGCCAAAACCTGCTCAAAGCGAATTTGAAGCCACTATGACAGCAGGAACGAATGGCACAAGCTGTAAGATTAATACACTTGACGGTATTAAAGTCGGTAACCGAAATTCTGGTGGTGATATGTCTATAACTGTAGGTGCTGGAGCAACCAAGTTAGCTTTCTATGCTGTTGGTTGGAATGGAGAAAGTGTCACACTTTCATTAACAGGCGCAACCTGCAGTCCGTCATCAATATCTTTAAATTCTGATAGTGGAGCTTCAAGCAATAGTCCATTCACATTAAGCACATCTGATTTATCTAAATTCTACTGTGAAGTTACGCTTTCTAACATCTCAACAGATGTGACTATTACATTATCAACTACTAGTGGTAAGAGATTTATTGTTTGGGATGCTAAATACTATATCGTATCTGTGACTCCAACTTATCCAACTTCTATTTCTCTTTCTGGAGATTCTGCAATTGATGTTGGAGCAACCGCGCAATTAACTGTTAATTACACACCATCAGATATTAATACAAAACACGTTACATTCAGTTCAAGCAATACTAGTATTGCTACTGTTAGTAGTGATGGCATTGTAACCGGTGTTGCTGCTGGAACAGTAACAATTACTGCGACAGCAGAAACAGCAAATAATGGAACAACTAGCGCTACAAAATCAATCACTGTTTCTAACGTCGAAGTTAGCAGTGTTGAATTAAATAAAGATGTCTTAGCTTTAAAGGCAGGTGCTACGGAACAATTAACCGCCACAATTTCTCCATCTAACGCTTACAATAAGACTGTTAGCTGGTCATCTAGCAACACGAGTGTTGCAACTGTCTCTAATGGCTTAGTTAGAGGCGTTGCAGAAGGTACAGCAGTTATTACGGTAACCACTCAAGATGGAAATAAAACTGATACATGTACAGTGACAGTTAAATCCGCAAGTAGCTCTTATGCTCAAGATATCATTGATCATGATGCTACATCTGGGAACTTATCAAGCTATGCTTCTTCAGCATGGGCTAGTGACTTCTCGGTTACTTTAACTAGTGGAGCAACTTATCACATTCACTCCATGGGTACTAAATCCACCAACAATGGATTACAGTGGAACACAAATGGATACTTATACTCCACAGCTTCTGATGGTATCGTTACTGAAATTAGTGCAGAAATGACATCAGGAAAATCTATTGAAATCTATGGTAGCAATACTGCATTTAGCAGCAACTCAGGCGGAACATCACTTGGTACAATTACTGGTTCTGGTACCTTAACTCCATCCGGACAATACGAATATATTCGTATTAAAGGTGCCTCTAGCGGTACTGCAATCTCCTCTATTACCATTCAATATGGTACTCCAACACCAATTGATCCAACCGCTATTAGCATTACTCCTTCTACTGTTGAATTAGGCCCTGGAGGAAGTAAAAACTTATCAGTTACATATACACCAAGTAACGCAAATCAAAATAAAGATGTCACTTGGTCTAGATATAGTGGAAGCAGTAACATTACTGTTTCTAGCGATGGAAAAGTGTCTGTTGCTAGTGGAGCATCTGCAAATCAATCAGCAGTTATTAGAGCAACATTAAGTTCTAACTCAAGCATTTATGCTTCTTGTACAGTAACTGTTGTTGAACAAGCTCAAGACGATCAAACAATATTAATCTATATCTGTGGTAGCGACCTTGAAAGTAACGGACAAACTAGCGCAAGTAGTGCAGCTGGTTATGCGTCTGGTGATATTACAGAGATTTTGAAAGTCGCAAATCAACCAGATGACGTTAATGTTGTTATTGAAACCGGCGGTGCAAAATGTTGGCAAACAACACATGGCATTAATAAGAGTTATCTTGAAAGATACCATGTTGCAAATAAGAAATTAGTACGTGATAGTCAAGAAACTAAAGCAAGCATGGGTTTATCATCAACACTCCGTAGCTTTGTCACTTGGGGAGTTCAAACTTATCCAGCTGATAGAGTCAGCTTGATTCTTTGGAATCATGGTGGCGCTATGCGTGGTGTCTGCTATGACGAAAACTATAGCAGTGACTGCTTAACTAACAGCAAAGTGAAGAATGCGATTTCTGGTTCATTCACCGATTTAGGAAGACCAACATCTGATAAATTTGAATGGATTGGTTATGATGCTTGCTTAATGCAGGTTCAAGATATTGCGGAATTCAATAGCACTTACTTCAACTACATGGTTGCTTCTGAAGAATCTGAAGCCGGTGCTGGTTGGGATTATGATAACTGGTTAGATGATGCTTATGCGAAGAAGACCACACCAAATATCCTTAAGGCTATTTGTGATAGCTTCCTTGCTGAACAAGGTTCTAGCAGTGATCAAACACTCTCATATCTTGATTTATCTTATATGGCTGCGTATAAGTCTGCTTGGGAGACAATGGCGAGTACCATCAATTCAATGATTAGTTCTTATGGAAAGAGTAACTTCCAGACACTTATGAAGTCATGTCAATATTATGGTTCTGATAGTGACTGTGAAGGATATAGCTACTTCGGTATTATCGACGCGAAAGATGTGGTAAATAAGATAAGAGCTACTTCTGCATTCTCTGGTGCATCAACTCAAACTAGCGCTGTATTAACAGCATTCGCTAATTTAGTTGCTTACTCTAGAGCGGGAAGCAAAGCTGGTAATTCGTATGGATTATGTTGCTTCTTCCCAATGAAAGATGGTAGTGGCTATACATGTAGTACTTCAACTGTTTATACATCAAGTCAAACCAACTTCTCTAATTGGCGAAGCATTGTAACCTCTTACGGAGATTAATTATCAAAACATAACAGGGTGACCATTTGGTCATCCTTTTTAATTGCTTATTATTTACAATATAACGTTACACCGTTATACTATATTTAGGTGATATATATGTTAATTGATTTATTAAATGACAAAAGGATGAGTGTCTATCAATGTAGTAAAATAAGCGGCATTCCATATACCACTCTTTTAGAGGTGGTTAATGGGAAAACTGATATTAATAAATGCAGTGCTGAAACAGTCTATCGATTAGCGAAGGCTTTAAATATTGATATGGAATCATTATTACAAAGAAATGATATTGATGAGTTTGAAACATTTAAAAGTAACATTAAGCATTTATTAAAAGAAAAAGGTGATTTTCAATTTCTAATAGAAACTTATTTAAATGACGATATTAGGAAATATTGGAATAATTATCAAAAAGCTAAGGCTTTATATTTACTTTCTACTGTTGACTATTTATCAAGAATTAATAATTTACCAATAGCAGAAGATTATAATGACTTAAGAAATTATGTTTTAACTAAAACCCTTTTGTCAGAAGATTTGCGATTGAGCAAAGTGTTAAATAACAATTTAAATATTGAAAAAAATGCATTAAAGGATTCAATCCCTGAATTTGCGAGATTTAATATTGTTGAAAGAGATTTAAGAAATGTTGCCTAATTTTTATTTAGATAGAGATAATTTAGATTTCTATCTAACTGCACTTGGAAAAGAATATAAAAAACTAAGTAAACACCCTGTTCAGATTGTTTTGGTTGGCGGAGGAGCAATATTTATTAGATATTCTTTTAGAATGATGTCTTTAGATTTGGATGGTCTACTATATCCTTATAAATCTGATAGTTTAAAACACGCGATTAGAATTGTTGCTGATAAATATAATATTCCTTATGGATGGCTAAATGACGACTTTATAAAAACAGATTCATATTCTAAAAACATTTTCATTTATAGCGAGTATTATAAAACATACTCTAATTTGATTGAGGTTAGGATTATTGATTCAATTCATCTAATTGCGATGAAATTAAAATCATTTAGATCATACAAAAGAGATCAATCTGATATTGTTGGAATTTTATTAGAAGAAAAGCAAAAAGGGAATTTTATTAAAATAGAGAATATCAAAAAAGCTTATATTGACTTATATAAAAAAGAACCTTCTAAAGAAGAATGTGATTTTCTAATATATTTATATTCAAAACACGATAAATGGGAAACTTTGTTCCATGAAGTGATTGTAGAAGAAGATATTAATAAAACCGAAATAAGTAAAATGAATAATAATGTTGAACAAAAAACTGCACTTAAACAAAGCATTATTGATTTATTATTAAAAAAACAAAGCAAAAAATAAATATGATATTATCAATATTAGATATATAATATCTACAAATATAGGTTTTATGAGACATAGGATTGTGACCTTTTTATTTACCTCTATTTTAAGTGGATGTCTTTTTGCTATGCCTAAAAACGCTAATAATATTAAAGAAAAAAGTGAATTTGCCGCTCCAGGAATGGTAGCCTACGCTGCTAGTTATTCTAGCGATCCTACTAATGAGCCAAAATATAGCACTCAAAATAGTAAAACTTTCCAATATCTTAATTTAGGAAATACATTAGATTTTTATCGTGGAGATTCTGTTAAAGTTGGAATCATTGATTCTGGAATTAATTATGACCACGAAGATTTTATGGTTGGTGGATCAACCAAAGTAAAAGGGGATTCTAAATATTACGCTTGGAATTCCACATCAAGCAAATGGGAATATTATAAAGCTTCTCAACATGGGTATTCTTATATCGATGATTCTTTAGGACACGGCACTAATGTGGCTGCTACTGTGGCTGCCGCAATTAATAGTGTTGGTGGACTTGGTTTAGCCCCTAATGTTGAACTATATGTTTATAAAGTGACTAATTCCAATAATGGTTATGAATTTGGCGCTATTCAACTCGCTTTAAATGACGCAAAAAGCTTAGGATTAGATGTCATCAATATGTCTTTCCAAAGTTATGAAAACGCCGTTAGTTATAATGGCTCTACTATGGGTGCGTCTTCTGGATGTTCTACAATCTTATCTGACTATTTAAATGCTGCTTATAACGCTGGTATTACTTTAGTAGGAGCAGCAGGTAACTATAATACAGACGAGCCATCTTATCCAGGAAGTAACAGCCATGTTATTAATGTTGGTTCTTTGAACCAAACTGGTACAGATAAAGCAGGCTTTTCTAATTATGGAGACACAATTGATTTAGTCGCTCCTGGCTATGTCCATGTTGCGGGAAGAAGTTCAAATTCTTCATATGTTGATACTTCAGGTACCTCTTTTAGTGCTCCTTTAGTGACTGCGGCTATTGCACTATATAAACAACAAAATCCAAGTGCTACACCAGCACAAATTGAATCAGCTTTATATGCAAGTTGTGATCCAATTGATGACACTTATTCTGAATATAACAATTGGGCCGGACATGGGGCGCTTAACGTCGCTAAGTTTTTAGGTGTAGATGTTGAAGACGCACCAACAGAAGTTGTAATTAATAATCCTGAAATAGTAGACGAAGAATTAGAACTAGAAGTTGGTGGCTATTTAGATCTAGATTGGACAGTTAATGGAGTTGGTACTTTTGATGATTCTGTTAATTTCTATACATTGAGCGGTGAGTCTAACGTTGTTAGTGTTAACTCTTCAGGTAGAATTACTGCGGTTGGTCAAGGAAGTGACTATGTTGTCATTGAAAGCAACGCAGATAGCAGTATTTACGCTTCTATTTACGTCACAGTAACTTCTAGTGGTGGTAGCACACCAACAGTTTCATCAGTCACAGTTGCTCCATCAACTCTAACATTAACTGTTTCTAATACAGGCAATTTGAGCGCCACAGTTAATGGCGATAATAATCCAAGTCAAACAGTAACTTGGTCTAGCAGCAACACTAGTGTTGCTACAGTCAGTGCTTTAGGTGTTGTTACTGCAGTTGCTACAGGTACAGCCACAATTACCGCAACTTCTCAATTAGATTCTTCTAAGTCTGGATCTTGTACAGTAACAGTGGAGGCAGCTCCAGCTTCTCAAACATTAACAATTACTAGATCGTCAATAACATCATCTGGTAATTATGGTAGTTGGTCTACATGGACAGCAACAACAACTGATAATGATTCTATCAGCGGAAAATGTGAAATATATGGTAGCACAACTACATCCCTTCAATTTAATAAGGGAAGTGGATATAAACTTGCTGCATTATTTAATACAACTGCAATTCCTGGTTCGATCACAAAGATTGAGGCTACAACTGCATCCGGAACGAACAGATCATGGAATGCTTATGTTACTTCTACTGCATGCTCTAGCAGTGGATCAACATTAACATTTGGCAGCAATAAAACTACTGTTGGCAACAATGTGACAATTGGAACCAGTTCAACATCTATTGGTACATCAACTGCCGGATACTCATATTTTTGTGTACAAGAGAATGTTAATAGTGCTTCGATGATTGCACAATTTAAAATTACTTATACTCCAAAAAGTTTAAGCAGCATTGCAGTTAAAACTGCTCCGACAAAAACATCTTATGAAGTAGGTGATAGTTTTGACCCAACAGGATTAGTAATAACCGCCACATATAGCGATAATTCAACCAGAGATATTGCTTATGCTGATGCATCAAGCGGCTTTGAATTTAGTCCAAATACTTCAACAGAGTTATCTACTAGTAACACTAGTGTTACTATCTATTATGGAAATAAATCTTGTAGTCAGGCTATAACAGTCTCTCCTGCAAAAACTCTAACCTCAATTACTATTGGTAGTTATACCACTTCTTTTGTTGAGGGAGATACATTTAGTTATGGAGGAACAGTGACTGCTCACTTTAGTGATAGTAGTTCAACTGATGTCACTAGTTCTGCTCACTTCACTGGTTATAATATGACTTCGATAGGAAACCAATCCGTCACTGTAAGTTATACCTATAAGGGAACAATTAAAACTCGAAATTATAATATTAATGTTGCTATTGGTACTTTGTCCTCTATATCGGTTTCTGGAATGACCTTGTCATATGTTAAGAATTCCTCGTTTAGTTTTGATGGAACTTGTACTGCGACTTTTGCTAATGGATATCAAAAAGTAGTAACTCCTACTAGCGTCTCTTCTCCAGATATGTCTAAAACAGGAAATAAGACTATTGCCGTTAGTTATACTTATAACGGAAAAACTGAAACTACAGAATATATAATTTCTGTTACTTCATATAGAGAAGTAATTGAAACCACAACAACTTCAATATATTGCACTTATGATTTTTCAAAGCTTAGTGGCACTTCAGAGATAACTTCTACTTCTACAATCCAGAATTGTTATTCAAATAGTGGTGGAATTACTGGTGCGACTACAGATAGTAAATCAAATACTTACGCTAACAATGGATACCTAAGACTTGCTACCGGAAAAAATAGTGGCAGTGTTTCATTTAGCTTTGGTTCTTTTAATATCACAGATGTCACTATTGTTGCTCATGGTTGGAGTGATAGTGAAGCAAATTGCAATATGACTATTACCAATGGAGGAACAATTACAACCACATCAAGCTCTACTAATGATACTTTTAACGTTCATTTAACTTCTGCTACTAACTCTATTACTGTTAATTCTTCTAAAAACAATAGAATTTGTATTCAAAGCATTACGTTCTTTGTAAACACTACAACTAGCGAAGATATCGGACATTCAGAAGATTGTGTTGGTCTTGAATCATTTATCGACAATTATATGCATATGGATTACACCGATAACCTAGGTTATTGTAGTGATTCTACTCATCATTATTATGCGACTGCTAAAGACGCATTTAACAATTTAAATGAACACCAAAGAAAATTATTTACTTCTAATAGTGCTTATCTAGTGGAATGGACTAGATTATCAACCTGGGCTAGTAAAAACGGTGATTCCTTAAACGCTACCTCTATATTATCTTCAGCTAAAGTGGTGAAACTTAATATCACTAACGGAAATAATTGCATTATTATTGTTCTTGTTAGTGGATTAACTATTATTTCTATTATTGGATTTTTTGCTTTGAAGAATAAGAAAAAAGACTGATTTAATGATATTTTTATGAAATATAAAAAAACACTTACACTATAGGTATAATTAATGTAATATAAAATCTTCGATAAATCGAAGAGAACTGAGATGGTGTTTCATGAAACTATTTAAAAGATTGTTTGTTACTCTATTAGCGTTAACTGCAGTTGGTTGTGCGAAAGTCGTCAATACTGCGGAAGTTACTGGAGTGGAATTAAATTACACATCATACACCTTAGAAAACAACAGTTCTTTTCAATTAGAAGCATATGTCAAACCAGATAACGCTAGAAATAAAAGCGTGACATGGAGTGTTCAAGGTATTGGCGCTAACTATATTTCTGTTAGTGATACAGGATTAGTTACCGCTAAAAAGACTGGTACTGCTAGAGTTCTAGCTACTACTGTAGAAAAGAAACTTACAGCTTCTTGTATTGTTACAGTCGTTGCTCAAATAGTTCCTGTTACTAGCGTTTCTTTAAATAGCACTGCTCTTTCTGTTAAACAGGGCAAAACTGCAACTTTGACTGCTTCTATTTATCCTAGTAATGCAACTAATAAATATGTCTCTTGGAGTAGTAGCAACACAAACGTTGCGACAATTTCTAGTAGTGGTGTTATTTCTGCTGTAAATCAAGGTAGTTCCACAATTACTGTGACTACTAGTGATGGACATAAAACCGCTACATGTGTAGTTACTGTTACAGAACCAACACGTGTTACTAGCGTTTCTTTAGATAAATCGTCTTTATCTTTAAAAGTCGGTAGAACCTCTTCTTTGATTGCAAATGTTTTACCAAGCGATGCTTATGATAAGTCTGTCTCTTGGTCAAGTAGTAAAACAAGCATTGCTACTGTTAACAATAATGGTGAAATTACTGCAAATGCAGTTGGCACTACAACTATTACTGCGACAACCACTGATGGCGGATTTACTGCAAATTGCTCTGTCACTGTTGAAGAAAAAGGACCTACAGATGAATGGACTGTGTTGATTTATATGTGTGGATCAACCTTAGAGACTGAATCCGCTAACAAATATGTTGAAGGCATGCCTTATTCTAGATGCGGATTAGCAACATGTGATATTAGAGAAATTATCGAAACACCAAATAAACCAGATGATGTTAATATCGTCCTTGAAACTGGTGGAGCCCAAACTTGGACCAATAATACAAATGGAAAATATAGTAATGGTTATTCAATTAGCAATCAATACATTCAAAGACACCACGTTGAAAACGGAAAAATTGTTTTAGATGAAGGCCAAGACAAAATCAAAAATGAATATATGGGTAAACAATCCGTTTTACAAAGCTTCTTAGAATATGGATTTAATAATTATCCTGCCGATAAAACTGCTTTGATTCTTTGGAACCATGGTGGAGGAATGCAAGGAGCGTGCTTTAATGATGATAAAAGTGGTTATTGTGTTTCTGATGGTTTATTAGGCTATGAGGTAGTTAGTGCAGTTTCTAATGCTATGAGCAAATGCGGCATTAGCGGTCAAAAATTAGAATTCATTGGTTATGATGCTTGTATGATGCAAATTCAAGACCTTGCTGAACAATACAGTCCATATTTCAAATATATGCTTGGCTCTCAAGAATTAGAAAGTGGCACAGGCTGGGATTATGATACTTGGCTTGATGATTTATATGCTGGTAAAGATACAGAAACTGTTTTAAAAGCCGCTGTTGATGGATTTATTAAAGATAATGGTGGTGTAAATGATTATAGTAACGATCAAACTTTATCTTATTTAAATTTGGAATACGCTGCTAGTTATAAAGATGCTTGGGAAGAATTTGCTTTAGCGTTAAGAAACGATAATGTAGTCGCTAATAATAGAACAAAATTTAATGAACTTATTTATAGCACTAAAAAGTTCTCAGATTATACATCAGAGGATATTTATTACTATCAAAATGGTCTATCAGATGCAAAAGATTTCATTAATAAATTTAAGACTAGTAACTTAAATTCTAACGGCAAATATAATACAAATTTACAAAATATATTAAATGAACATTCTAAATTAGTTGCTTATTCTAGCTGCGGTAAAGGCGCTGGTAATGCTTATGGATTAAGTATGTTCTGGGCTATAGAAAAAGATACTAAAGACTATAACCCATATACTGCTGGTACTGATACTAACTTTGTTAACTGGGCTTATCTTAGTAATAACTATTATGGTACTGAATCCACCGTCAGCGGTAGTGGTGACGATGATGATTGGGGCTATTGGAACTGGTAAAAAATATATAAAATTAATGCCATAAATTTGGCATTATTTTTTATTACTTGTATAATAACTATAAATTATGAGAAATAAGACATTATCTTTTATTGGAATAGTAACTCTTGGATTATGTGTTTCTAGTTGTAATTACATAAGTATTTTAACTAACAAACTTAAATCCATCACCTTAAGTGATTCTACTTCTGCTTATGTAGTCGGAGATTCTTTCTTTGATAAGTGTAACTTATCAATTAAAGGTAAATATAACAATGGTAACGAAGTCACATTTGAAAGAAATCAAGTGGCGTTTAATCTTACTTATGGGTCAAGCACAAAAGATATTAATACTCCTTTTGAGCAAGAAGGATCTTATAAATTAACAGTGTCTACTGAGGGTATTGTTAGTAATACATTAACAATTTCGGTTTTTGCTAGCACTCAATATGTTTCTAATATTCAAGTTAACTCCACTAGTACGATTGAAAAAAATAGTTCTAAAGATGTTTCTTTAACATTAACTATTTCTCCAACTAGATATACCGTTCCAATTCTATATCAAAATTCTGACCCTAGTGTTGTTTCTATTAGTAAAGTTGACGATACTTCCTATTTCATTAGAGGTTTAGAAATTGGTGAGGTTGATTTAACTTTTAAAGCATTAAAAAACGCTACTACATATCTTGAAACTGTTTTTCATGTCACAGTAACGTTAAATCAAAAAGTTAAAATCGAACAAACCTATGGCGATTTTGTTGATCATAATTATTATCAAACTTCATCATGCCCTACTACTGGAGATGTTAAACTTTTAGTTATTCCTGTGTGGTTTAATGATAGCGATTCTTTTGTCTCTACTTCTTCTAAAGACAATATTAGAAACGATATTGAAACTGCCTTCTTTGGCACTAAAGAACAAACAGGCTGGCATAGTGTTAGTTCGTATTACGAAGAAGAAAGTAAGGGCTTATTACATCTTACTGGTACAGTAAGTGAATGGTATTGTCCTACTAACATAAGTGCTAGTAATGCTAGTTCATATAGCAATACCGCTCAAGCGACTTTTGTTAAAAACACAGTAAATTGGTATTTTAATAACCACACTGACGATTCTAGAACAAACTATGATTATGATGGTGATGGCTATTTAGATGGCGTTATGCTTATTTACGCCGCCCCTGATTATACATGTTATAGTTCATTTTCAAGTAATATGTGGGCGTATTGTTTCTATGTCCAACAAACTTCATTAAAAAATCCTAGTAATCCAGGTGTTAATGCTTTCTTCTGGGCAAGTTATGATTTCCTATATGGTTCTAACCGAGTTTATAGAACTGGTGGAACTTATCATAATGGTGATACTACTAACTGTTTAATCGATGGACATACATATATCCATGAAATGGGTCATATGTTTGGTTTAGAAGATTATTATGACTATTCACAATCTACTTCTCCAATTGCTGGATTTGCTATGCAAGATAATAATGTTGGTGGACATGATCCATATTCCACAATGGCGTTTGGCTGGTCAGATCCATATATTCCAACTGAAACATGTGAAATCACAATTAATGATTTTCAATCTAGTCATGATTTAATTTTATTATCACCACATTGGAATTCTTATAATTCACCATTTGATGAATATTTATTACTCGAATTATATACTCCAACCGGATTAAATAAATTTGATTGCGATTACACATATCACGGCTATTATCCTCAAGGACCTGATGTGGTTGGTATTAGATTATGGCATGTTGACGCTCGACTTTATACAATGAATAATAGATTTACCACTAGTGTAAATTCTTCTTCATTTTATACTGCCTTTAATAACACTTATCAGAAAGAAGAAGAAAGTGAAAATGGACGAAATTCATTCTCTTATAGTCTATCTGGTTATGATGATTATCAAAGATTTAATATGCTTCACTTAATTAGAAAAGACACTACTAAGAACTATGTCTCTAAAGCACCTTTAAGTAGTAATGATTTATTCTTAAAAAATAGCACATTTAATATGGCGGATTATTCTTCTCAATTCTATAAAAATAATGGGCTTCTTGATAGTGGTGTCTCCTTAGGATGGAGTTTCACTGTTAAAAACATTTCTAATGTTTCTGGTGATATTTATTCCGCAACCATTCAGTTAAATAAAGCTTAATAAATAAATATTATTGATAAGAAAAATGAGATCATTCAACGATCTCATTTTCTTTAGATTCAATTTTTCTTTTATATCTCACTAATAAATATGAGAGGATTGTAAATCCAATTAATAAGATAATACCAATTGGAATCTCAATATATATAGGAGTGTATCCAGTTGCTCCGATACTCCATTTCATATAATATTCATTAATCGTGTAGTTATAAAATAATGCAGGAACACTTCCAATAACAAATCCTAAAATAGAATAGAAAGTGACATCGTGATATTTGCTCAATAAATAATGCATTAATTTAGAAACAAAGAAGAATCCAATAATAATACCAATAGCGAAGCAACCAATAATACCAATAAAATGTCCAAATCCGGACCAGTCGCTTAATATAAAACCAGTAATAAATTTCATTAACGGTTTATAAAAACCAAGTAGTAATAAAAGCATTGCTCCTGATATACCTGGTACCACTAAAGCAACTGAAGCGACAAATCCCACTGGAATTAAAACTAAATAAAACCACACTGGAGTTTGAACAAAATACTGTTCAAAGTCTGCCTTAGCAAAGACACTTCCAACACCTAATCCAATCGCAATTAAGGCGCATACGATTAGAGCCACAAAGTGTTTTTTAGTTGGCTTAACATCTTTAACTTCATCTTTAATTCCTGGAATGGAGCCAATAATAAAGCCTGCGAAAATGCAAATAACTCCAAAAACAAAGCCGTTGAGTGCTTTATCCATTAAAAAGAAAGTTGGAACAAAGCCAATAACAACGCCTAATAAAACTGGAAGAACAATTCTAATTGCTTCTTTAAAATGCTTAAAAACATTACTAATAGCCCAAATAATTTGATTATAAACTCCAAAGATTACAGCGATAGTGCCACCGCTAACTCCTGGAACTGCGCTACCAAATCCGATAGCGATACCTGATAAAAGTGTTTTCAACCAATTTTTCATACCTTGTAAGTATATAACATTTTTTTAATTTAACATATATGTTTAATTATATATTTGATAAAATAATAGACGCTATGAAACTAATTGTTGGACTTGGTAATCCTGGAAAGAAATACGAGCATACTCGTCATAATATGGGTTTTGATGTTGTCGACCTATTTTCAGAATTAGCTCAAATCGATATAGATAAAGATGCCTTTAAAGGTTTAGTTGGTAGAGGCAAAGTGTTTGATGAAGATGTTTATCTTCTTAAGCCTCAAACATTCATGAATTTAAGTGGCGAATCCGTTAGAGAAATCGTGTCTTATTTTAAAATTCCTAAAGAAGACATCATTGTTATCTATGATGATTTAGATTTGGAGCCAGGGAAGATTAGATTACGTTTATCTGGATCTAGTGGAGGCCATAGAGGAATTCAAAACATCATAGAGCAGTTAGGAACTGAGAATATTAAAAGAATTCGAATTGGAATTGGTAAGCCAACTTTCGATACAATTGATTATGTGTTAGGAAAGCCATTAAAAGAAGAACAAGTCTTAATTGATGAAGCGATTAAAAAAGCAGTCGACGCTCTTAAAGAAATTCTGAAGAATAACTTCGATAGCGCAATGAATAAATATAATCATTAAGGAGGCAGCTAGACGAACCTATTTGATAAACTAAAATCTAATAAAGCGATACCCCCCTACTTAACAAAAAGTGGGCATTTTGTCGTGGATGATTTAGTAGGAATATCTTTATTAACTGCCGCTTCTATTAAAGAAGAAAAAAATAAATATCTTCTAATTACCTCTAACTTATATAAAGCTCAAAAACTATATACTTTTCTTTCTAGCTTATTGCCAAATAAGAAAATTTCTTTATATGTTTCGGATGAATTGATTAGAGCAGAAACTCTTGCGATGTCTAAAGAAATGAGCGCAAATCGTATATATACTTTAGATAATATTTTAAATGGTAAAGTTGATATAGTTATTGCAAATATCTCCGCAATTAGCAGGTTTTTGCCAGAAAAATCGCTATTTTTAGATAATTGCTTTTCTTTTAAAGTTGGTCAAAGCATTGACTTACAATCTTTAAAAATAAAGTTAGTGAGTGCAGGCTATACTCAAGTTAATAAAGTAGACCAATCTCTTCAATTTGCCTCTAGAGGAGACATATTGGATATCTTTACCATAAACTATGATGACCCAATTAGAATTGAACTTTTTGATAACGAAATTGAATCAATTAGATTCTTTGATTTAGCTAGCCAATCTTCTAAAGAGAATGTGGATAAAATTTCTTTATTACCTGCTAACGATTTCATTATTTCCAAAGATGATTTAAAAGTTCTTACGAACCGCATTTATGAACAATTAGAAAAAGATAAGGAAGTTCTTAATCCTGCTGATTTTTCTAATTTAAGAGATTTAGTTGATAACGATGTCACCGAACTAATGGAATATCAATATACTCCACGCTCGTACCGATATTTTTCTTTACTTGATGATCGTTTAAAATCACTTTTAGATTACACTAACGATTTTACAACTGTACTTGTGGATGAAACTTCTATTAAAGCAAGTTCAGATATGCTTGTAGAAGAATCTATATCATTCCTTCAGGAATTATTTGAAAACGGTAAATCTATTTCACATTTAAAAATGTGTTATAGCTTTGATGAACTAAAATTTAATCGCAGTAAACTTATTAGGACTTCTTTATTACAATCTAGCGATAAAGATATAGTGTTTAACTGTAAAAATATTCCTTTTGAAGTTTCTAAAGATAGTGATGTTATTAATGTCATTCATACATATATTAATCAAAACTATCAAATTAATATATCGCTAAGTTCTAAACAACATTTAAATACAATTATTGATTTACTTGATTCGTCTCATATTCCTTTTGAAATGGTTAAAGAATATGGTTTTCCTAGCAAGCATCAAATAGGTTTATCTATTTCAAATATCCCGTGCGGATTTGTTTTGGATGATGAAAAAGTAGTCTTTTTGACTTCCAAAGAATTATTTAATGAAAAAATTAGAATCACAAGATTCGATAATCGTTTTAAAGAAGCAACAATATTAAAGAGTTATGAAGATTTAACCCCAGGAGATTATGTTGTTCATGAATATCAAGGTATAGGCCAATTCCTAGAATTACAAACTTTAGAAGTTGAAGGTAAACATCAAGATTATTTAAAACTTGCTTATCATGGAGGAGAGATTTTGTATGTTCCTTTAAGCCAGTTTCAACTTATTAGAAAGTATTTAGGTAAAGAAGGTGCTAGACCACGATTATCTAGATTACACACTAAAGATTGGGAGAGGACTAAAGCTAAAATTAAAGAAAGAATCCACGATTTAGCGGAAAGATTGTTCAATTTATATGTTGAACGCAGTCATATAGAAGGATATGCCTTCGCTAAAGATGATGAGTTTCAAAAGGCGTTTGAAGATACCTGTGAATTCCAATTAACTAAAGACCAAATTCGTTCTTTAGAAGAAATTAAATCAGATATGGAATCGGCTCATCCTATGGACCGCTTATTATGTGGAGATGTAGGATTTGGAAAAACCGAAGTTGCTTTTAGAGCAATCTTTAAATGTATTAATTCTGGAAAACAAGCAGTGTTACTTTGTCCTACTACTTTATTAGCTAGACAACATTATGAAGTGGCTTTAGAAAGATTTTCTAAATTTGATATAAAGATTGCTATCTTCTCTAGACTTATCCCCGAAAAGAAGCAAAAGGAATATATTAAAGAAATCCAAGAAGGCAAAATCCATCTTATTATTGGCACTCACCGCCTATTATCAAATGATATTACTTATAAAGATTTAGGTTTATTAGTGGTGGATGAAGAGCAACGTTTTGGCGTTGAACAAAAAGAAAGGCTTAAAGAATTAAAGTCTAATATTGACGTCTTAACTTTAAGCGCTACCCCAATTCCTAGAACTTTGCAGATTTCTTTATTAGGAGTTAGAAGCATGTCTCAAATTACTACTCCTCCAGGAGAAAGAATGCCAATTCAAACATATGTGACTCCTTTTAACACCCAAGTTATAAAAGAGCTAATTCAAAGAGAATTAGGTAGAGACGGCCAAGTCTTCTATTTACATAACGGCATTGAAACAATTTATGAAATTGCTTCTAGATTAAAAAGAGCAATTCCTTCTGCGACTATTGCTGTTGCGCACGGAAAAATGACTAGAAACGACATTGAAGACACAATGATCAAATTCTATTCTGGAGATATTCAAATATTAGTTTGTACCTCAATTATTGAAAACGGAATTGATGTTCCTAACGCTAACATGATTATTGTTGATGATTCTGAAAGATATGGATTAGCACAGTTATATCAAATTAAAGGTAGAGTTGGAAGAGGCAATCGAATTGCCTATGCATATTTAATGTATAATGGCAATAAAGCTTTAAAAGAAGACACTCAAAAACGTTTAAGAGCGTTGCAGGATTTTACTGCTTTGGGTAGTGGATATAAGATTGCTCAAAGAGATTTAATGATTAGAGGTGCTGGAGATATTTTAGGACCTGAGCAAGCTGGATTTATTGATTCTATTGGTTTAGATATGTATATCAAGCTTTTAAATGAAGCAGTTAAAGAGAAAATGGAAGGTGCAGATCATAAAGAAGCTCAATATAATAAAACCCTCTCTTTGGCCTTTGATGCTTATATTCCAAAAGAGTACGCCTCTGATAGTGATAAGATTGAACTTTATCACGATATATTAGCGGCATCCTCGATAGATTCACTAAATGAGATTAAAGCTAAGGTAAGAGATGTTTATGGTCGATTACCTGAAGAAGTTGAACTATTATTCTTTAAACGAGCTATTGATTTAATGGTCAAACAATGTGAAATAAATGATATTAAAGAGAATAAAATGAATGTTGAATTATATCTTGGTGATAACTTTATTAATATTAAAGGTATTGGAAATATTTTATTTGAAGCGTTAATACCATATTTATCAATTATTAAGATTAGTTATCTTAACCATAAATTTAAAATTGTGATGAATAAAAAAGGAAATTGGTTAATAGATTTAGAAAATATATTAAAATCATTAGTGAACATTATTAATACGAATAAAATTATTGAAACTGCATGAGATTAGATTTGTTTTTAAAAGATTCTAGAATTATCAAACGAAGAACTATCGCCAAAGAGTTCTGCGAAAGAGGCTTAGTTAAAGTGAATGATAAAATTGCTAAGCCGTCTTTTGATATTAAAGGTGGAGAAATTATCTCAATCAAGTTTGGTGATAATGAGTTTTCTATTATTTCAAAAGTAGAAAAAGTAGGTAAAAAGGATAGAGCGAGTTATGAACAACTTGAATCTAGATAAAAACAAGAAATATTTATTAGCGTGTTCTTTTGGGCCAGACTCTATGGCTTTATTTCATTTGCTAGCAAAGAATAAATATAATTTTGCATGCGCGGTTGTTAATTATCATATAAGAGAAGAAAGTGATCTTGAGGTTGATGGTTTAGTTAAATACGCTAGTCTATTTAACATTAAAGTTCATGTTTATGATGTAAAAGAAAAGATCAATAAAAATGTTGAAGCTACTTGTAGAGAAATTAGATATAAGTACTTTAAAGATTTATGTGTTCAATTTGGCTTTGATGCCACACTTATCGCTCATCATCAAGATGACTTAATTGAGACCTATTTAATGCAAAAAGAGCGTCAAAATAACCCAATTTTTTATGGAATTAGCTCAGAAACGATGATTTATGGAGTTAATGTTATTAGACCATTACTTCATTTAAAGAAGTCTTATCTACAATCAATTTGCGATGAAAATAATGTTCCTTATGCCATTGATAAAACAAACTTTGATATCTCTATTTTACGAAATAAAATTAGACAGAATATAGTGTCAAGAATGAGCGAGGATGAAAGAGAAGAAATTCTTAATAAAATTAACGAAGAAAATAACAACATAACCGAATTATTTAACTCTATCGATATTAAAAGATTAAATGAAGTTGACTATGTTATTTCTTTAGACTTTATCTCCCAGTGTTATGCGCTTAATTATTTAGTTAAAAATATTAATGCATCATATAGTTTATCAAAGAAGAATGTAGGACAAATAATCAAAGTATTAAAATCTTCTAAACCTAATGGTCAATTTATGATTTTTAAAGGCCTATATTTATTTAAGGAATATGAGAATTTTGAATTTGGCGTTAATAAATTTGAACGAAAAGAGTATCAATACACTTTAATGTGTCCTGGAGTATTAGACACTCCATATTTCTATCTTAATTTCAACTTAGACACTACTGATCGAAATGTTAATCTTGATGATTATCCTTTAACTATAAGAAATATAAAAAATAGCGATTTTATTATTATTAATGGGTATAAAGCTAAGGCATCTAGACTTATGATTGATTGGAAAATGCCGTTTAGAAAAAGATTAACTTGGCCTGTCATCTTAAATAAAAATGGTGAAGTTATCTATATCCCCCGCTATAGAAAAGACTTTCAATTATCTGATATGTTAAGTTTTTATGTTAAATAAGAACTTGTATTTTTCTTTTCAAAATATACAAAAACTAATATAATCTATATATCTTTTTAAGATATCGTATCAATATTGATATGGAGGTAAAATTTTATGCCAGAAAACAACAATAATTCTAACAATATCCCAAGACGTAGAATTCCCCTTGGTTTTATATTTTCTATACTTTTAGTAGCAGGATTAATTGCTATTTTTGCTTATCGTATTTTTGGAAATAGAGATAACTCATCTCCTTTAACTTCAAAAGCTTATATTCAAGCTCTTGTAAATAAGCAAGTTAAGACTACTGTAGTTACTCATCATTTTGAAGGAAGTTATCTTTCTTTAAGTGGTGTTTTAACTAACGGCACTAAATATGTTTGCACAATTGATGAAGCAACATATGAAAGTAAAGAAATCAGTTGGACTGTTAAGGTTGTAGAAACCAAGATTTATGTTCCTGAACTTGCTACAAGTGAAAATCCAAAAGGTGAATTTAATAAAGATGACGTTCTTCAACTCCCTACATTTAGTGTTAATTATTGGGTTACAAATTATACAACCGAAGCAATTGCTGTAAATGATGTCTATCAAGTTAGCTGGTGGGATAGTTGGGGACCAACTATCATCATGCTTGCTGGTAGTGCGATTATTGTAATCTTCCTATTCTCTAGATTGTCTGGTTCTATTGGCGGGGCTAATAGACAAGCTATGGATTTCAATAAATCTCGTGCTAGAAGAATTCAAGATTCTAAAGTTAGATTTAAAGATGTTGCTGGTTGTGATGAAGAAAAAGCCGAGATGGAAGAAATTGTTGAATATCTTAAAGATCCAACAAAATTCACAAGATTTGGGGCTAAATTGCCTAAAGGTATCTTATTAGTTGGCTCTCCAGGTACTGGTAAAACCTTACTTGCTAAAGCTGTTGCTGGAGAAGCTGGAGTACCATTCTTCTCTATTTCTGGCTCTGATTTCGTAGAAATGTTTGTTGGTGTTGGTGCTGGTAGAGTTAGAGATATGTTTAGAAACGCTAAAGCAAATGCTCCATGTTTAGTATTCATTGATGAAATCGATGCTGTTGGAAGACAAAGAGGCGCTGGTTTAGGCGGTGGTAATGATGAAAGAGAGCAAACGCTTAACCAACTTTTAGTTGAGATGGATGGTTTCTCTGATAACTCTGGTATTATCGTTATGGCTGCAACTAATAGAGATGATGTTCTTGATCCAGCTTTATTAAGAGCAGGTCGTTTCGATAGAAAAATTACTGTTTCCTTACCAGATAGAGAAGGTAGAGAAGCAATCTTTAAAGTACATTCTAGAAACAAGAAACTCGCTAAAGATGTTGATTTTACCGCCATTGCTAAAAGAACAGTTGGTTTCTCTGGCGCTGATATTGAAAATATCATGAATGAAGCTGCAATTTTAGCTGTTAGAAGAAGAAAGACTGAAATTACTACTGCTGAAATCGATGAAGCTATTGATAGAAGAATTGCTGGTCCAGCTAAATCTTCTCGTTCTCTTAATGCACATGAACGTGAAGTTGTTGCACATCACGAAGCAGGGCACGCTATTATTGGATTGAAGTTAGAACATTCTGATAAAGTTCAAAAAATTACAATTATTCCTCGTGGTAATACAGGCGGACATGTCCGTATGACACCTGAAGAAGATAGATTTTTGCTCACACGCAAAGAACTTATTGCTAGAATTGTGGGTTATCTTGGTGGGCGTTCTTCCGAAGAAGTTTTCTTTGATGATATTTCTTCTGGAGCTCAAAACGATATTGAAATGGCAACTCGTATTGCGCGTATGATGGTTACCGAATTAGGTATGTCTTCCTTAGGCCCAATTCAATATGAAAGAGATACTGGAAGCGTCTTCCTTGGACGTGATTATACTTCAAGTCAAAAGAATTTCTCTTTAGCAACTGCTGAAAAAATTGACGCTGAAGTTCAAAAGATTATTAATGAGGCTCATGAGGAAGCAAAGAGCATTATTCTTAAATATAAAGATGATGTCGAATTAATCGCAAAAACCCTTCTTGAATATGAACAAATCACTGCAGAAGAGATTGATTATTTGCTCGAACATCGTCATCTTAAAAAGGCTGAAAAAGAAAAGGTTGAAGAAACCGTTCAAGTTGAGCCAGAACCTGTTGATGGAGAAAATAAGGGGGAATAATCCCCTCTTTTTCTTATATGTTTAAGATTGGAAATTTAGAAATAAAATCAAATGTTGTTCTTGCCCCAATGGCAGGAATTACCTCTAGTGCATATCGCAAGTTTTGTGCTTCTTTTGGAGTTGGATATGTTGTGACAGAAATGGTTTCTGATATGGGTTTAATCTATGGAAATAAAGAGACAAAATCCTATGTCACCTTTGAAAAGCTCGATGTTCCAACCGGAGTCCAATTATTCGGTAATTCGGCAGAAAATCTGGCAAAAGCGGCATTAATTTGCGAAAAATTAAATGAAAATATCGATTTTTACGATATCAATATGGGGTGTCCTGTTCCTAAAGTTACTAAAACTGGAGCTGGTTCTAGTTTAATGAATAATCCTACTCTTTGTGGAGATATAGTTCGCGCTATTAAAGAAGCTACTCATAAACCAGTTACAGTTAAAATTAGACTGGGAGCTGCTAATTCAAAAGATCAATTTTTAAAGGTTATCGATGAGACAATTAAAGCAGGAGTTGATCTCATTGCAATTCATCCTAGAAGTGCTAAAGAAATGTATGGCGGTAAGCCACATTGGGAACTAATTGAAAATTTAAAAGAACGCGTAAATGTCCCACTCATAATTAGCGGCAATATTTTTACTGTTGAAGATGCTGTTGAGGCACTAAAAATTACAGGTGCAGATGGAGTTATGGTGGCTCGTGGCGGTATGGGAAATCCTTTACTTATCACTAACATCAATAACTATTTTAATGATAAAGAGTTAAGTGAACCAAATTTAGACAAACAAATCGATTATTGTTTGCAATTAGCAAGATTGCTTATTGAAGAAAAAGGTGAAGCTATTGGAATGAGAGTTTATAGAAGCATAGCATCGAAATTTTTTGATGGGTTTCCAAAATCTAAACCATTGAAGTGTAGGTTATCAACTGAATTAAATTCTTATAATGATTTACTTCGAATTATTGAAGATTATAAAAAAGAAATTGTGATATAAATCAATTTTGACTACAAAGTGGTCAAATATTCTTATATACTATTTTAATTGTGGAGGCATTATCTATGGATAATCAAAATCTTAATGATCAAGAATTAGTTAGAAGGGAAAAGCTTAAAAAATATGAGTCTTTTAAAGTTGATCCATTTGGAAAAGCTTTTAAAGTTTCTCATTTAGCTGGTGAAGTACACTCTCTATTTGATAAAAAGAGCCCTAATTCTTTAGAAAAGAATAAGCCATATGTGACTGTTGCTGGTCGTATTAAAAACTTAAGAAGAATGGGTAAAGCCTCATTCATGAATATTCAAGACAAATCAGGAAATATCCAGGTTTATATGGGTATTGATGTTGTCGGTAAGAAAGCATATGAATTATTTAAACTTGCTGATATTGGAGATATCGTTGGTGTCTATGGACGCGTGATGAAAACTCGTAGCGGTGAACTCACCATTAGAGCAGAAAAATACACTCACTTAACAAAGTGCTTACATCCTCTTCCAGAGAAATTCCATGGCTTAGTGGATGTTGAAGAAAGAAGTAGACGTAGATATCTTGATTTAATTATGAATGAAGAATCTAGAAAAGTGGCTTTTGCTCGTCCAAAACTTATTAGAAGCATTCAATCTTATTTAGATGCGCAAGGCTTTGTGGAAGTAGAAACTGCAGTGCTTTCTCCAATTTTGGGCGGTGCTAATGCTAGACCATTCGTTGCTCATATGAATGCTTTAGATAAAGATTTCTATTTAAGAATTGCTACTGAACTTAATCTTAAAAGATTATTAGTCGGTGGTATGGAAAGAGTATATGAAATTGGTAGACTCTTCCGTAATGAAGGAATGGATGCTACTCATAATCCTGAATTTACCACAATTGAAGCTTATCAAGCTTATTCTGATTTACAGGGAATGAGAAAATTAGCGGAAGGGATGATTAGAAAAGCCGCTAAGGATGTTACTGGTAGTGATATCGTCACTTATCAAGATAAAGTTATCGATTTCCATAAACCATTTAGATGGGTTTCTATGGCTGATCTTATTTTAGAAAAGACTGGTATTGATTTTAGAAAGATTTATGACTTTGAAGAAGCTAAAAAATTAGCGGAAGAAAAAGGTATTAAATTAGAAAAACATAAAAACACAGTCGGTCATGTAATGAATGAATTCTTTGAAGAATTCTGTGAAGCAGAACTCATTCAACCAACATTTGTATATTCTTATCCAATTGAAGTTTCACCTTTAACTAAAAAAGGTAAAGACCCACGTTACACTGAAAGATTTGAACTTTTTGTTAACGGCAAAGAATTAGCAAATGCCTATACTGAGCTTAATGATCCATTTGATCAAAAAGAAAGATTCTTAGCGCAACTCAAAGCTAAAGAACTTGGAGACGAAGAGGCTAATGAAATGGATAATGATTTCATTGAAGCTCTAGAATATGGCATGCCTCCAGCAGGTGGAATTGGAATGGGCATAGATAGACTTGTAATGCTATTAACAAATCAAGAAAACATTAGAGAAGTTATCTTATTCCCAATGATGAAAGATAGATAAATTTAAATTATGGCAGGGACACGAGTTGAGAAATATCGCAAATATCGTCAAGCTATTGCCGCAAGAAGTGACAATATCCCTGTTTTAAAAACCCCTTCAACTCACGATGAATATGCTGATGAAGCGGGTTTTTTTAAGAAAATTGCAATCAAGAATAGAGTAATAAACTTATCAATTGTCTTAGCTATTGTTTGTATTATTGCTTTATTAATAATATTTGGAGTAATTGTTTTTTAGGAGGGCAAAACTATGAAAATTACTGTTGCTATTGATGGCCCAGCCGCTGCTGGAAAATCTACTGTTGCTAAGGAAGTTGCTAAGCGCTTAGGATATACATATATTGATACTGGCGCAATGTATCGAGCTTTCACTTGGTATTGCATGGAAAAAGGCGTTGATTGTCAAAATGAGGCGGCCTGCTGCGCGTTAATTCCAGAAGTGACGATTAAATTAAGACCTAGCGGACAAGTACTTTGTAATGAATTTGATGTCACAAAGGAAATTAGAGAGCCACGTGTTTCAGGTAATGTAAGTTATATTGCTTCTTATAAAGATATTCGTTTATTTTTAGTTGATCAACAAAGAGCAATGGCGGCTAAACATTCTGTTATTATGGATGGTAGAGATATTGGCACTTATGTTCTTCCTGACGCAGATGTTAAAATTTTCCAAATTGCCTCTGTAGAAACTAGAGCGGTACGTCGATATGATGAAAATATCGCTAAAGGCATCCCTTGCACACTAGAAGAAATTGAAAATGATGTTAGAAAAAGAGATTACATCGATTCTCATAGAGATTTTGCCCCACTTAAATGCGCTCCTGATGCTTTAACTTTAGATACTTCTTTTATGACTGTTGAAGAAGTAGTCACCAAAGTTATTGAGATAATTAACGCTAAATTAGCGGAGAAAGGTATCAATGGCTAGAGCAGTTGTTGCTATTGTTGGAAGTCCTAACGTTGGTAAATCAACGATTTTTAATCGTATCATCGGTGATAAAAGAGCAATCGTTGATGATGAAGCTGGTATCACTAGAGATCGATTATATGGCACGGCTAATTGGTTAGGTAAGAGTTTTACTCTTATTGATACAGGTGGTATTGAAATCGCTAATCGTCCTTTCCAAGAACAAATTAGAATGCAAGCCAACATCGCTATTGAAGAGGCCGACATTATTTTATTTGTAGTGGACGGTAAAGTTGGAGTTACTAGTGACGACCACATGGTTGCTAAATTATTAAGAAAAATTAAAAAACCAATTCTTTTATTAGTGAATAAGATCGATGAAGGAACTCAAGCTGCTAACGCTGCTGAGTTTTATTCTTTAGGATTAGGTGAACCAATTCCTGTTTCTGGTAGCCACGGTGTTGGTATTGGAGATGTTTTAAATCGTATTATTGATAAAATTGAAGATCATAAAGATGAAGCTTCAGAAGATACAATAACCTTCTGTTTAATTGGCAGACCTAATGTTGGCAAATCATCTTTAACAAATGCAATTTTAAGTCAAGAAAGAGTCATTGTTAGCGATGTATCTGGTACAACTAGAGATTCAATTGACACTCCATTTAATAAAGATGGGGTTAATTATGTGGTTATTGATACTGCTGGACTTAAGAAAAAAGGAAAAATATACGAAGCTATTGATAAATATTCTGCGATACGTGCATTAAAAGCAATTGAAAGAAGTGAAATAGTTCTACTTGTTTTAGATGGAAAAACCGGTATTACTGAACAAGATAAACACGTTATTCAATACGCGACTGATCTACATAAAGCAATTATTATCGTTGTTAATAAATGGGATTTAGTGGATAAAGACACTAACACAATGTCTAGCTATGAAAAACTAATTCGTAATGAATATAAATTTTTAGATTACGCCCCAATTGTCTTCCTTTCTGCGCTTACTAAAAGAAGGATAAATACGCTCTTTGAATCTTTATTACTTGTACATGAGGCATATCATACACGTATCCAAACTTCGATTTTAAATAATGTGATTCAAGAAGCACAGGTTATGAACCAAGCTCCAGACTTCAATGGGGGGCGCTTAAAAATATACTATGCAACACAAGTATTGACTGCTCCTCCTACTATTTCATTAGTTGTTAATGATCCTGAATTCATGCATTTTTCTTATCAACGTTACTTAGAAAATAGACTTAGAGAGACATTTAATTTTGAAGGAACGCCTATAAAGATAAGTTTAAAAAAACATAGAAAGTAGTTTGTTTATTGGTTATAATTAATTTAAATAAACAAGGAGTTAAGGGGATGAAAAAGCTCAACAAGAATGAGATAATCGAGCTTGTTGCTGAGAAAGCGCACTTATCAAAAGTTGATGCAAAAGCATCAGTTGATATGACATTCGATCTCATTATGGAAGCTTTGCTAAAAGGGGAATCTGTTAACGTTAAGAACTTCTGTGTGTTTGAACCAAAAACAAAAGCTGGTAGAAAAGGAACACATCCTAAAAAACACACTGAAATTGAAATCAAACCTAAGAAAACTGTTACAGTTCATTTGGCGAAAGAATTCAAAGCAAAGCTCAACAAATAATCGTCATAAAAAATTGACCTTCGGGTCTTTTTTTATTATATAAAATAAATATAATATTTGTATGGACTATAAAATATCTTTATTCCAAGAACTAGCGGAAATATTTAATAAACATGGTTATCAATTATTTTTAGTAGGGGGTTCTACTAGAGATTATTTATTAAATATACCATTAACTGATATGGATCTAGTAACTGATGCGACTCCGGAAGAAACTAAGGCATTTTTAGATAACGCTGATTATACTTTTGAACGTTTTGGTTCAGTAAAATTTAAATATAAAGACGTAAAATTCGACCTTACTACTTTTAGAAAAGAAGCGGGATATGTCGATTCTAGACACCCAAATGTCGTTTTTTTCACTAAAGATATTAAAGAAGATTATCCTCGAAGAGACTTAACAATAAATGCATTATATCTAGATAAAAATTTATATGTTTTAGATTTTGTAAACGGACAAAAAGATTTAAAAAATAAAGTCATTCGTATGGTGGGTGACCCTGCTATAAGAATTAAAGAAGATCCATTAAGAATTATAAGAGTGTACCGCTTTAAATTAGATTTAGGATTTAATGTTGATAATGAGTTAGAAAAAGTAATTAAGAACAATAAAGGATTACTAGGCAACATCAGAAAAGAAAAAATCCTAGAAGAAATTCATAAATGTCATCATAAGGAAGAGTTAAAAGCAATCTTAGAAAAATTAGATACAAATAATTTATAATTATTATCGAAGTGTGCTATATTACATATAAATGATTACTGAGGCTATTGATTTTAGATATTTATTAATCGAGAATTATCGCAAATTAAAACTCAATGAAAACGAGTTAGCGACTATTTTTGTTATTGACCATCTTATCAGTCAAGGTAATCCTTTTGTGACCGCAGACTTATTATCTTTAAAAATGACTTTAGATATTAAAGAGATTGATAAGATATTAGCTAAGTTACTTACCAAAGGAATGTTTGAATATAAGACCATTGGTAAAAATACTGTCGCTACATTAGAGCCGTTAAAGCAAAAGTTATACCGTGAATTCCAATTATTCTTATCTAAAGAAGAAGAGGAAAAAAGTTCTACAAGAATTAAAGAAGAACTTGAAAACGTATATACAAATTATGAAAAACTTTTAGGTAGATCTTTATCTCCTGTTGAAGTTGCAAAAATTCATGAATGGATTTCTTTTGGATATAGCGATAAAACTATCATTGACGCTTTAAAAGAAGCTCTATCAAAAAACAAAAAAACCCTACGCAGCGTGGATAAAATCCTTCTAAGTTGGTCTCAAAGAGATGATTTGCAATCTGAAGGACATACCCCACTTAGCGAAGAATGGGATAAGAATTTAGAAGAGACAATTCGTATTGCAAAAATACCCTGGATCAATAAAGATTAATGTTAACTAGAAAACAATTTTTAGAAGTATCACAATATCTAGACTCACTTTTTCCAAATGCAAAATGTGAGCTTTTTTATTCTCAAGACTATGAGCTTGTGATTGCGGTGATGTTATCCGCTCAAACTACAGATAAATCTGTCAATGCAGTAACTAGTCATTTATTTAAAAAATATCCAACACTTAAATCTTTTGTGGATGCGGATATTAAAGATATCGAAAACGAAATTCAATCCCTTGGTCTATATAAAAATAAGGCAAAAAACATTAAGGGAATCGCTGAAACTTTATATAGCGACTTTAATTCGATTCTCCCTAGCGATAAAAATGAACTTCAAAAACTTCCAGGTATAGGAAATAAATCTGCGGGTGTCATTAGATGTGAAGTTTTTAAAATTCCGGATTTACCAGTGGACACTCATATTATTCGTATATCTAATAGATTAGGCATCGCAACTAAAAAAGACGAACCGATTGATATAGAAAGAAAGCTTAAAAAAATAATCCCAGAAGAATCTTGGATTAAATCTCATCATCAATTAATTCATTTTGGTCGATATTTCTGTACTGCTAGAAATCCAAAATGTGAAGAATGTAAAATTAGAAAATATTGTCAGAACTAAAAATATAATTTATCGATTGCGTCGATATATTTTAATCTAGGATTATAACTTCTAACTACCTCTATTCCTGACTCCAAAAAACAAGAATATGGAATAGATTTTCTTTCTCCGTGTTCATAAAATTGAATCACGTAACTTGCATCTAAAATAAATACTTTATCTAATGATTCAAATTGAATAATAAAGAACGCAATTCCTCCATGCTTTATTACTCTTTTTAAATGTTCGATTTGATGTTTTGTGATGTTATTTAATGGGAAAGATGTTTTATTTTTAGTGTTTTTTGCTTCGAAATCAATATAACGTCCTTTATACACTCCGTTATAATCAGTAGTGGACTGTTCTTCAAAATAAGCGTGGGTAATTTTTGCTCCTTTTGAATAGTCAACTTTGACTACATTAATTGGAGTAGGGCGTTTAGATATTAAACATATATCTTTATCTTTATAATATTCATTTGAAGCGTTGATTTCGCTTTCAAAACTCATTCCACGGTTCGCGCTGGAAATAGATAATTCAGTAGAGGATTTTCTTTTCTTTTTTAATTCCTCTTTTTTATAAACTTGTCCATTAGGATAATTCATTATTAGTCGATGTATTCTGTGATAAATTGTTTAAATTCATCAGGAGATACACTTTCTCCGTTTAATAATTTTTTAACTGCTTTGTTAACAGGTTCAGGTCCAACATTACTTCTTGATAATACTTTACAGTACTGATTTAAAACAATATCTTTTTCTTTTAAGAAAACACTATAAAGTTTGGCTAAATTAGTAGCGTCATACATCGGATCATGAGCGGTACCATCAAATTCAATGCCAAATGTTTCTAAATAATGAGTTAAAGATAATGGATTGCCGTTATCATCTTTCACAAATTCCGAAATGACTGATTGGAAATCAAAATGATTCTTCTTAATAATATCGCAAAGCTCTTGAGGAGCATTTAAATTATAAGAACAAGATTGATTTAAGATACGAATATCGTGGTTACCAAAGGTAACAAACATCGTTTTTTTAAAGTTTAAGCCACAATATTTTTTTATTTGATGAATCGCAGTGGCAAAATCAACTCCATATTTTTCTAAATCTTTTTCAGTAATGCCAGTTAATTCTCTAACGAATTTACCAATAGAGTTTTTGCATTTCACATAACTTCGAATTGGGTTTTTAGCTTTTACTATTTGCCCTTCTTTATTTAAAGTAGTGAAATAGGCTCCATAGGCAATCATTTCATGAGAAAACTGAGTCCCTTCAAAATCTAAGAAACAGAGATATTTTCTACCTTTTAAGATGCGATTTATTTTTTTCATCGTTTTCTATATTAACGATTGAAAAGGTTCTTTTCAAGAAAAAGGGATGCTGATTTATATAAAAATTTGATTATATTTATAAATTTTTCATAGAAAAATATCGCCATATAAGAGATAATATATGAGTATATGAATAAAGAACTTAATTTCTCATCTAATTCACTTTATAAAAAGAAATTTAAGTCTGCAGGAAATGGTTATGATCCTGATGAAGTTGATGAAGTCTTAGATCAAATTATCGATGATTATCGTAAGATTGAATCTAGTTCTTCTGTTGATGTTAAGGCTTTAATAAATGAAAATGAGGAACTAAAAAAAGTTAATGCTAGTTTATTACAAGAATTAACTAAGCTTAAAGAAAGAATTAAATATCTTCCTAAAGACAAACCTATTCATATCGATAATTACGAATTGCTCCAACGTATTGGGAAGCTGGAGAGTTATATTAAAGAACATATTGGTTCTATTCCCGATGAATTAAAATAAAACCTTCGACCTAGATGATTGCTGACTACTAGTTAGTTAGAGGAAAGTCCATGCTCGCACAATCTGTGATGGTTGTAGTGATTATGCTAACGGAAAGAATAACGTTAGGCATGTAGGAGTACATGACGGCGGAAATTAACCTAAAGGGTGACCCAAGGTAAAATTCCTGAAAGTGCCACAGTGACGGAGCTTATTTGAAAGAATAAGGTGGAACGCGGTAAACCCCATAAGCGAGAAACCCAAATTTGGTAGGGGAGACTTGATAGAGAAACGAATCGATTCAAGTAAGATTATTCTTAGATAAATTATCATCCTAGACAAAACATGGCTTATAGGGTCGAAGACTCACTATTAAAAGGAGAGAGATTATGAATCTTCCAACAAAAATTACATTCTCAAGAATTATTGCTACTGTCATTTTAATTGTGACGTTATTTGTTTTATCTTTAATCCCTAACTTATCAACCCCTGAACTTGGAAATTCCCGTATAAACTTGGTTTTTTTAATTGTTTTTGTGTTCTTTGTCATCGCTAGTTACACCGATCATTTAGATGGAAAACTTGCGAGAAAAAACAATCAAGTTACTGACTTAGGTAAGTTTTTAGATCCTGTAGCAGATAAGTTATTAGTTAGTTCAATGTTAATCTTCTTATGTGCTCCTAGTATTTTTGCTCATTATGCTTATGAGCAGACCGCATTTATCCCTGTATGGTGTGTTATTATTATGGTCGCTAGAGACACAGTTGTTGACGCTTTAAGATTTATCGCTGCTCAAAAAGGAGTAGTTATTGCTGCTAATATTTTTGGCAAACTTAAAACTGTCCTACAAATGGTTGCGATTGGCGCTGTATTATTAAACGATTTTCCATTCCATTATATGTATCCAAATAATACCAACCCATATCTTACCGTAACAATGTTTATTGTCTATGCAGCTACACTTGCATCTTTATTAAGCGGCATTATTTATGTGTGGCAAAACCGTAAAGCATTTTTAGAAAGTAAATAACAATGGATAGCGCAGGTATTAATAAATTATTTAGAGAAAAAGGTAGAACTCTTGGTTCTGTAGAGTCTTTTACTGGTGGTTCATTTGCTAAAGAGATTACCTCTATTAGTGGAGCCTCTCATTTCTTTAAGGGTGCGTTAGTGACTTATGCGACCGAAGAAAAAAATAGATTACTAGGTATTTCTTATAAAGACATTGATGAATTTGGTGTTGTTTCAAAAGAAGTCGCTGGACAAATGGCATCTAATGGCAAGAAATTACTCAATGTCGATTATTGCGTATCCTTTACTGGGAATGCCGGACCTAGTGCAATGGAAGATAAACCAGTTGGAGAAATTCATATTGGAATTGCCTTTTTAGACACCACTCGAGTCTATTCATATAACTTAGAAGGTTCGAGAAATGAGATTCAAGAAAAAGCAATAAATATTGCTTTCGAACTTTTGGAATCATTAATTTTAGAAAATAATTAACTTTTTTTGCAAAAAAATCGAAAAAAACCACTCTATATATAATGAGGAGGCCATAAAAAATGGACGAAAAAAACAAACTAAATGAAAAGGAACTCGATGAAGTTCTAAAACAAATTCAAAAACAATTCGGTAAAGGCGCCGTGATGAAACTTGGCGATCGACCAAACGTTGAGGTTTCCGTTATACCAAGCGGTTCACTTTTACTAGATGAAGCTCTTGGAGTAGGTGGATATCCAAAAGGAAGAATCATTGAAATATATGGTCCAGAAAGTAGTGGTAAAACCACATTAGCGCTACATGCGATTGCAGAATGTCAAAAACAAGGTGGAAGAGCTGCTTTTATTGATGCTGAACACGCCATTGACCCTGAATATTCTAAAAATTTAGGCGTTAATATAGATGAGCTAATTTTATCTCAACCTGATAGTGGTGAGCAGGCTCTTGAAATTGCAGAAATGCTTGCTAGTAGTGGGGCTATCGATTTATTAATCGTTGATAGTGTTGCTGCTTTAGTCCCACAAGCTGAACTTGATGGAGAAATGGGTGATAACTCAGTTGGTATGCAAGCTAGACTTATGTCTAAAGCGATGCGTAAACTTGCCGGCTTATTAAATAAAAATAACTGCACTATCATTTTCATCAACCAATTAAGAGAAAAAGTCGGAGTGATGTACGGTAATCCTGAAACCACTTCTGGAGGTAGAGCCTTAAAATTCTATGCTTCTATTAGATTAGATATTAGAAGAACTGAGGCTATTAAAACAGGAAGTGATGTCACTGGAAACACTTGTAGAATTAAAGTGGTAAAGAATAAAGTTGCTCCTCCATTCAAACAATGTGAAATTGATATTATCTATGGAAAAGGTATTTCTAAAGATAGTGAAATATTAGACCGCGCTGTTGAACTTGGCATTGTTAAAAAAAGCGGTGCCTGGTTTGAATATAATGGCAGCAAAATCGGTCAAGGCCGAGAGACCGCTAAAGAGTATATCCATAGTAACGAAGACGTAAAAGAAGAAATCTTAAAAGCGATTAAAGAAGCTAGACAATAATTAGGAACCAAACGTGAAAAAACTTAGAAGACTATTAACCTCAGGATATTTATTTACAATTCTCTTTTTATTAGTTGAAGTTTTAATTGTTATATTCTTTGAAATTGGCGCTGATACATATATCTTTGCGCCAATTATTCAACAAAACCCATCTGCAGCAAAAATCTTAACGACTATTAACCAAGTATTCGTTATTGCTAGAGTTGTTGCATTTGTTTTGGCGGTTATTATCTTCTTTAGAGTTATTAATAAATATGAAGATCCTGAATTCAAAATCCCATGGTTGGTCTTTCTATTTGTCTTTCCTTTAGCCACAGTAACATTCTTTTTAATCTTTAAAAATCATGGGCTTCCAAGAAAAGAAACTAAATATATAAGGGGTTATTTAAAAGAACTTGAACCGTACTATGAAAGAAATAGAATTGCTTTTTCTAAATGCGAAGAAGAATTAGGTAGAGCACGTGGAGCGTTCCAATATGTTTTAAATACCGCAAGAGTCGGTGCTTTTAAAAATAATAGAGTTACTTATTATCCTGTTGGAGATAAATTCTTCCCAGATTTAATTGAAGGATTAAAACAAGCTGAAAAGTTCATCTTTATTGAATTCTTTATTATTACAGATGGCAAATTATGGGGAGAAGTAAAAGATATTCTTATTAAAAAAGCCCAAGAAGGTGTTGATGTTAGAATTGTCTATGATGATTTAGGATGTAATGGCACTATCTCTTTTAGCACCCCACGAAGATTAGCAAAATACGGCATTAAGTGTTATAAATTCCACCCATTAAAACCAATCTTATCTGGTGTATATAACAATAGAGATCACCGTAAGATTGTAGTTATTGACCATAAGATGGCCTTTACGGGTGGTAACAACCTCGCAGATGAATACGCCAATATCATTAAAAGATTTGGTTATTGGAAAGATACAATGGTGAAAATTGAAGGAACCGCTATCTCTAATTTAATTACCACATTTATTGAAAACTTTGATATTGCCGCTAAAGAGATTACTCCTTTATCTCCATTTTTAGATTTTGATTATCCATCTTTTGAAGAAGAAGGATTTGTTATGCCTTTTGGAGATGGACCTGGATTCTACACCAACGACCATATGATTGGTGAACAAAACTATATCAATATTTTAAATTACGCGACTAAAAAGGTTTATATTTCTACTCCATATTTAATTCCAACATTTGGATTAATGGAAGCGATGAGAAATGCCGCCTTAAGAGGAGTGGATGTTCATTTAATTGTTCCAGGAATCCCTGATAAAAAATTAGTTTATAAGGTTGCTAAATCTAACTTTAAGACGCTATTAAAAGCTGGTGTACATATTTATATTTATACCCCTGGATTTAATCATATGAAAACTGCCCTAGCAGATGATGAGCTTGCCTTTGTAGGTACGATTAATTTCGATTTTAGAAGTCTAGTCCATCACTTTGAATGCGGCACCCTTTTATATAAAAATCCATGTATTAAAGAAATCAGCCAAGACTTCAAATCCATGATTAATGATAGTCAACTTGTTCCTATCGACTATAAACTAGGCTTATTTTCTAGATCTATTTGCGGTTTAATTAAAATTGTTACACCGCTATTATAATTTTTATAAATTATTCTTTTATATATCAACTCATTTCCTTTATAATAAACACGTACCCTCGGAAGGTACTTACCTATAGATTCTCAATAGAGAAAAGTTTTATCAGGCATTTGCCTGTTACATAATAAAAATCATACTTATAGCAAATTTTTAAGTTGATTTAGGTAAATAGTCTTTTGGCTATATATTTATATTAGAAAGGAATTATTCTATGCACATTTTAAGTGGATTCACTGAAATTGGTTTACCAATTATCTGTGCTTTTGCGGGTTTACTAGTCGGGGCTGCTGTTGTTTTTCTTGTTCCATTTTTTAAAGGAAAAAGAGATCAAAACAAAGCTGGCAAGATTGTTCGTGAAGCAGAAATTAAAGCTGAACATATTGTTAAGAACGCCCAATTAGATGGTAAACAAGTCGTTAACGAAATGAAAATTGAAGCGGACAAAGAAATTAAAGAAAGAAAGTTGGAATTAACCGCTCAAGAAAAACAATTATTCCAACGTGAACAAAATATCGATAGAAGAGACGCTGCTCTTATTCAAAAAGAAAATACTCTTGATGAAAAGAACGAAACTCTTAATCGTCGATTAAAAGATGTTGATAAGAAAGAAGCAGCTTTACAAGAAAAGATTGATTCAATCATTTCTGAACTTGAAAAGGTTGCTCAAATGTCAACTCAAGAAGCAAAAGATGAGCTCTTTAAAAGAGTAGAATCTAAAGTCTCCAGAGAAATTGCTGCTTACATTAAAAACAAAGAAGAAGAAGCAAAAGATCAAGTGGTCGCAAAAGCTCAAGAAATTTTAGTGCAAGCAATGTGCAAGTACGCTCAAGATACAACTATTGAAAAGACTGTCTCTGTTGTTGCTCTTCCTAACGATGAAATGAAAGGAAGAATCATTGGTAGAGAAGGTAGAAATATTCGTACCTTAGAAACCTTACTTGGTGTTGATTTAATTATTGATGACACTCCTGAAGTTATTACAGTGTCTTCTTTTAACCCTATCAGAAGAGAAATTGCTAGAATGTCTTTAGAAAATTTAATTAAAGACGGCAGAATTCAACCAGGTAGAATTGAAGAGATTGTTGAAAAATGTAAACAAGAAGTGGAAGAAAGTATCCATAAAACTGGTCAAGATGTGGCCTTCAAACTTGGCTTGCCAAGAATTAATAAGGAACTTCTAGACTATGTCGGTAGATTAAAATATCGTACATCGTATGGACAAAACGCCTTAGAACACTCTATTGAAGTTGCTTATTTAGCGGGCTCTATGGCCGCTGAACTTGGTTTAGATCAAAACTTAGCGAAACGTGCTGGCTTACTTCACGATATTGGTAAGGCTATTGACTATGAAACAGATGGTAGCCACGTCGAAGTTGGTTCTAGACTTGCTAAGAAATATGGTGAAGGTGATGTTGTCATTAATGCGATTGAATCTCACCATGGCGACGTACCAGCTAAATATGTTATATCTCATTTAGTCCAAGCCGCTGATACATTAAGTGCTGCTAGACCAGGCGCTAGAAGTGAAATGCTTGAAAACTATATTCAAAGAATTGAAAAACTTGAAGAGATTTGTAAATCCTATGATGGAGTTTATCAATCATACGCGATGCAATCTGGTAGAGAATTAAGAGTCATGGTTATTCCTGATAAGATTGACGATATTGGTGCTTTTAAACTCGCAAGAGAAATTAAAGAACGTATTGAAAATGAAATGACTTATCCAGGACAAATTAAAGTTTCCGTCATTAGAGAATATCGTGCGATTGAAACTGCGAAGTAATTACTTCTAGAAAAGAGTTAATTTGAAAATCTTATTTATTGGTGATATCGTCGGCAAAATTGGCCGACGTGTCATTAAAGATCACTTACAAACCTTTGTGGATAAATATCACATTGATTTCGTTATCGCTAATGGAGAAAATGTGACGCATGGTAAAGGCTTATTAAGACATCATTATTTAGAATTAATTGACGATGGAATCGATGCGATTACCCTAGGTAATCACTATGATAGTAAGAATGATTTACGTAAATATATCGATTCAACTGATCGCTTAATTAGGCCGCTTAATTTACTACATCCTTATCCAGGAGAAGGCAGCATCGTTTATGAACTTAATGGAGTCACTATAAGAGTGACTAATGTCCTTGGTTCAGTATTCATGAATGAGGAAGTAAATAATCCTTATTATTCGTTAATTGAGCTTATAAATAATGAAGAAAAAGCTGACATTCATATCGTTGATTTCCACGCAGAAGCTACTGGAGAAAAGCTTTGCCTAGCTTACGCTTTAGACGGTAAAGTTTCTGCAGTCCTTGGAACTCATACTCACGTTCAAACCAAAGACTATAAGATTTTAGAAGGTGGAACAGCCTATATCTCTGATGTTGGTATGACTGGATTTGCGGATGGGGCTTTAGGTTTTACAAAAGAAACAGTGGTTAATAAAATAGTTTATGGAGAACAATCTAGATTTGATCTTCCTAGCGAAGGTAGAGGCTTATTATCCGCGGTTGTTCTAGATATCGATGAATTTAACGGTAAGTGTAAAGAAATATTCCCAATTTACTATTTAGAAGATAAATAAAATGAAAACAAGAATTATTAGTTATCCAAATTTAATAGAAGCGAAGTCTAGAGTGAAAACTGAGACTGAATTTTCAGCATATTCCCCGCTTCATTTAAATGAAATGAAAGAAATAGGAAAAGGAAAGAAATACTATATTCACACTTTTGGCTGCCAAGCAAATATCCGAGATGAAGAAACTATGAAAGGGATGTTAGAATCTTCTAACTATGTAGAGACTAATAAACCTGAAGACGCTGATGTCATTATCATCAATACTTGTGCAGTTAGAGAAAACGCTGAAGATAAAGTTTATGGGGATATTGGAAATTTAAAGAAATATCGCAAAATTAATAAAAAGCTAGTTTTAGCAATCTGTGGATGTATGGTGGAACAGCCAGAAATTCTAGATATTTTAATGAATAAATTTCCTGAAGTTAATTTATATTTTGGCACCCATGAAATCGACCAATTACTTGATTTAATTTATGAAGCTTTTAATAACGATATTAGGTTAATTGCGATTAAATCAAAACAAGGCGAAGTTATTGAGAATAAAAATGTTAAAAGAAACAATGAATTTAAAGCGTATGTAAACATTATTTATGGATGTAATAAATTCTGTACATATTGTATTGTTCCTTATACTAGAGGCAAAGAAAGAAGTCGTCAATTTAACGATATCATGGATGAAGTTAGAGAGCTTAAAAAAGAAGGCTATCAAGAGATTACTTTTTTAGGCCAAAACGTGAATGCGTATGGAAAGGATCTTAATGAAGGTCATGACTTTGCAGACGTCCTAGAAGAAGCTGCTAAAATGGGCATTCCTAGAATTAGATTCACAACCTCTCATCCTTGGGATTTCTCCAGCAAAATGATAGAAATTATTGCAAAATACGACAATATCATGAAGTGTATTCACCTCCCAGTTCAGTCTGGTAGTAGTGAAGTTTTACGCCTCATGGGAAGAAGATATACGAGAGAGCATTATCTTAATTTAGTTAAAGAGATGAGAAGTAAGATTCCAGGTCTTTCATTATCCACTGATATCATTGTTGGTTTCCCTAATGAAACCGAAGAACAATTTAATGAAACTTTAACACTAGTTGATGAGGTGAAATATGAATCTGCTTTTACCTTTATTTATTCTCCTAGAAGAGGGACTCCTGCTGCTAAGATTATAGATAATGTTAGTTACGCGGATAAGAGTAGAAGATTTAAAGAACTTGTTAAGCATTTAGAGGTTAATATTGAAGCTGATTCTAAACGTTATATTGGTGGGGTTTATAAAGTCTTAGTGGACGGGACAAGTAAGACTGATAAAGACATGCTTTCTGGTTATACAGAATCCAATAAATTAGTTCATTTTAAAGGTGATGAATCTTTAGTTGGTAAAATTGTTCCTGTAAAGATTATTGAAAGTCATACATATTCATTAATTGGAGAATTAGTTAATGAATGAGTCAATTAAACTCGCTAAAGAATTAAAAGAGGAATTATTAAAGGAGCCTCTAATAGTAGAATATCTTCGAGTTAAAGAATTAGTGGACAAAGATGAAGAAATTAATTTATTAAAAAAAGATATTGCATTAGCAAAAGTTCATAAAGATGATAAATTACATCAAGAACTATTAAGTAGATATAACAATCACCCACTAGTGGTTAATTACAATATTTTAAAAGAAGAAGTAAACGAATACTTATTAGAAATTAGTAAGATTGTTAATAAGAAGTGATGAAATTCACTTCTTTTTTATTTATAATGGATTTCATGATTTATGTAGTTATGGGCCCAACTTGTTCAGGAAAGACTGAACTTGCAAATTATCTTATAGATAAGCTTAATTGTGAAGCGATTAATTTTGACGCATTTCAAATTTATAAAGATATGAATATTGGAACCGCGAAACTATCTAAAGACGATCCTCACTATAAAAAATATCATTTACTAGATATTAAAACCCCTAACGAAACTTTCTCGGTGATGGAATATCAATCACTTTGTAGAAAAGTTTTATCTAATTTATTAGATAAATATAATGATGTAGTTTTAGTTGGCGGCACTGGTCTATATGTTCGAGCGGCGTTATTTGATTATAGTTTTGAAAAGGAAGAAGTTCCTGTTGATGTTGATTTACTGGAATTAAGTAATGAAGATTTACATAAGTTATTAGAAAGTCTTGATGTTGAAGAAAGTAAAAAGATTCACGTTAATAATCGTAAGCGTTTATTAAGAGCAATTTCATTAATTAGACATTCGAATAAAAAGAAAACAGATATTCTAAATGAACAAACTCATAAACCAATTTATCGAGATGTAAAATTTATATTCTTATGTCCTGATAGAGAAGAGTTATATAAAAACATTGATAAAAGAGTCCTATCAATGATGGAAAATGGATTAGTAGACGAAGTAAAATATTTGCTAGAAAATTACGATTTATCTCTTACCGCCAAGCAAGGAATTGGCTATAAAGAAGTCATTGATTATCTAGAAAATAAGACAAATTACGCTTGCTGCGTCGAGTTAATTCAAAAAAGGACTCGAAATTACGCTAAGAGACAAGTGACGTTTTTCAAGAATCAATTCGATTCAGAAACTTATAAAAACATTGAGGAAGCTAAAATAGGATTGGGGGTCTAATTATGAGAAATATTTATGATGTTGCTTCGGAAGCCGGAATTAAAAAAGAGTACGTAATTCCTTATGGCTTAGATAAAGCAAAAATTGATTTAAAAATTAACGAGGAACTTAAGGACAAATCTAATGGCAAGTTAGTTTTAGTAACCGCAATTACTCCTACTAAAGCTGGAGAAGGCAAAACTACAACTTCAATTGCCTTAACTGATGGATTACATAAGATTGGCGTTAATTCACTATTATGTTTAAGAGAACCATCCTTAGGCCCTGTATTTGGTTTAAAAGGTGGGGCAACTGGTGGAGGACTTGCTAGTGTAGTTCCTTCTGAAGATATTAATCTCCATTTTACAGGAGATATGCACGCTTTAACCAGTTCTATTAATTTAATCTCTGCGGTTATTGATAACCATATATTCCAAGGGAATGAATTAAGAATTGACCCTTCTAGAATTTTATGGAAAAGAGCGCTTGATATGAATGATCGCGCCTTAAGAAGTGTGACTGTAAATCAAGATGAGAAGAAAAGCGCCCCTAGACATGATGAATTTGTTATTACTGTCGCTAGCGAGATGATGGCGATTCTTTGCTTATCTAGAGATGAGAAAGATTTTATTAATCGTATTAAACAAATTGTTGTTGCTTATAATCTTGACGGAGAGCCTGTTAAATTAGAACAATTACGTATTTCCAACGCAATTTATAAATTAATGAAAAATGCCTTTAATCCTAACTTAGTTCAAACTTTAGAAGGAAATCCATGCTTAATACATGGCGGACCATTTGCGAATATCGCCCATGGCTGTAATTCAATTATTGCTACTAAGATGGCGTTAAAACTCGCTCCAATTGTCGTTACGGAAGCTGGCTTTGGCGCTGATCTTGGTGCTGAGAAATTCTTAGATATTAAATGCCGTGTTGCTAATATTAAACCTGACGCAGTGGTGATGGTCGCTACGATTAGAGCGCTTAAACTCCACGGAGGAGTCAAATTTGAAGAGTTAGATAATGAAAACATCGAAGCTTTAAGAATTGGCTTTGCTAACTTAAAACGACATATGGAAAATATCGCTAAATATGATGTTCCTACCGTGATTTGTGTTAATCATTTTTCTAGTGACACTCAAAAAGAGACAGAAGAATTAATCAAATTCTGTTCTGATAATCACTATGAAGTTGCTTTCTGTGATGCTTTCTCTAGAGGCGGAATGGGCGCTGTTGATTTAGCAAATAAAGTATTAGAAACTTTAGCCACGAAAGAAAGTTATTATCATCCTTTATATGAACTAAATAACTCTCTACAAGATAAAATTAACCAAGTTTGTAAAGAAATTTATCGAGCGAAAGATGTTATTTATTCTGAAGAAGCTTTAAAACAAATTGCAGAATTTGAATTTCAAGGATATAGAAATCTTCCTGTTTGTATTGCAAAAACCCCGTTATCATTTACTGATAATGCCAAAGTGTTAAACGCTCCAGATGATTTTGATATCACCATTAGAGAAGTTCGTTTATCTGCTGGAGCAGGGTTTGTTGTTGCTTTAACTGGTTCGATTATGACAATGCCTGGCTTGCCTAAAGTCCCTGCTGCTGTAAAAATGGAAGACGAATAATTAAAAATAGTGACCTGCTAAGCAGGTCATTAATTATTTTCATAAGCTTTTCATAAACTTTTTAAAATTATTTTACAAATTTTTCGAATTTTTGCCCTCTTTATATAATAGGAGGGTTTTAATTTTGAAAGCTTTAGTTATCAAGAATTTATACAAATCTTTTCCTATAGATAAAGAACATTCTTTTTATGCCTTAAATAACATTAATTTATCTTTTGATGAATATGGTTTTGTCTCTATAGTTGGGAAAAGTGGAAGCGGAAAAACCACTTTATTAAACATGATTTCAAAATTTGATAAACCATCTCGAGGTGAGATTTATTTAAATAAAAAGAAATATGTTTATAAAGCAAAAAAAGATTATTTATTTTATAGAGATCAAGTTGGACTAGTAGCTCAGCAATATAATCTAATTCCTGATACTACTGTCATGGATAATGTTACATTACCCTTATTATTTAGTGGGTGTAGCAAGAAAAAAGCAATATCAAAGGCTACATCTTTATTAGAATATGTTGGTATACCAATTGAACTATATAATGCAAAAGTTAATAAATTATCGGGCGGAGAAGCTCAAAGAGTCGCTATTGCTAGAGCTTTAATAAGAAACCCCAAAATACTATTGTGTGATGAGCCTACTGGAGCGTTAGATTCTGCTAATTCTATTAAGGTGATGGAGTTATTATCTTCTATTAGTAAATCCAGATTAGTAATAATGGTCTCGCACAACCTACAAATAGTAAAACAATATTGTAATAGAATAACTGAAATAGCAGATGGAAGTATCATTAATGATTATTTAAACAAGAAATTTGAATCCGAATTATATAAAGAGCATGAAATATCTAAAGGTAGAATCAATTGGACAAGTCGATTTAGTAAGAATAATTACAAAAAAAGGATCAAAAGAAATCTGTTTGTTGTTGCTTCGTTATCAATCTCCATGATTATTACAAATTTAGTGTTTGGATTTATTAATGGCAAAGATGCTGCCATCAAAAACGCTTCCTATAATCAGCTAGATTTTGGATATGGATATATTAGCAAAGATGAGTTGGTGGCTGATACAGGATTCATTAAATTAACTAAATCAGTTAGACCTAATATAAATGAGCTAAGGTCAAATGAGAAAATTGCTAAAATATTTAACATTTGTCCAAATTTTTCGGCAATTTTACCACAAAATCCAAAAATTTTAATTGGAGATACTCCTTTTCATAAACTATCTTATACTCCAATATATAGTTATGTAGATGACTCAATCAATAAGTCGCTTTTATTTAAAGGGAGCCTCCCAAAACGCGATAATCTATCTGAAGTAGTAGTGAATCTAAATTGCTATAAACAAATTCATACTTCTTTAGGCTATGACCCTATTGGAGAATATATAAATATCTATCATATATTTGAATCTATTTATGTTAATGAATACAAAGAAGAAATCACTGATTATTTTGAATATTCATTTAGTTGTAAGATAGTGGGTGTTGTTAATGAATTAGAATATTTAAATACACCAAAGATTTATTATTCTTACCTCGGATTAGAATCTTATTTACAAGAATATGTGTTACTTAATTTATCAACCTACTATGATAATAAAATTACATGGTATGATAGGGTGATGGACGCTGAAGATTATTCGATAATTTCTTCTTATTCATATCAGTTATTTTTAAAGAATTATCGTGATCGCGATTTGTTATTTGATGATTCTATTTTTAGCGATTATTCATTTAATTCTTCTTCGCTAGTAATCGCAAATTCTTTAATTGGTTTTGCTAATGCTGCTGAATATGCATTATTCCTATTTTTAGCAATTGGAATAGTAGGAACTTTATTAATTTTAACTATTATCTCTTTTACTAATTATTCTGAAGATCGAAAAGTTAGCGCCATTTTATCTTCTATAGGTGCTAGAGATAGCGATATTGAAAATATCTATATTAATGAAAATCTATATTCTGGTTTTATCTCTTTAATACTCTCGTTAACTTTGTCTTATCCTTTGTCATTATTAATTAACCACATTGTTTATAAATACATAAATGTCAGTCAAATTATTGATATTCCTTATATGTCCTTTTTAAATATTCCTCTTTTATATCCACTAGCTATTTTAGTAATGATTATTTTTCTAATTACTATTGCCACTGTCTTGCCAATTAAATTTTCAAAAAGACGCAATTTGTCTTTGGAGTTAAAAGTTAATGATTGAGTTAACTAATGTTTCTAAGAAATATAACGGGCGTTATGTTTTAAAAGACGTTTCTTTAACTTTTCCAAGATTTGGACTAGTGATTATAAACGGCCCTTCAGGATGTGGAAAGACTACATTATTAAACATAATTAGTACTTTATTAAGTTTTTCTGGCGATATTTCTTTTGATGGGAGATCTTATCAATATTTAAGTGATGATGAAAAAGAGATAATTAGAAGTCGAAAGTTAGGTTTCTTATTTCAGGACTATAAGTTATTTGAATATGAAACAGTTAAAGCAAATATCGAATTAGCCTTAGATATTTCCTGTGGAGATAAAAAATCAAAAAAAGAGAGGAGAATTAAAGATTTATTAAGACTAGTTGGACTATCTAAAAAAGAAAACCAACTAGTTTCTAATCTTTCTGGAGGAGAAAAGCAAAGGGTAGGACTAGCTAGGGCCATTGCAAATTCCCCATTAATTTTATTAGCGGATGAACCAACCGGTAATTTAGAT
>CAMUVS010000001.1 GCA_947164155.1 uncultured Caryophanales bacterium | reverse complement strand
ATAATTCTATTCGTAAATAAAGAAAAACATCCTAAACTTGTGGACACTGCGAGTGGATATTTATGTTTAATATCTTTAACAATGGGGTTAGTCGTGTGTATTTACACAAATATGGTGATGACTAACTTAATCTTTATCAATATTCAGTCTCTAATTCATCATGGATCTCAAATCATTCTTGGAGTGTTTATCTTTGTTTATAATAGAAAAACTATCTCTATTAAAACTGTATATCGCACTCTTATCGCTTTTTTAATTACTGCAGCGATCGCTATTATCATTAATGTGAGCTTTTATCCTCACTTTATTAATATGTTCTTTATTAATCCAACAAGAATCACTAATTTACCAATTGGAAGTATAGTTCAAGAAAAAGCAGGATATGCGGTATATTTAATCTTGTTCCTGATTTTAATGGCAGGAGTCACATTCCTTACTTATTTTGTTGAATCTTCTATATATAAGCTAGTTATAAAGAAAAAGAGTCAAAATAATCCTTGATATATAAGTTTTTTTGTTAGGTTATTTTTAATAATTAGTCTATAATACCCCGGTATGGAAGAAAAAGTCTCCTTCTGGAAAAAGTATTTTACAGTTAAAAATATCGCTCTTAATGGGATCATCGCCGGCTTATATGTTGCGTTAACTATTGCCTGTGGACCATTAAGCTATGAGTTCATGCAATTTAGATTCTCTGAACTCTTTAACTTGTTTGTGTTCTTTAACCCAACCACTACTGTTGGTTTAACTTTAGGATGTCTATTATCTAATTTAGCTTCTACTGTTGGACCTTGGGATATCTTGCTTGGAACAGCAACAACTTTCTTTGCCTGTATCTTAATGATCTTTTATTCAAAGCTCACAAAGAACTTATTCACTACCGGATTTATTCCAGTGATCGCTAACGCTGCTGTAGTTCCATTTACCATCTATTTATCTTGTATGGGTACTACTGATGCCTTTGTTTTAGAACCAGCTATTTTCTTTACAATGTTTGGCTGGGTAGCCCTAGGAGAATTTGTCTGTATAGTTGGAGTTGGTTATCCAATTTTCATGGCGTTAAGCAAAACTAATCCAAGTTTCTATCGACTAATCGGTGCGACTAGAAATATGGACTTTAAATGGTAAAAACGCTTAATTTGTCGATATTTTTGTAAAAATTTCACAAAAAAGACCACATCGCTGTGGTCGTTTTTTTATGTAGAACACTTATTATAAATTAGCAAGATAATCTTTTAATAAGGCATGACCAACTTCTGGATAATGAACCATGAACGAACGAATCAAATTATTGGCAAAATCATTCTCTCCACTAAGGGCATATGCAAGGAACGCACTCACTAGTGTGGAATCCGTTCCCACTATTCTTATAAGCACTTTACAATCATTAACAAGTTGTTCTCTTTCATATGGAAATTCAGCAGTAATTAAATAATGCTCAATAAAATCTGCTAATGCAACTGGATCACTCATAAGAGCTAAAGCCCCAATACCACGTGCCTTAAGATCTTCAATCATTTGTGTTTTCACTTCACTAGGTAAAGTAAAGACCATTGCTAAAGCAAATTGAACTGTTGGTTGGACTTCATTAACAAAGTCCGCTCTAGTAGGAATATATAACTCTTGATCTGGGACACTTTCTCCATCTCTAGAGAGATATTTGAAGAAATATTTACAAACATCAGCTTCAGTTTCTAAAGTTTCTTTGTCTTCAAGGTCAGGACAAGCTTTAAATTCAGGGATAGAGATATCTTCATCAAAATTATATAGAACTTCATCAGTGTGTAAGGAACTTTGATATAAATCAATATCAACTCCACATCTAGCAAAACCATATTCGCTAGGCGCCATATAGGTCACTGTGTCTCCAGAATATAAAATATTGAAGACGTTATCATATTTTGGGGCGTTATCCTCATCTAATCCTTTAGGAGCTTCGAATGTATAAACAAACATATCTTTTTTCGCTACAGCGAATTCTTCTTTAGATAATATGTAATGAGATAAGATATTACTAATTGCTCCACCTCTAGAATAACCAGTAATCCAGAGTTTATAGTTAGAATAACTATTAGTAGAGATATAATCTTTTAAAGCTGTATAAACATCATTAGCGCGAGCGGAAAATCCTTCATGGTCGCCTTCTAATCCAAGTAAAGCGTTATTCTTCCATTCTAAACCATAGTTATGTCCATTAACAGCAACAGAAATTAAATCAAAATCATTAATCTTTTTATGCGCTATAGCGTATTGAATTGTGTCTTCGGTATGCTCTGGATAATTAACACTGACTTTATCGAATTTCATCGCTGAGTAGAAATCTTTAACAGTCTTCTCAGTTGCCACCATTAAGGATTTACCATTAGATAACAAGGCAATGTCTTTATTAAATGTAGTCGCGTTAGCATTAAAATAACTATCTTTCATTGTAAAAGATAAATTATAGCCTTCACTCTCTTGGTTAATTAAAGCCTCTAAAGTATAATTCACTGACATTTCTGGATCTGGATCAACTGGAGTATTTCCACAACTAGAAAGTATTAAAGCTGGTAAGATAAATAATAATGCTGATTTCTTCATATTTTTTCTTCCTTATATGTTATATATATTAGCATAATATTCTTTTTTAAAATCAACAATGTTGCATATGCAACAAAGTTGTTTTTTGTTTAAAAAAATGAAAAGGACCACATAAGTGGTCCATATATTGTTAGAGGTATCAATTATTTTTTAACATCAATATCTTTAGATAATTCTTTTTGTTCTTCGGTGAATTCTTCAGCCTTTTTAATAGTCTTTTTAGTGACAGTTTGCTTAACATCATCTTCACCTTTATGAACAACGATTTGTGGGAATGGAATACCGATATTGTTGTCATCAAAGAGAATCTTAATTTCTCTATTTAAATCACGTTGAACTTGATAGATATCGCTTTCTTTACATTTAGCGACAAATAATAAATCCACAGAGTTAGCGCCTAATTCTGCAACACCTTTATAGAAAGGACCTTCCACAATCGCAGGAATTTTCTTTCCGATAGCTTCAATATTATCAGCGATCACAGCCTCGATATTTTCAATACGGTCTTCATATTTAGTAGAGACATAACATTTCGCAATAGAGAGTTCTTTAGTTTGGTTAATAATTGAACGAATATCACTATTGTTAACAATCTTAACGTTTCCACCTGCGTCGATTAATTTTGTAGTTCTTACTCCAATTGCTTGAATTTCACCTCTCCAACCATCAAGGATAACGATATCGCCAACTTGATAATCGCCTTCAAAAACAATGAAAATACCCGCTAAAATGTCAGCGACAAGAGATTGTGAACCAAGGCCTATGATAAGAGCAACGATACCAGCGCCAGCCGCGGAGAATTCGCTTCTTAAGCCACAAGCAGAGAGAATCATGAAGATCGCTCCAATAACGACAACCCATTTTAAGAAGTTCACAACTAAGATGAAGATCGTTGTGGTTTTTTGACTGCCGATCTTTCTAACTTTACCAAGGTAATGTAAGACAATGCCAATAGTAATAGCAATGCCAAGAATGACGATACATCTTAAGAATCCAGGTACGCCTTGTTCAAATAAAGTCTTAGCAACTCCATTATCAGTGGATTTTAAGATGAAGAATGGCTCATATGCCCACACTATTGTTCCATCTGGTAATGTCGTTCTAATAACACCATAGATGTCTTTCCAGAATACAAAGATAGTAATGACTCCCGCCATTAGGATTCCATATAGAACCCACGGGATAATCTTACCTGCTTTAATTTTTCCTTTTTCTTTTTTCATAATTTATTACCTCCAAATTATGTATTAAATATTTTATGCAAAGGTGAAGGATACACCTGTTTGAATAGTTTTTGTTGTTTGTGATGTGCCGTCATAATAACTAATTACGACATCAAATGTTTTACCTTCAAAAGCAGCCTTTAAAGAAGCGTAATCAGTAATAGTAGATCCAGTACTCATTGTTGGATTGGTCATATCAACAGAAGGATAGTTCTGAAAGTTAAAATCATAACTATAAACTAAAGATGAATCACTAGTGTCAACAAACTTTATTTGTGGATTTGTTGGAGCTTGTACTGGTGCCACATAAGAAATACCAAATTGCACACTAGTGGAATCTTGGCTTAATTCTGTACTTAACAAACTGCCACCATAAACAATATTGGTATCAGCAACTTTAATATTAACAGTTTCACTAGATTCCCAAATTGGATGTTGTTGGTCATCAAAATGATAAACCTTAACGTTGAATTCTGCCCCACTTGCTCCTCCATTTTGAATATAAGTAATAACACTAGTAGCATCATTACCGGTATAAGTTAAGTTTTGATAATTTTCTTCTTTACTTGCCTCAGCGGAAATAGAAGGTGTAACTCCATCAGTTGGGCAAAGTTGAACGTAGAAACTTTTAAACTTATCGTATACATCAGTATAGAGAAGCTTGACTGGCAAAATGAAGTCACCACTAGAGGCATCAATAGAAATTAAATAGTCACTTTCTAATCCATTAAATACACCCGGATCATCAGTATCTATAAAGGTGATATCTTCATGATAAACACTGGTTTGAGTTCCAGATTGATTAGCGAAAATCTCAAATGAGCCAATAGCATCAAAATCAAAATCATAATATAGTTCTCCACCATCTACAGTATATGGAAGGCTGAAGGTTTGTTCAGTGGTGACTGATGCTAACGAGATTGGTGCTGTACCTAAAGCATATTTATCAGCAGACGAATAAACATCATCATAGAATTGGATTGATAAATTATCATATTGAGGATTACTTGGATCATCCACAAAATCTAAAGTGATTTTAAATTGATGTGAATAGAAACTAACCTCAGTAGGAATAGCAGCACCATTAAAAGCTGGTACATCTGTTTCAAAAGTAGTTGGTTGACCAATAACTACAGAGCTGGCACCAACAGTTCTATATAAAGTAATCGTATAGGTAGTGCCTGAAGTTAAATTACTTGCATTAGCAGTTCCAACTAAATTGTCACCAGTTCCTGGTGTTAATCTATCTAAGCCTAAAGAAGCAACATGAGAAGAGCCATCATTCACATCGATATATAAACTAGAAGCTGCTGCAGTTGGATCAGTTTCATAATCCAAATATGTACTACTAATGTTAAAGCTAATAGACGCTGTACTTGGAGTGGATTCAATTGTACCCCATGAGAATCCAGGGTTTACACCTGAAGTGGTAAATTCTTCAGTTCCTAATAATTCAGGGTCTTCATTATCTGGGAGATAATAGACAGACACAGTATATGTAGTGCCTGGAGTTAAATTACCAATTTCGCCTGAAGGGGCAATAACATACTCGGCATATGTTGATAAGGAAGCAAACCTATGTGTAGTTGGTGTTCCACCATCTTTTTCGACGACACTTATAGATAAATGACTAATTACATCTGGAGTTTCTTCATCAGAAATATAGCCAATGTAAGATGCTTTCATTGAGATGGTAAAATTAGTCGATGTATCCGACACATCAGCGGATGGTTTCTTTTGGAATTTAAATTCATGATATGTGTCAAATGATTTCTTGCCTAGCTCAATTACTCCAGTTTCTGTAGATAAGCTAACGACTAATTCGTAGGCAATATTAGCGGTTAAGCCACTAAATGAACCAGTGCCTCTAACTGTGTTATCATCTACTTCTACAAAGCTTTCCGCCCATGAATCATCATAATAAGTTCCATCAGTAGACCTTACTTCATAGTGAATTGCAGGGACTGTAGTTGGATCATAATCAATATCCGTTTTTTCGACAGTAAATGAGAATTCAACATTGTCTCTACCTGAATTAACTGTTTCAAATTCCACTGAACGTATTTTTTCAGCAGTGGTAAATGTTGCAGAACCTAATAAATTAGATTCGTCATCTAAATACACATCGATTGTATATGTGGTTTCTGGAACTAATTCAGTGAAGTCTCCATAAACCGTAATATGTTCATTATCGATTGGTTCATATTGAGTTAAAGTTAAACTCTTATAGAATTGATCAGCATCCTTAATAGTAGCAAAAACGTTTGGTATTTGTTGTGAAGTAGGGTCATATCCAATGTCCGCTAATGCGACTTCAAAGGAGAAGCTTATGCTCTCATCAGAAGGATTAAGTGGATTGAATGTAATTCTTTGAGTGAACTCTGTGGTTGAGAAAATTACAGAACCTATGACATTTGTTTGTTCATTTAAATAAATCTTAATTGTGTATGCAGTGCTTCCTGATAAGTTTGCAAACGTTCCTTCGCCTTTTAATTTGCCGGTGACATTTGATTCAACAAAACTAACTACGTTCAATGTATCAACAAGAGAATCAGATAAATAGATCTCTGCATAAACATTAGATGTAGTTGTAGGTGCTGTTTCATCAAATACAACTTGATCTTCGTTAATTTCAAAAACAAATTTAATTGAATTATAAGTTGCTTCAAATTCATCACTTAAGAATTCAAAACCAATCTCTATTGCTTCAGTGGTAAATGTGGTTGATCCTAGTGTTTTGACTTCTTGGTCAATAGAAACACTGATTGTTAAATTATAAGTTGTGCTACCGCTTAATCCGGTAAATTCGCCAAAGCCAATCATATGATTATCATCATATTTATCTAAACTTTGTATTATTGTCTCTTGCGGTGTAGTACCGGTACTAGAAATAGAGGCCTGAATTTCAGGAAGTCTAGATTCTCCAGGAGTATAACCTATAGCTCCATTATCAACAATAAATGAGAAAGAGACACTATTTGATGTAGGTATAACACTCTCAAATTTAAAGGCCTCACCTTTGGCGTCTGTTCTAAAAACGCGAGACGCAAGTTGAGTGTCATTATATGTTTCAGTAACAGAATTTTCTTCTCTAACTTTTAAAGTTAAGGCATAGGCTGTATCTGGATTTAATCCAGAAAATCCATGATAGAAAATAAACGTATTTTCATCGTATTCTTCATATTCAAATAAATACTCTTCTTCTTTGAAGTTTAAGCCATCAGAAATTGTAGCAACAACAGTCTTTTGACCAACCGGCACATCTCCACTTCCTTCGTTATAATGAAGTAGTTGAGAAGACATCGAGAAAGAATAATCAATACTATTAGCGGTAACTTCACTAGATAAGAAATTTACTAAATCTGTTGGCTGAGCACCAAAAACATTAACACCAACGATGGTACCAATGGCCGCAACAGAAACAGTAGCGGCGGCAACAATTCCGCCTAAAGCACCACCCGTAGAAGCACCAGCACTAGAAGCTGCGGCGGTACCACTAGCAGTACTACTACTTGCAGCACTACCAGAAGAAGAACTACTTTCTAAGGCTTCAGATTCTTGTTTCTCTTTTTTCTTTTCTTTTTCCCTAGTGGATTTTAAAAGATTATCCTCTACTTTATCATTAATTGTAGAGTTGTCATTTAATTCATCTTTTATAGGATTTTTATTTTCAGGTTGAAAAGAATATTCAACTTTTTGTGCTTTAGTATATTCACCACTAAAGTTGTTCTTTTCATTAGTGATATTTACAATGTTGTATTCGTTATTTTTCATTCGAATATTTATTTTACTATAAAATATTTATTTATTTAATATTTACTTGTTTAATTCAAAGCGATTACTTGTTTAATTCAAAGCGATTAGTAACCATATTGCTCCGCCATTAAGACAAACTCTTTAAATCTAGGCAATGTAAATACTAATTTTCCATATCCATTAGGGGATACAATTTCTTTTCTTATCAATCTTGCTCGATAATTATTGAAGTTACTAATTTTCATTTCGGATCTTTGTTGTATTTTATCAACTGAACCATCTTTTGAATTAGCAATTGCAATACATAGTTGTTTTTCGTTTGCAGTCAATTCTTTCCAGAATGTGTTATATCCACTTTCGGCAAGTTTATCATCATATTCTTTATATAAATCTTGATTAATCTTGATGTTGTCACTACCGAAAAGAATATATCCTAGAACTTGATATGCAAATGCATATCCGCCAGTTAATTTCGCCAAATCTGTAGCTAATTTTTCATCTACATTTAATGTTTCTTGATATTTTCTTGAGATTGCTAGCATACTAAGTGGACCAAGTTCAATTTTTGGTGTTCTACTTAAAAATGTCATCGCAGAATCAGAAATTAATTGATCGATATTATCACGTATACCTGTCATTAATAAGAATACTGGATATCCTTTGTCTATTATTGCTTGATAGAAATTAACAAACACTTTAAAACTTTTTGTTTTACTGACCTCATCGATTGTTATAAGTATTTTTTTATTTTTCTTTTTTGCTTCTGCAATTAATTTTTCCGCCACTATTTCTTGGTCTGAGATCACTTCTTTATTCTTTGAGATAACTAAAGATACATAAGGCATATTAAATGATAAAGACCAATCAAGAGCCAATTTATGCTTATGTTCAGCTTCAAATAATTTTGCAGAAAAAGAGGAAAGTATCTCTGCTTGTGGATTTATATCTACCACAAACCAATCATCTAAATTTTCAAAAAATCTATATAAGCTTCTTAATAAGACTGTCTTTCCTGTTCCCCTTAAACCAGTGATGATATAACTCATATTTGGAGATTCATCCATAGTGAAATCATTAATAACACTACTAGCGTCAGATAATCTTTCTACTATTGATTTTGGAGTTTTGCCATAAGTAAGAGAAAATGGATTATTTAATAATGTCATATGCTTTACCCTCCGAATGTATCTACATTATAAATTATTGTGTATATTTATGCAAGTTTGTGTATATTTGTGTATATTTCAAAAACTTGTGTATATTTGTGTATATTTGTGCATATTTGTCTCAAAGAAAAAGCGTTATTTCTAACGCCTTAATCTTTATTATATTTCTCTGGTTTATATTTCCATAGAGGTAAATATTTACTAACATGAGCGAGGTATAACTCGTATTCAGGATATTTAGAACTAGATACACCTTCTTGGAAAATTGAACTGCCTAAGAAGAGAAGTACTAAAACAAAGGATCCAATCATTGACCAGTGGAAGATACCTTTTGAAGCTAATCCTGCTCCAATAACAAATAAGAATAAAGATAGCCAGATACCTTGTTCTCCTAAATAATTAGGATGTCTACTTCTAAGCCATAAACCAGTAGTATTAAATCCTTTATTATATGGGGATGGTAATTCTTCTAAAGATTTACCTTCGTTAAGCATTTTTCTTTTATTAGTGTGGAAGGCCATTTGTTGTTCATCCGCAATAGTTTCAATAAATAAGAACACTAAAGCAAAGCTAATAGCAAGATAATCAGCCCAGTTAAGTGCGACCATACCAGATTCCATTACCGCTAATGAAGGTAAACAAATTGCTAACACTAAAGCGTTTTGATAAATAGAGATGAAGAATAAATCAAACATCATCCATGCTGGTCTTTTACCTAAAATCTTATTTCTTCTTAAAACTTGCCATCTATAATCTTCTTCTCCAGTCCAGAACTTCCAACTATAGGCACCTTTACGAGCAAAGTTATAAGTTAATCTAAGTCCCCATAAGGTAACAATGATGGCGAAGATTGTGGTTCTAGGAGAAAAGTCTGCCTTAGTGGCAATTACCCAAGTATAGGCAATAGGGAGAATGCTCCATAATTTATCCATTTGAGAATTGTTCATAGTGATTTCACCAACCACAAAACAATAAAGAGCGCTGCCACCACAAATAATTCCAAGAATCATTAAGGTATCTAGTTGTAATTGAGTTAAACCAAATTGAGATGCAGGTGGTAAAACAATTGCGAGTACACACACCGCAATAACCACTAATACTGTTAATACTGTTCCAAAATACTTTTTCATAATCTAAACCCTCTTATATCGACTGTATAATTGTATTAAAAAAATATCGCTTATAAAAGCGACATTTATTATATAAAGATTGTATCAAACAATTATTTGTCTTCTATCGGCATTAAAAACTGCTCAAATGCTTCGGCAAACAAGTGTCCTAGTTTTACTTCAGAAGCAGAATCATAATGGCATAAATCAACATTCCCGTATGGCTCAGTATTTGTATGCATACCCGCGTAAATGGTATCCACTAAGAAATTATTATCACTTTCTTCAGAAAATTCTCTTTTAGCGATATTTACTTCTGCCCAATAAGTCCACGCTCCATCTCCAGAGATTTTCGCATCGATAAATGGAATTTCTCTTTCTCCAGATAAAGTCCTTAAATCACTTCTTACATTAGTGACAAATTTTCTAAGGTTATCTTTATAAGTTCCATAATAACCACTGCTATAGGTATCTCCTTCTCCTTGCATCCAGCAGAACGCTTTAATTGTAGGACGATATCCCATAAGAGATAATCTGTTCATTTCTTGTCTCACGTAAGCAATGAATTTTGGATACATTGGAGAATTTCTTTCTGTCCAATCGTCTTTTAGACAACTTCCGCCACAAGCAAACTTAATAATGAATAGCTTGTTCGCGTATTTTTCATGTAGAGCTTCTGCTATACCAATTTCAGGGCCAAAAGTTGCAGCCCCATTACCTTGACCTAATTTCACAGGAACAAAGCCATTAGACTTATTTTGTGAATAATATGTTTGTACTGGCTTATCAAAATCATCCTTAGTCCAGTTATCATATGACATTTTAATGTCATTATAGCCTTGATAAAATTCGATATATTTATCTTCTCCCATTGAAGATTGAATATATGAAGAATAAGTACAACCCACCGCATTAGATTGACCAGAAATCAAAATAACGTCAACAGGACCTAAATCCTCGGCGGGAGCAGGATCTCCACCACAGTTAGAAAGAATTAATGGGGTTAAAAGCATAAGCATAAATTTTCTTTTCATAATTTAATTCTAGTAACTCACAAAGTAAACAAAACTGTTACTTTGTAAACTTACTATTAAGTAAATCCTCCACGATTTGTTTATTTCTAATCGACATCTTGCTAGGCATATTTTTTAAATCGAAGAAGGTCAATGATTTGACTTCCTCTTTTTGAGGGATAAGCTCTCCGTGATAATCTTTACAAATATAGACTAGATCAATTCCATATATCTCATCCCCATTAAAATAAACATAATGAGTAATTTCTCCAGAATAAACTTTAAAGAGTTCTATCTTTTCAGCGACTAACCCAGTTTCTTCTAATAATTCCCTTTTAGCAGCGGTTTCAGCTTCTTCTTTTAAATCAATTCCTCCACCAGGGAAATCAAAATAGCCATCGTCAGCTCTTTCTTCTAAAAGGACCTTTCCTTCAGCATTGAAAAGAACTACTACTGAATGAGGCAGCAATAAAGGCATATGTTTTGCTCTTTTACGTAACTCTTTTAAATAATCTTCCATAATTAATCAAAAAACAAAGTAGCTGCTCCTATTTTACCAGAATCATAGCCCAATGAAGCAAGTTTGATAGGAACTTTAGGAGCATTCAAGTATCCATAATTATGTCTTTTCATATAAGACTCTATTTTTTTAATTAAATAATAGCCTTCGTTAGCAACTCCACCACTAAGCAAGATTAAATCTGGCCTAAATTCGTTACAAATATTAAGTAAACCTTCTGATAAGTAAGTAACATATTTTTTAACTAATTTTTTCGCTAGCTTGTCATCTGCTCTAGCTAAGTCAAAGACACATTTCGCATCAATGTTTTCAACTTTGTTTAGTTCACTATCAGGATACTTTTCTTTTTTAATGTATGCTTGTTTGATAAGCGCTGTCGCTGAGGCATACGCTTCTAAGCAACCTCTTCTACCGCAACTACATTGACGCCCATTTAATCGGATAACAGAGTGGCCAAGTTGGGCGCCAGTTCCGCCTAGTCCATCATATAATTTACCGTCAATAATAATGCCACCACCAACACCAGTTCCGAGAGTAATCATTACTATATTCTTATAGTTTTTTCCAGTACCAAATTTAGCTTCTCCAAGAGCGGCACTACTCGCATCATTAACGATTTTTACCGGTAAATTTAGGTTTTTTTGCACAAAATCGCTAATTTTGAAGTTAATCCACTTTGGCATATTAGGGCTGCTTTTTACTATTCCTAGTTCTCTATTTAAGATTCCAGGAACTCCTAAACCAACACCTATAATTTCATTCTTATATGGCTTATTTTTTAGAAATTCATTTATCTCATCACACATTGCTCCAAAAGAAATTTCTGGAGAAGCAGATCGATCCATTTTTAAAGAAAAACGATCAAGGATTTCGCCTTTATCAGTAATTGCCGCACCCTTAATTGACGTGCCTCCAATATCCACTCCGATAGCGATCATTATTTGTTGACTCCAGAGATGATAACTACACCAATTCCTTTAATTAAGCAACTCTTTCCACAAGGTAAAAAGAAAGTATCAAATTCATGGTACTCAATATCATCTACTTTTCCTTCTCCACAAATAAAGGTAAAAGATAAAAATGAGCCTTTATTAGCGCATAATAAATATTCACCATTTATCTCTTTTTTGATTACTCTAAAATATTGATTATCCGCTAAGACATCACCTTTAATAGACTGGTTTTGATATTGATGATAATTAATAACCTTTAAAGCTTTATCAATATGTAATTCACGATAATTACCATTTTTGTCTTTTCTTAAATAATCATATAGGCGATACGTCAAATCACTATTCTGTTGGATTTCGATTAATCTCACACCTTTTCCAATCGCGTGAATCGTTCCTGGATTAATTAAGAATGTATCTCCTGGTTTTACCTTATAGAAATTAAGACATTCTAGGATTGAACTATCTTTTAATTTCTTTTCTATTTCTTCTTTAGAATAATCTTTATTTAAACCAACATATAAGCCAGCTCCTGGATCGCAAGAGATAATGTGCCACATCTCACTCTTTCCAAATGAGTTTTCATATTTTAAAGCGTATTCATCACTAGGATGAACTTGGATAGATAAATTATCTTTCGCGTCTATTAACTTAATTAATAAAGGAAAATATGGGAATCTTTTGCAAGCAATTCCTAAATCATCTTCATTAATAACTTCATCTAATGGTTTGTTAATGGAATCTACTAATACAACATTATCTTTTCTAATAGATAATTCCCATGATTCTGAAATATTATCAAAAGAACATTCACGGTATTTCTTGAAATAATCTCCACCCCAAATATACGATTTGATAATTGGTTTTAATTTATAAACGTTACTCATAAATATTAATAGAAAGATATATGCCCTAAATAAACATATGTTGTAGCACTATTTGATGTCTCAAAGTATAAAGAGAAATTATAAACTGTAGTCGCGGTAAATCCTGTTTGAATATTAACCCAACTTCCACTAGAAATTCCGCTAGAGGAATATGCTTGAGAATAGCTATTGCTTGTAATTACATGGTCACCAGAAATAGTTGAAGCTGATGTATAGATATAAACTCTAAACACGTTATAAATTGCTCCATTAGGGTTATAAATCCACAAAGATACACCACGACACGTTACTCCGCTTCCACCACCTAAATCTCTTTTAAGCAAGAAAGCAGTCTTTCCATAGGAGTTATTAGCAATTCTTAAGCCCATAGAATAGTTTTCCTCCATATGATAAGAAGAACTTGCGGTAGTCCATTGACCAGTACCGGTATTATATTGCCAGCTTCCAGACATATATCTTCTTTGCCAAACTGTTTGAGAAGCCGAATCAGTTGTATAGTTGCATCGATCGCTCCAAGCACTTACACAAGATAAGGAACCATTATTAGTAACATATGAACTAATAGAACCATTAATAGAGATGTTTTTAATAGTATCAACGCTTGCACTTAAATCAACAGTGCCACTAATAGTTCCCATTGTGTAGCTAGAAGAGCCAATAGTGCCACTAGTAGCGATACTTAATGCTCCAGTTGATGAATTATATGTATATTTAGTGGTAGTCAAGGCGCTGCCATCAACTTTAACGCTTACTCTAGAAGTGTCATCACCAGATAATGAAATTAAAACTGGGATTTCACTCTTTCCGTACATAGATGCAGCCATAGAACTTAATTTGGCATATCCAAGAACAGTCATAGTGATGCCATCTTCACGCTCAAATTCCATTTCTTCTTCATTAATACAGCGATAAATTCTCATATGGTTGAAGAAGGTAATGTAGTTTTGATTGACATAACTACTAGAAGTAGAAGAAACATTAAATGTTCTTCTAGTAAATCCAGACATAAAAGATGATGTTAATCTTGTTAATGGAGCTGACACGTTACCTGGTCGAGGTGAATAAGAACCATGGCTTGCCCAGCAGTCACTTCTCCATTGATAGCCACTATCACAAATAATGACAGTGTTTTCTGCTAAATCACCATTTGCAGAATAAAATGGACGGCTACACATAAACTTCTTGGCAGTGTCGTCAACATAACTATTTGTCAATTCATAATAGCTATCACATTTATAGAAACCGGTAATTGGATCTAAATGAATTCTTTCAAAAGCGTCAATGTTTAGTGAACTTGAAGCGAATATCGCCTTATCAGCATCATAATAATCGTTGTAATCTTTAGGTTTAATACTTCCTAAAGAAGCATTAGGGACGTAAATATGGAATCCATCAAATATTTGGTCATATTGTCCTTTAAGCTCTGTCTTACCAGCTTTAAAGATATTAAACGCACGATATAAATATCCATTCCAGAACGAAGAATCTATCTCGATGACATTTTGATAAGTTTCATTTGGTCTAGAGCCTTGCTGAGAATCACTAATCCATGCTTCTGGTCTCACTCCGAAAGATTCATCAATTGAAACTAAAGATCCAATTGGTAAAGTTGAAGAGGTAAATCTCTTAGTAGAAGTATAATAATTAGAAGATCCACTGACGTTAGAATTTCTTTTATTGTAATTAGTGCTATCGGTGGAATTCCAATAAGAACATCCCACTAATTCTGCATCAATTTCTGTGTAGTTTGTTAAATCATAATTAGCAATGTCACCATTAGTGTATAAACTATTAGTGACTTCTAAAGGATGAATATAAGCATTTCTTACCGCCTCATAAGCAACATTTTTAAATGAATGATTAGCCTCACTTGGCAAATAAGAACATGGACTCATATCTAAATCGATATCAAATAAATTTGATACCACGTTTAATCCTAATAAATATCTACCGTGGACACTAGACATGTGTTTGCCATCTCTAGAGAAAGTGTCTTTCATATAAGATGTTCTTAAATTTTGCACTGCTGTACCGGCAAATATTGTCTTATCAAAAATATCTAAAGCATCAATTTCTGAACTATAACAATCAATAATCGCGTTAAACATCGTCATTTGATCATTATTAAAATAAGAATAATAGTCGTAATAATCGTAATAATCTTTATCGTAGGCCCAAGTCTGATACCAATAAAACTTAGGGTTAGAACCTGTAATTGAACGGACTCCATTTACTAAATTAGATAAATTTGAATAAGTTGAACTTCTTCCAACTTCCGCAGAAGCTTGTTGGAAAGTAATAACATCCCAAGTACGTGAATTAATAATGTCGGTTAGCGACATATTATCGTTATAGACCCATGAACCATTATTAATGCTACGCATTGAATATGTTGCGCTTCCATTATTTAAGTTAGAGTAATGAGTATCGATCGTACATCCAGCAATATAAGCGTCATATATATTTAAAGTAATGCCGTACGCACCAGCGATACGATTTGCATAAAAGATTGTATCGTCAGAGAAGGAATTACCAATCATTAAAACGTTATAATTGGTTTTGCTATATCCGGTATCGCTACAAGTATAATTAATGATAAAATCGTTAACATTCACGTTAGAGTTACCATTATTTTTAATATAAATATAAGTTGGTTTATCTTCGGTAAAATAATATGGCGAACCGCTATTAATGGTTATAGGATGAGAATAAATGATATTGCTATTATTAATGGTGGAACCATAATATAAACTTAAAGAAGATGCACTAGACGATGTAAATTCAACGGAGGAAATGCCATTTATTTTATTTAAATAACTTGATGCATTAATTGGATTATAAAAATATCCTTCAGGTAATATTGTTTGCCATCCTTCGTTATAGTTAATAACATTTGAAGTTTTAATATTAATATCGTTACCATATGTAGTTCTTATCGTCGAAGCTAATTCATCAACATATGCTGATGATTCATAAGATATTTTTTGGTTCTGTAAATGTAGCGATAAAATACCTCTATTGCCAAAGGCAATCAATCGTTTAGTAACGTTTTGATTGATTTGTAAAGAAAGTGCAATTCCAGTTGCAACACTAATTAAAGATATAGCGCAAATATAAATAGTATTCTTTTTCATTTTATACAAAGAGGGACCTCTCTAGGAGGCCCCTTGAAATTTAATATTTATAATATTAGAAGAAGTAAATATTATCAAATGAGAGGTAAGCACCAGTATTATTGAAATCAGCAATTTGGAAGTTATAAATTGCAGCAGAGGTGAATCCCATTGCAACATATGTCCATTGACCTTTTTTAGCGGTGACTGAACCGGTTTCAAAGTTGCTTCCAAAGTTCTTAGCTTTATAACCCCACATTCTTAATGTGATATCACTGCTGTATGGATTGTAAACCCAGAATTGAACTGATGCTAAAGTTTTTGCTGAAGACCAATCTGAATTGAAGTTAAGGGCAACAGCACCACCACTATAACCTCTACGTTTCACAGAATTTGATCCTGAGACAAATTCTGTTGTATTGCTGGTAATTCTATCAGCGTTGCTATTATCAACTTGCCAGCTTCCAGACATATATCTACGTTTGAATGTTGATTGTAATTGACTGGTTGTACCGTCACAATCATTGAAATATGAAGTGGAAGAGGTTGTTGGATGTGTAGCGGTAATTGAACCATTATTAGAGACATAATTCTTAATGCTTCCGTTACAAGTAATACCAGTAAGACGATCGTTAGCATAATCATATGTTCCGGTAATATTTCCAAATGTATATGAAGAGTAACTTCCAGTAGTTGTAATCGTAAATGTATTATTGCTTGTATTGTATGTAATACCAGTTGCTTCAGCATCAGTATTAGCTAATCTAATCGCAACTAAGCCATTACTTTGATTACCTAACGCAATAGTAATTTTCCAGTTATTACTTAAAACAGTAGCAGTACCACTGAATGTTCCTTCTGGATAATATGCCACTGGATCCGAGACTGTAACTGCACAACTTGCAGTATAGCCACCATCTTCAGTAGTTACGGTAATAGTCGCACTACCAGAAGCAACTGCGTGAACATTACCCTCAGAGTCAACTGTGGCAACTGATGTTTTATTACTGCTCCAAGAGACGTTCTTGTTAGTAGCATTACTTGGTGCAACATTTGCGGTTAATTGTGAATTATTTCCAGTAATTAATTCTAAGGCTGTTGGGCTAACACTAACGCCAGTAACTGCCACTGGAGGAATGTATTCTGCATATGGAGAAGCGGTATAGATTTGAATATCGTCGATCGGGACGTATTGAGTTGATCCACTTGATTGTTGAGCAAAGAAACCAAAACCATAATATGTTCTACCAGAGGTTAAAGGCATTTCAAAATGTTGCCAGGTTGCACCAGCTTCAACGGTAAAATCAAAGGTTTCTCTAACTGTTGTTTGATTTGATGGAGTTAATGGAGAGTTATAATAAGCATAGAACTTCATTGAGGTGTTAGAAGCGTGATTTGTATTGAAATTAGTGTTTGTATAAGCGCCTCTAACCCAGAATGATAAGGTAGAGCCTTTTCCAATAACAGATTTAACTCCATATAATTCGTTCATGGAAATATATCTCATGCTCATACCATTTGAGAATTTAAAGATACCAACTTTAGAGGAATTATGACCTTTTTGGCTGTTGTAATTAGTGTTGTCTGTTGAGGTCATAATTGGCCAACCAGATCCACCAATTTCACCAGAACTACTTCCGGTATAGTAATCAGCATAAATTGAAGATCTTAAACCAGTTGTTTGATATTTTGTTGTTGAGCTTATATATCCTTGTCCGCTAGCGGAATAAGATTCAAAATCTTCAACGTTATAAACACGATCAAAACTTACAGTAGCAATTTGGCCAGCAATCATCCCACCCATATCATCGCTTTTAGAAACAAATGAGAAATGATGACCATCAAAATCCATTACATAATAAACGTTGTAAGTGTTGTATAAAAATGTGCATTTAGCGGTGTCTTTATCAACCATAGCAACCGTACCACTTAAAGAGATATTGCTAGGCTTATCTAATGATTGTATAGAAACAGAGCCATCACTAACAACTAACTTGTATGTTGAGGAATCGCTACCGATACCAGTATATGTTCCATCTAATGATCTCAAATCGCTTAGAGATGAGTCACAGGCAAATGATAATTCTAAAGAAGTAATTGAAGCACCACTATCGCCGGCTTCAAGTTCAAAGTAGTCGCAAACAGGAACAGAAACTTCTGACGCACCAGCAGTCACTGTCACAGGCTCAACATCCATTAAAATGCCGCTTGCAAATGCAGGTTTGAATAATAATGATCCAGAACCAGAAAAACTAATGCCGCTAACCGCAGACACTTGGTTATTGCCACTATTAAAGTTAACAATTTTACCGTGATTTGCTAATTGGGCAAAGCCACCATCGAGAGATTTAGCATTAACGAACGATAAGTTGACATCATTGCCATATGCAGTCTTTACGTTACCATCAAATAAATTTTGATAAGAAGAAGTTAATCCGGCAGGAACGTTAGAACTGTTTAAGACAATGCTTGGTCCACTAGCGCCACGTGTGGCTAATCTAGCAGCTAAAGCAGATGAAGAAGTTTTAATACCACCAAACGTCAAAACTCCAGCAACAATCGTTGTTAAACCAATTGCGAAAATTCCGATTGAAAATGTTTTTTTATTCATGCTGTCTACCTCTAATTCAATGGATTGAATATATTTGTTAGTTTTATTACACAACTTCTTAAGAAGATTGGACAATTTTAACTTGGTGAACAAATAAGGAAACAAGTAAACTTTTTATTTGTTTATAAAAAAATAGTGAACAAAAAAGCACCAATTTTTGATTGATGCTCTTCATATTTTTTTATTATTCTTTATCGGTTTTTTTCCGATTCAATTTTCTCTTGAGTTTCTTCGGCAATTTGTTCGACAGCATCAGGTTTTATTAGCTCAAATGCATCTTTAGAAATAACCACTTTAAATTTAGGCATTTTGTATACTGAAAAATTATTTTTTACTGTCAAAGTGACGTATTCTTCAAAGCCCTTGATTTTTGCAAAGATGGTATTCATCTTGTGTTGAGGTTCTTCATCATAACATGACACTGTTAAGCATTGACCTTTTTCTACATGTCTATTCACTTCTTCTTTAATGTCTTTTGCCACTTTTCTTGAGAATACCACTTCACACTTATCCTGTTTTAAAACAAAGTTATACTCTCCGTCTTCAACTCCTAAATCATCGTAAATAAGGGTTTCTCCTTTAGCGATAGTAACTTTACTCTTACCGTCTTTTGTGGTGACTTTCGCTCTAGCGACATTTGGGAAAACGATTTCTCTAGAATAGTAAGAATCATCGTTCTTGTCAGCGATATAAATCTTATCAAGCGGAAGGTAAATATCTAATTCATCACCTGATTTAATCTCGCGATCTTTATTAGCTCTAAAAATGAAATAGGCTTCTTCACCTTTAACATTAGAGAAGACGATATTGTAGTTAGTTCTTTCTTCAATGAAGTCCACTTTCACTTTCACTAAGCGATTAGTAGGGGCAGATTCAAACTCTACATATTCTGGTTTAAACATTAAGTGACGCTCAGCTTCATAGGCTCCTGCTAATAAATGAGAACGGTATTCATCGTCTAATAAAATAGAGGTGTCTTCCCCAATCTTAATGGAGTCTCCTTCGATGTGACAAGGAATCTTATTATAAGAAGGCATACCAATTAAGGAATGTTCACTGGCTTTATCAAATAAGTAAACTCTATCCATAGAGATGTCTAAATTGACATCATCCTTAACATTAACATTAGTTAATAAAGGAGATTTTATCACGACATTATTCTTGTGACCTTCAATTTTGGTGTAAATAATGGTCTCATCACCCAATTGTTCAACCGCTTCAACATGACCTTTGATTCCTTTATCAGAAATAGAGATATGATCTGGTCTAACACCAAACAAATATTCTTTTTCTAAATCTAAGTGGCTATTTTTAATTTGTTTAATAGTTTCATCTTTGAAATAGACGATATTGTTATCGTTATCTTCTAATCTTGCCCCAATCTTATTTCCTTTTTCGAAAAGTTTAGCTTTAATAATGTTCATTTGAGGGGAACCTAAAAAGGTGGCAACGAATAAGTTGGCAGGATCCTCAAATAATGTTACTGGTGCGTCAGCCTGTTGAATAAAACCTTTATTCATAACGACAATCACATCACCCATAGTCATCGCTTCAGTTTGGTCGTGTGTAACATAGATAAAAGTGGTTTCTAATTTATCGTGTAACTTAGTAATCTCCGTTCTCATTTGCACACGTAATTTCGCGTCTAAGTTAGATAACGGCTCATCTAATAAGAATACTTGAGCGTCTCTAACGATGGCTCTACCTAAAGCGACACGTTGTCTTTGTCCGCCAGATAACTCTTTTGGTTTTCTATCTAATAAGTCAGATATTTCTAATATTTCAGCAGCCTTTAATACTTTTTCTTTAATAACCGCGGATTTTTCATGTCTTAACTTTAAAGAGAATCCCATATTTTGATAGACGGTCATATGTGGATATAAGGCATAAGATTGGAACACCATTGCGATATCTCTATTCTTGCTTTCCATATCATTAACTAGAACGTTATCGATATATAGCTGACCAGAAGTAATGGTTTCGAGTCCCGCAATCATTCTAAGTGTTGTGGATTTTCCGCATCCAGAAGGACCAACTAAAACGACAAATGATTTATCTTTAATATCAAGATTAAAGTCATTAACCGCTCTTACTCCTCCGTTATAAACCTTATAGACGTGTTTTAATTTTAAGCTTGCCATAAACTAAGCCTCCTTACGTAAACCCTTACGATAATAATCAGGGTAATTATCTTTGTTAATAAATTTATCAAATCCTGATAAAGCATTAAGCATCCATAATAAGTGACCAAAAGCAGCAAACAAAAATAGTAAAACTATTCCGATATACATAGTTAGCTGCATAATCACCATTAAGGCGATTAATATACCAGGATGAATAATAAAGATTGGTAAATTGTATTGGAATCGCATCAAAGCAAAAATAAACGAATTCTTTAAAATAGCCTTAAATGAATTTTCATAGATGACTAATTGGGCAACTGAATAGTAACTAATAATCAGGACTACCAGTGATTGAGTTACTAAAATAGCAATCCCAAATCCTGCCACTGCAGAATTATAACTGCTTAAATAGTAATAACAGAAAAATGAACCTATTAAAGTAATTGCAACACTTAATCCGGCAATTAAGCCTACTAACGCGCCTTTTTTCCATTCACTAATAAGTCCAGTGAAGAAACTAGTGGAGGCATATTCTCCTTCTGCGTAGATAATCTTTTTAAAGCAATAAAATGATCCAGTCATTCCAATAAAGATAGAAATAATAGAAATAAATAAGCCTAATGCGCTGAATAAAAAGACAGTCATTAAAGAATTTAGATTAGTCGCTGATAAAGTAAATAACCAAAATAAAACCATCACTGCGATTAAAGGCAAATTAAAGACAGCCTGTAAAACGGAAATCTTTAACACTTCGACAAAGCGATGTCTAAAGATATCAAAAAACTGGGCTTTTCTAGAATTTGGCCTTTCTTTTTGCTCGTAATCACTTTCTCTAATAACTTCTTTTCTCATAGTTGTTTGTCTAATAAATGTCTAGCGTATGTTAAGGCATTATCGTATTTCTTATTATTTTCTCCACCTATATAACCAAGGTTTACTGAAGCTACACCTAGACATAAATAATAATCATAGGTGCTATCAAAAGTCATATATTGGTCTAAATAAGTACCAGTGTCACTCTTATTTTTGATTTTGATTCCGTATTTAAATTCCTTCCCTTGGTCATTTTCATAAACATAATATTCATAAGCTTGATCTTTGAAATACTCACTATTAATTAATTCATCATCAAATTCCACAAAGAATCTTTCTTGATATCCCTTTAAGTCATTAATGGTCTTTTTATCTAAGACTAAGATATCACTCTTACGGATATATAGATTAAGTTTATCGACATAAGATGGTAGGTCTGGTAAAGAATAATAGGCATCAATTTGTCTTAAGTCTTCTCTAGCGTAGTATTCATTCATAATCTCTTTTGTGAATACGTTATTACTAATATTAGTGGAGAAGAACATTAATAACGATTGATGAGAACTTGGTTGATGGAAGGCTTGGAAACCCCATAGCCAGATTACAGTGATAATCCCAATTAAAAGAGGATAAATATACCACGTATGTGTAAATATTCTTTTGGAAGCTTCTTTATTAAACAGTTGCATCTTTGGCTTCCTCGTAACTAAGAATAATGTTTTGATAGGTAAATAATGAGTAGTACTTATCTTTAATAAATTTGACGTTATTGTCTAAAACGTATAGGTTTTCGTTATAATTATTCTCTCCTTCTTTGTAAATGAAACATAAAGTTCTATATCTAACATTTTCATTAATGCGGTTTTCTTTTTCTTCTACATATTTAAGTCTTCTTCGATGTTCAAAGGCGACTTGATTCATCTTTCCAAAGACTTTGTAATAATGTTTTACAATCGGAAAGATTGAGAAGAAATAAAACACTAAGAAGGAGAAATATGTTGCGTCTAAAACGATGGTAAGAATGAGATTAGGAATATAATCTAAGCTAGATAATAATAAGAGCAATAATGATCCTGCGATTACCCCTAAAGTAAGAAAGATAATCCCGAAAATGTGTAAGAAGAACCTTACTCTACTTTTTTTCTTAATTTCCTTAACATCGATTAGAGCGGTCATATTAGCCTAGCCAATCAATAATAGCCTTCTTTACTCTAGCTCCCCATAAGACGTAGCCATATCTAGACATATGGAGTCCATCGGTACGGAAATAAGCCCAATGTGGAAGTCCATTTTCTTTTAATAAGTCTTGGCCGGCATCAATACATGTTAGGTATTCATGAGCAGACTCGTAGTCTCTTGCCATTTGATTAGCGATATCAAAATCATCTTGGCAATGTGGGTAATAAGGTAACTTATTAATTAAAATATAGAAAATCTTCGCATCTGGAAGCATCGCATGGGTCTTATCAAATAAGGCATTTAATTTATTGCCACACACAGTTCCATTATCGTTTTGGTTAATTATATTGTTAACACCAACATAATAAACTACTGCTTTTGGTGAATATGGAACCACAAGTCTTTCTAGCAAAGCATCAGTCCAGTTTTCAACAGTTGTGCCACCAATACCATGGTTAAATGTCTTAATAGGGGCCATATCTTCAGTAGAAGTATCCCAGTTTTCCATAGAGGAAGAACCCATTAAAGCGATATGGTGATTCTCATCTAGTTCAAATTCTCTAGATTCATAATTTTTAGCTTTAGCTTCATAGCCGTCAATATAAGCCTGTGATGGAAATAATTTTTTAATATTTAAGGACTCGGTAATGTCGTTCACGTGGATATCTAATTCTCCGGATGGAAATACTAGATGGATTACTTTTGTGACATCATTAAATGTAGCGGAAGTTAGTTCAACACCAACTTTATGCTCATAGTTAACTGCAAAACGACAATCATCCGCATGCTTTTTAAGCCTATTGATACCGGCAGTTGTTAAATCAACTTCCATTCCTTCTTTAAGTTCTTTATTTAAAATTCCTGTTACACGATAATCCATATCTTCGATAATCCTTTCAGGAGGTATATATTCTGGTTCTTCATAATCGTCTTCATGAGTGACAGTCCATTTCGCGTATAGAATAGTTGATCCTTCCGCTCTTTCAGTTTCAAAAACCCAAGGTTCATAGCCTTCTTTATCTTTACACCAACAGGCAAACTCATAATTATTTCTTTGAGGTGAGATACCAGGAGGAGTAATTAACTCACCCACAGTGATTTCATATTTGGCAAATAAAGTATTTTCAACTTTTTCTTCCATCCCGTTAGGCGATTCAGATGTTTCTCTAGGAATGTTATACATAAATAAAGCGTATACTTTTTCATCCCCATAGTCTCTTCCGGGAACAGGCTCACCGCCTCCTCCTCCACCACCTGGGTCACCACCACATGATGCGAGTAAAGTTAGGATAGGTAAAAACATTAATAATTTCTTTTTCATCTTACTTACCTCCTAATAATTCCTTTAATAAATCATCTTTTTTCACTGTCGCTAGGCAGATACATTGATCACCCGCTCCATAATAAATATAAAGTTCATTTTTAACTTCGACGATTCCAGTTGGGAAGACGCAACCAGAATAGAAACCATCTGTTTCAAAAGGATATTCAGGTTCCATAATGAAATGCTTGGTTCTTGCTAAAATCTTTCTAGGATCTTTTAAATCAAGTAACATTGCACCCACTCGATAGCATTTATCTTTAGAGGAAACACCGTGATAGATAAATAACCATCCTTTATCAGTTTTAATAGGAGGGCAACTACCACCACATTTCTCATCTTCCCAAGACTCTTTTCCTGCGTAGAAAAGTTCTTCTTCCTCTCTCCACTCTAACAAATCATTAGAGAAAGAAATCCACATCGCAGGCTTTGGATTTTTATATCCCTCACCGCATTTATTCATCGCTCTAGAGATTTTTACGTATTTACCATTTACCTTTTCAGGGAAGATAATGACATCTCGATCATCACATCTACTATCAGTGATACGCCCTAGTTTCTTCCAGTTTTTAAGATCTTTTGAGACCGCTAAATGAGTTTCGGTGTCATTATAAATTAAGACTCTTGGTCCAGCTTTTGGTTGGAAGCCAAAATATTCTTTATCTTCTCTCCAATATTGTCCAGGAGCGAACGGTCTAGATGCATAAGTCAAGAAATAGTAATCTTCAATTTTTACTAATCGAGGGTCTTCCACTCCACCTCCATCTGCTCCATTAACATCCGGAGCAATTATTGGTTTATCGCTACATCTAGTAAAGTTGACTCCATCTTTAGAAGTGGCTAAGCCTAAATAAATATAGTGTTGCTTATCATTACCCGCACTACGATAAAGCATATAGAAAGTTTTATCTTCATCATTAAAGATAACCGCAGGATTTAAAACGCATAAGTTTTCCCAAGCATTTTTCTCATTTTTCGTGAGAATTGGATTATGAGGATATTTATTTAATTTAAGCATCGTTATGTTCTCCTATCTCACATCAATATCGCGAACACTTAAGTCGCCATAAGCAAGCGATGCATCAAACATTAAGTTATCAACATATAAATTATGGATACTATAATCAGTGCTGCTCTTGAAATAGACCACACCAAAGGAAATCTTGCTAATATTCACAACATCATTTTGAGTTAACGTTCTTGCAGAGCCAGAAACAACTGAGAAGTTATTAAAGCCAACAGTGTATTCTGCCCAATTTGTTCTACCTGTTAAGGTAGCACGATATTGAATGGTACTAGTGCCAATAGTGACATATAAATTCACATAAACTGTAGCTTCAACATCACTATACAAGCTCACTCTTATGCCTTTCCCTTTAACGGATTGGTCATAGGCTGGGCTAATGTAATAATTTGGCGACGAGTTATTCCCTTTATACTGTAATGCCATTGAGTGATTTTCACCTTCACTAGAAACAATGCTAGATAACTCTTTGGCGGTGTAGTCCATAGTAGTACCATTGAGCCAGTAATATTCAAGATCATCAGTGCTACTATAGCTTTCAAAATCATCAACTAAAGCGATATCGCCATCCATCTTAATAACTTTTTCTTTCACGGTCTTCTTGATTTCTTCACTCGAAGAGTAATCGCTAAAGTAAATGTTATCAACGTAAACTGGGTTATTAGCGATGTATAAAGGAGTTGGTTTTCCGAAAATATCGTAATAGAAATATTTAAATTGGAACCCAACGCTAACGATATGAGCAATAGTAATTGGGTTTGGAACGTGTGGGAGATAATCATAATTGTCTAAGGTGAATAAACCAAACGGAATATCATATTCAGTCCAGACACGTTCAATATTTCCTAAGTCATAAACATATTCTTCATCTGTATCTAAAATAATCTTAATCAATGTTTCAGCAGAATATTTTTCAACATGTGAATAACGTGGATCTTCAGTCTTAACAGAGGCATCTTTCATCCAAATCTTAAAGCTAGAGAACTCTTGATAGGTCACTCCTTCCTTAGCCTTCATTGGTAAGGTATAAATAGCCGGTTCCATATCACACTTATATTCAAATTGTCCGGAATATGGATTAGAATTTCCGCCAACCTTTTGAATGCTATTAAGTTGCATATATTCATCTTTGTTCTTATAAGATGTTTCCCATGACATGAATAATTGTGCAGAATAATCGTAATTATTAAAGTTATCAATTAATCCACTTTCATCAATATAACGATATTCTTGTTGCCCATGTTCTTTCTTTTGAACAATTTCAAAGTCTTTAAAGGAGACTGATGATTCTTCTTCGGTAGATCCATAGTTTCCTTCTAAGCCAAATTGGATGTTGATAATTTTTGAGAATTGTCTTCTTCCATCCCCCATAATAGAGCTAGAGGCAAATGCCGCATAAGGAATGACTAATTCTTTATATGTATCATATTCTAAAGAGGAATATGGAATCTTATAGGACCATCGATCCATATCTTCTTCGTAAATTCTTAAGATAACGTTACTACCAGTTTTACCAGTGTATTTCACTGACATCTTGATAGAATCACCTTTAGAAATAAAGTATTGATTAACATTAATCTTAGCGAAGCCGTAACCTTGACCGTTTCTATTAAATTTAAGCGTTAATTCATCTTCGGTTTTAGTAGTGTCGAAGTTATATGCTTCATAAGTCCATTGGTCTTCTGAATAAGAGGTGAAATCTAATTTATCAATAAAGCGGTCTTTATAATTTTCATATTTCACTGCTTTAACATCAGAAAGAAGTAAAATTCCATCACCAAAACTTCTTTCAAAGACAATTTCCATATATTTGATACGGTCGTAGTCAAATTCCATGTTCGCGACAGTAACATCGCCAGTTCTTTGAGTGAAGTCACTAAACTTCAAAAACACTTCCTGTTTAGCGTTATTGGAAATTTGTACTGGACAATGCCAGAATTCATTGTCTCTATCAATAACACGAACAAAGATATTGGCATCTTTACCTGAATAATACATATTAAATGATAAAGCATCAGTGCCATTTGTGTTCTTTTCGACAGTTCTAGTAACAATCACCCAACCATCACTTAATGGTTTACCTTGGTTAACATCTTCTTCTTTAAAGGAGACCACCAAAGATTCTTTATTGTTATGGAAGAAGTTACTATTATCTATATAAATATCCGCGTACGAACCAACAGAGTGTAAGGTCCAGTCATCGGCTTCACCAATATCAAATTCCACTTCTTCAACCTCAGGAGCAGCATAGAAGAAAGTATTTACTTGGTTAGAATATTTATATCCAGAAGCGTTATAAGCGATGACTCTCCAATAATAATTAGTGTTGTTAATTGGCAGACATCCTGTAAAATTCCATCTAGTGGCGTGGATATTATCTTCTATATAATAATCAATTGCATCGTTATCGGCGATAAAATTTGGATGGGAACAGAACTCTAATGTATATTTATCCGCATTTTCACATGCTTCCCATTCAAATGTGCCTAAATAACTAATCGTGCCTGAGTTAGAATTTTCAAATAAATTGAATGTCCCTAAAGGTTCAATAGAAGATGCGCTAGGAACATAATCATTTTCTGGCAAGCTATCAAAATCAATAGCGCCGCTATCACTATTATTAACTTTGTCGTTTTTTTGTGGAGCGATAGTGCCACTACAAGCGCCTAAACTAAGGGATAAGGCTATAAATAATATTACTTTACGTTTCATACTTATAACCTCGTATTAGACACCACATAGACTGTTCTAGGAGCAATCTCTAATGTGAGTTTTTTATTTAATGAGCCATCAATGATATCATTTGGTTCGATAAATCCATCTTCTCCTAAACGATATTCACCTCTAGCGAATTTATAAATATACAATTTATCGCCTTCTACCTTATCATCTAAATAGAATGATTTGGTTACTGTTTGAGTCATATCCGCATTAATACAAACAAATCCACCTTGCTTGCCGTCTTGACTAACAGTGGCAATACTTCTAAAGGTTTTAGTTAAATTTGGATCATTTTGTGTTGGAGAGTAAATCTTATTACCCTTTTTTAATAAGTGACAAAGTAAACTAGAGGAATGATACCAAGGTCTAGCTTCTTGTTTACCAGAACTAGATTCCGCTAAAGAGGAGAACATACCCCACTCTTTTGGAGTTGTGGTATTTAAGTTATACATAAAATGCATAGCGTCATCAAAGTCCCAATACACCACTCCATTCATTCCACCTGCTAAACATTGAATTGTGTAATCTACCATCCTAATCGCATAATCAGGAGTTCTAATCATGGATTGGCAGTCTAATAAAGTTTTACCGTCTAATAGCCCTGCTTCCCAGACATTAACTTCTCTAATAGAGCCAAAGCCAGCGTCAATTGCTTTAATATCTTCAGAAATTGATTTAATTTGGCTTAGCATTTGTCCTCTATCGATATCATAATTGCCTAAATATAAGTGGCATCCATAATCCGCCACTAAACCAGGAATACGTTTTGCAATATTGGTGAAATATTCTTGTGTGCCAATCACACCAGTAGTATCTCCACCAATAATACCAATATGCTTTAAACCAATATTATCTAAGGCTTCTCTTACGTTTTTAACACCTTGTTCCCAAACAAAGTAAGTGTTGTTATAGTTCTTAGAAGAACCTTTTTGTCCAACTATATTTGGCTCGTTAGAGTTAACAAACCATTTAATACAACTAAACCCTTTTTCGTTTACTAAAAAGTTTAGGACATCCGCAGTAATTTTTGCCCAGCGAATATCAGCGGTTACTTTTTCCATCATGTTCCAGACGTCACTTTCAAAAGAACCAATGACATTCCAGCAACCGAATGCGACATCAATCGCATGCATTTGACAGTATTCAAGAATTTCCACCATGTTTCTTGCATACTTATTTGTGAAATTATATGTCCAAGTATCATCACTTGGATCAGTGTTATTATGGGAATCGAAATTTTGGCAGAACCAGTCGTAGTTGATCATTAATCTGATTCTAGCTGCACCTAAATGATCCATATAATGGATGACTCTATCCCATCCACCTTCAGCGATTTTATCAGTGTCTTCATAGGCTCCCCACTCAACGCCTAATCCACCAAAGTTTTTGGAGGTGATATCGTCGCTAGTAAAAGCGATATTGTCCATATCTATGTTAGTAGGAACTATTGGTCCGCTTTTCATAGGCTCTTCATTTCCTCCACAAGAAAGTAGGGACAATAGTGACGTTAAACACAAAAGTGTAAATTTCCCTCTTTTTTTCATAATTTCTTTCCTCAATTAAATTAAACTATTAATTTCCGCTAAGACTTCTGCCCATGGATACTTAAAATCATTTTTATAATCATCAATAGAAACAATTCTGTTGGTGCCGTAAATATAATTCATAACAGTACCCAAAGCATTAGTTCTCATAATGCCAGAATATCTAGCTTTTAAATTGCTTGTAAGCCACATAACATCTTTATTTTCTTTTAAAATATCAAGTTCATCATGTTCTAAAGCCTCTTTCATTTCTGCTTCCCAAGACTCTAAATAGGCGACAGATTCTTTATTGGTTAATGGATCATAACCTAAAGTGTCATAACCTAAAGAACCCATATATCTAAGCATCTTAGCTCCATTAGTTTTCGCGGCCTTCTCGTGAGTTTGAGGATCTTCTGGCCATGCCTCTGGGATTAATTCAATTTCTTTTGTTATTGGATCAACTGTATAGTCATATCCTTCAATACCATAAATAGAGAATAATGTTCCTTCTTCTGAAAGAAGCCAATCAATAATATCTAAAATCTTGGCTTGTTTAGCATCAGAGATAAGGAAATCAAAGAAAGTCATAGAGAACCAGTTATCAGTTCCTTCTAAAACGTATTTATCTGCGTGTATTGAATCCGCTGGAGCTTTAATCTTCATAATTGCGGTCGCATCTTCTATATTGAAATTGTCTAAAGAAGCATTAGAAATTTTTAATTGTTTCTTGAGGGCTTCATAATTACTATAGGAAAGGTTTTCATAAAGAATACCAATTTGGTTTGAATAATATTCAATATTAAGTCTTCCATCAACAGCGGAGTTTTGTCCTGGATAATAATAACCATTAGATTTAAATGATTTAGATTTTTCTAATCCTAAAATATATTCATCAGTTAAATAATTATTAACATAATCTTGAGTTGCTTCATCATAGGCATAGCAATGCGGAACTTGTTTGTAGAAATTCACAATACTTGGATAGCCCCATTCAACATCGCCTAACGCATATCTACTTGTAGGCGCAAGTTCAGTCTTAAATTTTTCTAGCAAAGCTTCAAATTGTTCCCAAGTATAAATGTCATTTTCTTGATAAACACCCCATTTCTTTGCCCAGTCTCGACGATAAATATAGGTAAATGGAGAGAAGGACGTATCATAATCTGTGGTATTTTTCGCGATAGGTAAACCATAAAGTTTACCATTGATATATAACTTCTCGACATTAGAAGTGTTTTCTAACATTTTTTTAATGTTTGGCCACTTGGTCAAATCGTTTGGGAGCGGTTTAATCATTTCTTCTTCAGCCCAGAACTTATAATAACTTGCAAAGTTATAGCTATCGATATTGGCATGGAAAACATCGGTCAAATTATCAGCATTAATTGCTCCGGTAACTTGTGTTTCCCAGTTACTCCATTGATAGGACTGGAATGACAACTTCACTTTGAACTGTTCTTGAAGTTCTCTTAAATAAACATCGTTAGCGGTTTCAGTATAATCACTGAAATAAAGATTTCTAAGAGAAATAAGTAAGTTACCATCCTTATCATAAACATCTGGTTTAGGATCTCTTCCTCCACAACCTGTAAGAGTCATACTCGAAATGGCTACTACTGGTGTTAATAAGAATAAATATTTTCTGCGCATAAGTTATACCTCCTAACCTTTAATCGCGCCAACAACGATACCCTTAACAAAGAATCGTTGTAAGAATGGATAAAATAGCATCATTGGAATGATGGTGAAGAAAATAGCGGCCATCTTTAAACTTTCCGTATTAATTCTGGTCGGATTTGGATTTGGAATTGTACTAGCAGGAGTGTAGATAACATCCTGTAATACTTGTTGCAATGTTTTTAAAGACTCTTTGGTATTGAATAACATACCGTTATACCAAGAGTTCCAGTTACCAACAGCGAAGAATAAACCGACCGTCGCTAGCATTGGTAAAGAAAGAGGAAGGAAGATACGAGCAAAGATTTGAATATCATTTGCTCCATCGATTTTCGCTGATTCTTCTAACTCTTTTGGTAGAGATGCAAAGTAGTTACGCATTAATAACATATTGAATGTATCAATGGCACCCGGAATAATCATGACCCAAATCGTATCAGTCATATTGAGGGATTTAATTAAAACGTAGTAAGGAATAAGTCCGCCACCAAAGAACATAGTGACTAAAATCATATTCATAACAAAGTTCTTTCCAACCCATTTCTGTCTACTTAATGCGTAGCCAGTAATAACGGTGAAGAACATTTGATATAAGGTGCCACCAAATAAGAGAATACAGGTGATACCAAAACCGTTCCAAATTGATTTCTCCGTAAAAACTGTCTTATAGGCATCAAAAGAAATCTCTGGAGTCCATAAGATAAAGGAGTTGTTCGCATAAATCTCTTGAGGAGTAATGGAAACAATAAATAAATAATAGAACGGGAAAATAATTAATAAAGCGAATACCAAAAGGATGATGAAGCAGAACACATCAAAACCACCAAAACGGTTAGATGGACTCACTTTTTCTCTTCTCGCTAATGGGAGTTTAGAAATCTTAATCTTGCTCATTAGATGATTCCCCTTTCTCCACAAAGTTTAGCGATTCTATCAGTGGTAATAACTAAGGCAAAACCAATCACAGACTTAAATAAGCCTAATGCGGTTGATTCACCAAATGTCATCGCTCCGGTACCTAAAGAACCTTGATAGACTAAGGTATCAATAATTTGTACAGAACCTAAAACGGTCGCGTTACGTAATTGAGATGTCATGTTATAGATTTGATCAAATCCTGCAGAAAGCACTCCACCAACAGACATAATTAATAATAAAATCGCAGTTGGTCGAATACCTGGAAGAGTGATATGCCAAATCTTTTGAAGTCTAGAAGCACCGTCGATATTAGCGGCTTCATATAAATCAGAAGAAATACCCGCCATGGTCGCAATATAAATAATGGAGCTCCATCCTGCTTCTTTCCAAATATCACTAGAAAAAATAAGTGCTAAGAATTTTTTACCATCACTAAAGAATGTAAGCGGATCTCCTCCGCTAGCAACGATGGCTTTAGATATACCGCCATTTTCTCCTAATAGCAGCATAAACAAGCTAGCGACAACAACCCATGACAAGAAGTGTGGAAAGGTAACCACTATTTGCACGGTCTTTTTAAAGACACGCATTCTTAATTCATTAATTAATAAAGCAACTATAACCGCAGACAAGAAGGAAATTATCACTTTTACAGAGCCAATTAATAAGGTGTTAGTAAAGGCTTGCCAGAATCCCGGAAGTTTAAAGACAGTAGCGAAGTTTTCAAATCCAATCCAGTTGTTGGCGATACTACCAGTAATGCCTAATCTTGGTGAGTACTTAGTAAAGGCAATAAGTACACCATACATTGGAATGTAACAGAAAATGACATAGTAAACTATCGCTGGAATAATCATCATAATCAAAAACTTCGAGGCATTTAAATTCCTCTTAATGGAATAACCTAAACTTTGCTTTTTCTTGATTAGTACCTTTTCCATATCATCCTATCTCGAATGTTTTTTAATATACTCAACAACTCTATCTACAGTAGTAAAAGCTAAAGCGGTATATGTATCACTAGCTCCATAATATAGAGCAATTCTTCCAGTAGGTGCATCCACTAATGCGGAACAAGGGAAAATAACATTAGGAACAAATCCAGTTGTCTCATAAGATTCTTCAGGTGTCATTAAGAAGTTCTTGCATCTATATTTCAATTTGCTTGGATCATCTTTTTCTAAAATAAGCGCACCAATAGAGTAGACATATCCATTACAAGTACGATTAACACCATGAATAAATACTAGCCATCCGTCATCGAGTTCGATTGGAACGGGACCAGCACCAATTTTAAGTGCGCACCACCATTCATATCCTTTAGTGGCGACAACTCTATGTCTTCCCCAATAAGTCAAATCCTTACTTTCAGATAGGAAAATGTCGCCAAAGGCGGTATGACCAGAATCACTTGGACGAGAAAGCATTAAAAATTTATCGTTAACTTTTCTTGGGAAAATAACACCATTTCTGTTATATGGGAGGAATGGGTTATCAAATTTCACAAACTTTTTAAAATCGTATGTTTTAGCAATTGAAATTGTTGGTCCACAAAGTTCATCACACCACACGATTAAAAAGTAATCTTCGAAGGGGATAACACGCGGATCATACTGATAACCTGTTTCCACATTTTCTCCTTTTTCATTAACAAACTTAATTGGTTCTTTCTCAATTTCAAAGTGGATACCATCTTTTGAGTGACCCACATATAAATGTGGAATATCGTCAACATTATCTCCACGGAACACACCGATATAGCCATCGCCAAATGGAACAGGGGCGCTATTGAAAACACGGGAGACGTTTTCTACTGGATGGCGATCAATTATAGGGTTTTTAGAATATCTCCAAATTGGTCCATCAAATCCTTGTGGGCATTCTTCCCAAGGGAAGTTTTTTATTTCTTTGCCATTAACTACTTTACTCATATTTTTATTCATCCAGTTTTCTAACTGAATCCCTTTCTATAAAGTCACATCTGATTGTAAATTCAGAATATTGTGGTCTACTTCCTTGACGTAATCTGGCAATATATAGACCAATTTCATCTCCAATTTGTTCTCTTGGAACATTGAAAGTTGATAAGGTTGGATAAGCAATTCTTCCGGCTCTAATATTGTCAAAACCGATAACCGAATAGTCTTCTGGAATGCTTTTGCCCATTCCTTGAATAATTTTATAAACATTCAAAGCAACAATATCGTTCGCACATATAATGGCGGTGACTTTAGGATTCTTCTTTAAAAATGTAAGAAGCATTTTGTTATCGCTATATTGTAATGCGCTATTATCAAAGATAAGGGAATATCCATTTACACCTTTGTCTTTGTTGTTATCAATACAAGCTAAGAAACCTTCGTGTCGTTCTCTAAAGCTAAACGAATGAGTGTTGCTTCCATAGAAACAGATTTCTTTGTGCCCATATTTAATTAACTTTTGAGTTACTTCATATATTGAGGTGTAATTGGAATACTTTACTTGAGTAACCCCAGTGTAGTGCATAATCTTAGGGTCAATCTCAATGATAGGTTTATTGAATTTACTTAATTCCGATAATATTTCATCTGGATTATTGTGTAAAATCACAAAAGCCATGCAAGAGTTGTCTTTTAAGGCTCTAACTGCTGCCATATCAATATTTGTGGAATCAAAGACAAAATATTCTAATTTAATTGATATGCGATTTAGAGTCGCATACATGTTTTTTAAAATCGGCTGCCAAAATTCTTCTTTTAGAAGGATAGTCTGAGAGACAATCACTACAACAGAATCGCCTCGAGATTTTTTAGTACGAAGTTTGGAGAAATCATAACCAAGCTCCACAGCTTTTTGCATGATTTCATTTCTCTTTTCATCTCCGACGTTATATTTACCTGCTAAAGCGCGGGATACTAATCCCTTAGTAACCCCGCATTCTCTAGCAATATCCTCTAATCTAACTTTATTGGCCATCAGCAATCCTTAATTTCCCCAAGGAGAAATATCGCCTAAAACATAAATGTCATCAACGAAGATACGGTTGGTTGATGATACTCCATCAATGCCAGTAATGAATGAGAATCCATAATATGTTTTACCCGCGTCGAGTGGGATTCTAATTTCACTCCAAGCACCATTTGCTGTAACTGTGACATCAATGCTATCTCTTGCAGCAGGAGAAGTATGATTAGAAGCATCTACTTTATTAACAAAATAGGTACCAACTCTAATTTTTCTATCTACTGATGCATCAGTTTTAGCCCAGAAAGAGAAGTATTTACCTTGATAGCCTTTAGTAGCGCCATCTTTAAGGGCATATGTCATATATCTACAAGTGTTAGATCCGGCTTTCATATTCATAGCTTTTGCACCAGAATGATAATTTTCTTTAGCAAGATATAAATAATCAGTAGAGCCCATTAATGACCAGTTACTATCAGCGATATCGGATTGTGGTCCATTTTGGCTATACCAATCTGAGTAATAAGCGCCTCTGAGATAATCTTCGCTACTCTTTTCAGATTCAGGATGGTTTTTATCATAGCCAATACCAGTGTCAATATATTGTTCAAAATCATCCATTTTGCTAAATGCTTCTACTTGAATTTGATTTAATGAAGGTTCAAGCGAACCAGAAATTTCTTTAAGATTTAATGTTGCTCCACCATCTAAAGATGTAAATGTTGCAACAAAATCAAATAATTCTTTAGTACTAACAATAGTGACTTCTTCATTTTCAACTGTGTAAGTAACAGGGATACTAATGAAACTTGTTTCAAGAGAACCAGTTCCATCTTTAAGTACGATTTTTCCAGAAAGATCGCCGCTTTTAAAAGCATAGTTTTCTTGTAGTGACAATCTAGGAATAATTACTTCACTGCTACTAGATGTAATGTCGCTATTAATGAATTCGATATTATCAAATGAAGCTCTTGCGACAGGGCCACCATCTAAATAAGCACCTTTAATTCTGAGTTGGAAAACATCAAAGAATGGCAAGAAATCTGATAATTTCTGAACTTTGAATCCAAAATTGCTGACAATTGCCGCTATAGTTGCGAATGAATATTTATTTCCGCCATAGTCAACTTGCCATGCAGCGTCATCTAAAGAAATACGATAGTGTGTCCACTTTGTTGGTGTTTCAGTAATGTGATAAAGAATGTAAACACCATTAAGATTAACACCGCCAACAACTAAGTTATGCTTAATTTGGAGGGACATATAGAAATCAATTTTTTCGCCTGCAACAGCGTCAAATGATAATTCATTGAATGCTCCTGGAATAGCAATGTCCTTTTCAAACATATAATAATCACCGTGATACCAGAATTTAAATCCAGCCGCATTGCCATCAATGTATTGACCACTAGATTTGTCTAAATATACATCGCTGCCACTTGCCTCCCAAGCACCACCATTTTTGCTTCTATATTTTCTATATGTATCGCTTAATGAAGCATCATCACTAGCGGAAGCATCTTCAATTAAATAAGGTTCTTCTCCATCAAAAGTTATAACAATTGATTTAGACACTTCAGTGCAATAGAACACTTTTTCTTCATTGATTCCTTTTGGTGCAACAACTGTATATAACCCTTGTTCTTCAACAGAGATGAATTCACCGACTACTGGTTGAAGTTCACCATCATCAATTTTATACATTAAGCCAATGCTAACTTTATTATTCCAAGTAATTTTGCCGTCTTGGTAAGATAAATCACCTAATGCACTCTCAACACCTGAATAAGTAAATGTTGAAGGGGTTCCGAAAGCGCCACCGGAAAGAACACTTTCTACAGTAATAACGTGTTCACCAGCAGTTGATGGGAATAAAAATTCTGGGAAAAGGGTTTCAGAAGCTACTTCGTCAAGAGTGACTCGATAAGCAACCGCACCTGCAACTTCGTCCCAAACAATCCCGTCTTTTGTATCGTTGATTTTGATTGATGGTCCTGGAGCTGGTCCATTACCACCACAGCCTGCTAACGCTAAAGCAAAACTAGCCGATAGCCAAAAAAACTTTTTTTTCATATATAGATGTTTCTCCTACACATTTATTTTCACATGCACAGAGAAAAACTTGTAAATTAGTAAGTAAACTTTAAATAAACTAAGTAAACATGTGGCAAAGTTTACAAAAAGTTTAGTAAATTATTCGCGGTATTACTCAACTAGCCACTGTAAATTTTCGAAATTACTATATGTTTTCTCCCAACAATTGTGATCACAATCTGGGTATAAAGTTAAAAAGACATCAGCTTCTGCTTCCTTAAGTCTATTGTACATCCTAATTGCCTCTTCTGGATAAACAGCAACATCCTTTTCGCCGTGGAAAATTCTAAATTTAATCTTTTTGATTCTGCCTGAATTCCAATACATTCCACCACCACAACAAATAAGTGCTTTAGAGAATAATTCTGGCATACACATAATAAGAGAATATAAAGCATATCCACCCATTGAAACACCTGATATTGAAAAACGTTTCTTGTCGGTAAAAGATTGATGATAAATGTGTTTTGTTAATTTACAAAGTGAATTAAAAACACAGTACCAATTATCTTCGCTGCACTGTGGAAAAACACAAAATGCATTACTTAACGGAGAGTTTTCTTCTTCTAATAATTTCAAAATAATAGAACCATTAAACTCTTCAAAATTGTTGCCTCTTGATCCTGCCCCATGGAGATGAAAAACTACTGGGAATTTCTTCCCTTTAACATAGTTTTTAGGATAATAGAGCAAATATCTTATTCCTCGATACTCAAACTTTTCAATTCTAACCATGCAAATTATATCCTTTATTGTTCTTAAGCGCTTCTTTAGCAATGCGTATTAATTCCGGAATTTCTTTTTTTTCAACAGGAGAAGTAACCTCATCATATGTATATCCACTCGGAGAAAAATTATCTAATAACAGATTTTTCTTCCTAGTAAAGTACATTACCCAAAGGATGCCAATTAAAGTACGACCTCTTTCGTTAAGATGATAGCCATCTCTATTTAAATCATCTCCATAAATCTGTCTCGCAAGCTTTATTGCTTCACCAGAGGGAATAATATATTTGATCCCGCTTTGTTTACTTGCTTGGATATAAGCGTTTTCAATATCAATATCCATTGCTTTTTGATTCATCGGATTATGGCCATATTTATCATGAGAAAAACATTTGGCATAGCTCCATGTTTTATGGAGTAAATACTTTCCTTTTGTATGTTCTCTTAAGTTATCCATTAATAAAGTTAACTCAGGGAAGAAAGTGGAAGCATCTCCAGAATCACCACTTCTTTGCTGAAATGTCACATAATCGTATTTTTTATATTCAAGCCCTTCAAAAATATCACAATACATCAGAGGGGTTTTATCCCCATTAACGTAAAATTCATAGGCTTTATCTTTAGATAAATAATTTTTCCAATGTAAGTTAATTGGGCAGCCAGGGATATATAAAACGTGGATATTAATATCTTCTCCGATTGATTCAGCAATTTGATGAACATATGTTGCTGCATCCACCGCAAAGGAATTACCAACGCAAAGAATATTCATTTATTGAATCTCCTTTTCAATTAATTGTAAAAACTTGTTATATGATTTTTCATTCTCTTCAATAGATTTACTCTTGAAGGAGAAATAGATTTTAAGTTTAGGCTCTGTTCCTGATGGTCTAGCAACAATCGAAGAGCCATTTTCAAAAATTATTTTGATAACATTTGATTTTGGAAGATCGCCAACTCCTTTTTGGTAATCAATAATTTCCTTTATCTTATCTTCATAATTAATACTATTGCTTCTAAATTTATCCATGATTAAACGCATCTTATTAAAACCACTGGATCCTTCAAACGCATAAGAATTAAGATAATTTGAATAATATCCAAATTCTTTGTATAGCTCTTCCAAACGGTCTAGTAAGGAAATGCCTCTAGTTTTATAATAAGCAAACATCTCTGCAATTAAAAATGAACCGTCTACTGCATCTTTATCTCTGACATAAGTTCCACTTAAATAGCCATAACTTTCTTCAAAGCCAAAAATATAAGATCCTTCCTTCCCGTCTTTTTCCAAATATAAGATTTGCTCTCCAATATATTTAAACCCTGTTAATACTTCTTTTATCGTGACATGATATTTTTTCGCAATTTCAAAAGCCATATCAGTTGTCACTATTGTTTTGATAGCGATTGGATTATCTGGCATTTGATTATGCTTAGTTCGTTGACTACAAATATAATCTAAAAGTAAAACACCCATCTGATTGCCTGTAATTAGTACATAGTCATTTAAATTAGAATCAAATACAGCGGTTCCAACACGATCACAATCAGGATCGGTTGCAATAAATAAATCAGCATTGACTTTAAATGCTCTTTTCACACCCAAATTCATCGCCTCTTTTATTTCTGGATTAGGATATGGACATGTTGGAAATAAACCATCTGGACGTTCTTGCTCCTCCACAACTAAAACATTATTAAAACCATTTCTTTTTAATATTTGTGTTACCGGTTTCAAACCTGTTCCGTTAAGAGGTGAATAGACAATTTTGACATTTCTATTAATCTCATCATCATAAATAACGCTTTCTTTGCTTACTCTTTCAATGAAAGAATCAAATACATCATCTCGGATATATTCAATAAATCCATTTCTCAATGCCATGGAAAATTGGCATGTTTTGACATCTATAAATGGATTGATCTTTTCTATTTCCGACAAAATGTCATTTGCTACAACATTTGTTATTTGGCAACCATCATTACCATAAACTTTATAGCCATTATATTTACTAGGGTTGTGTGAGGCAGTCACCATAATACCAGCAGAACAGTTAAAATATCTAACAGCGTAACTTAGATTAGGTGTTGGCATTAATTCACTATAAATATAAACTTTTATGCCATTTGCAGCAAAAACCTCAGATGCAGTTCGAGCAAACAAATCACTTTTAATTCGAGAATCGTAACTAACAGCTATACTGGGATTCTTATATATTTTATTGAGATAATTAGCAAGTCCTTGACTGGCTTTCCTTATTACATAAATATTCATTCTATTTGTACCAACACCAATAACGCCTCTTAATCCACCAGTTCCAAATTCAAGCTCACGATAAAAAGCATCTTCAATTAATTTTGGATTTTTTTTCATCAATTCAAGTTCGTTAATTAAATCTAAATCTTCAACAGCATTTTTGAGCCAATATTCAAAAATAGATGATATGTCTCTCATAATTAATTACCCAATTTGATTATAATTTGCGTTCAATGAAACAATTATAAACTTTTGTAAATAAACCTAATTAGTTAGTAAACAAAATTTTTAAAAAGCATAACATTAATAACCCACATTTTTATGTTAAAATTTTCATATTAATTGAAGCTATTATCAATATGTTTATATAAATATTTTATAGTTATTGCAAGTGAATTGTATTGTTATATTATCATTAAATATAATATTTTTTTGAAAACAAAAAACAGGAATAATGTCGAAAATTATGCGAAATTCCAGATCATTTCTAATATCTTTTTGTAAATTTATTAATATCTTTATAAACGTTTTTAAGCTTAGGGAAGATCTTTAAATAGACCTTTTTATATAACTCTTTATATTGAGACGCAGCGTTAGGATTTGGATAGAATGTCACTGTTTTATGAGACATTGCTTCCATTGCTTCATTTACACTACTAAATTCTTTTGTAGCGACAAATGTTGATATCGCTGCACCTAATGAAGTTGTCTCAAAAGTTTGAACTCTAGATACAGGTAAATTAAAGATATCTGCAGTGATTTGACAGATCGCGTCACTTTGAGATCCACCTCCAGAAATTCTGATTTCTTTGACCTTGTGTCTTTGACTTTTTTCTATTCCGTCTAGTCCTTCTTTTAAGGCATAAGCGATACCTTCAATTATTGCTCTATATAAATGTTCTCTAGTGTGAACATCACTAAATCCGATAATGCCGCCTTTGGCTAATGGTCTTCTAAGTCCTGGTCCCCAATATGGTTGAAGGACTAAACCATCACTTCCTGGAGGAATCTTAGATAAATCTTTATTTAATATTTCCTCAACTGCCATGTTTTGGATTTTAGATTCATCAATTAATTCGCTAGCAAAGTTTTTAGTGAACCATGAAAGCATCCAATATCCTCTATAAACTTGAACTTCCATGTTATACCAATTAGGCACTGCTGCAGGATAAGCTGGTAAAAATGGTTCTGGTTCATGATATTTTTGATTACTTACTTCAATAGAAGACGCTGTTCCATAAGAAACTGCAGCGATATTTTTGCTTAACGCTCCTAATCCGATTGTCTCACAAGCTTTATCACTACCAGAAGCATATAATTTAATTCCTTTTGGTAGACCAGTCACTTTACAAATCTCTTCTGAAATATCTCCAATTATTTCTCCTGGTTGTTTAAGAGGAAATAGCATTCTACTTGGAATACCAAAGATAACTCCTTTTAACGCTTTTTCTCCCCACCATTTTCTTTTTCTAAAATTAATTGGATAGTGGCCAGTTAAGTTTGCACAGCTATCAGTTAATTCTCCAGTTAGTTTATAAGTTAAGTAAGTAGAGATATTTACATATTTAACAGTTTTAGACCAAACATCTGGCTCATTTTCTTTAATCCAGTGCGCCATTGTACGACTTCTATTTAACTTAATAGTGTCTTGCATACCTACAATAGAGAAAAGAGTGCTATAACCAAATGGTAATTTTTCTTTTGCTTTAGCGAGTCTTTGATCTAACCAAAGAATAGATTTTCTTACTGGTTTATTATCTTTATCTAATTGCACTGAAGAATCTCTAAAGGTTGCAATCGTGCTACCTTTAATTCTATCTAATTTATCTTTTGAATTTTTAACAAGTTCTTTTAAGCATTCAATAAGAATGTTGTAGTAATAGTCAGGGTCTTGTTCTGCATATCCTTTTTCTATAGAAACATAAGCAGGAGAATATTTTCTTTTAACTATTGATTCAATTTCTCCAGACTTATTAATAAGAGCGACTCTAACTGATTGAGTTCCAAAATCTATTGTTAATACTAATGGTGATTTATTTTCCATAATAATGTCGTCCGTTCGATTACTTATTTTATATCTATTTTATTTATTTATAAATAGGTATTGACTATCAAATTAATGCTACTATAATAGGAATAAAGAGTATACCGAAAGGAATATAAGGGTATGAAGTATTTATCCGTAAGCGAAGTAGCAAAAAAATGGAATCTAAACGAAAGAAGAGTCCGTGTTTTAATTCAAGAAAAGCGTATTGAAGGAGTGAAATTAGAAGGCCGTAAATATCTAATTCCTGAAAACGCAGTTAAACCACTAGATAGAAGATATAAAGGGCAGAGATGTTTTGAAGATTCTCCTTTAGACAAAATTAATTTTGATTTTAAAAACTATCGTAAATTATTTCCAAATTCCGAAGGCTATTTTGGAAGATTTGGAGGAAGATTTTTACCTCCAAATTTATCTAAGGCAATGGATGAAGTATATAACGGCTATCTAACAATTGCGAAATCCGCTAAATTCATCGCTGAACTTAGAGAAATTAGAAAGAATTATCAAGGTAGACCAACTCCGGTATATCACTGCCAGAATTTGAGTAATTATTTTGGTAAAGTACAAATTTATTTAAAAAGAGAAGACCTTAATCATGGAGGCGCCCATAAATTAAATAACGCAATGGGACAAGCATTACTTGCTAAATACTTAGGCAAGAAAAAATTAATTGCTGAAACAGGAGCAGGTAGCCACGGCTCTGCTGTAGCGATGGCGGCAGCCTATTTCGGTCTTAAATGTGATATCTATATGGGTGAAGTTGATATGGAAAAACAAGCCCCTAACGTAAATAGAATTAAAGTATTAGGCGCTAATGTTATTCCAGTTAAAGAAGGAACTAAAACATTAAAAGAAGCAGTAGATGCCGCTTTTGAAGCCTACGCTAAAGAATATAAAGATGCATTTTATTGCTTAGGAAGTGCGGTTGGACCTCATCCTTATCCTTTAATAGTAAGAGACTTCCAAGAAATCATTGGTCGCGAAGCTAAACAACAGTTTTTAGATATGACTGGAGAACTTCCAGATATTGTCTGTGCTTGTGTTGGTGGAGGCTCAAACGCCATTGGAATGTTTGAAGCATTTTTAGAAGAGCCAGTTCATATTGTAGGAGTTGAGCCAATGGGACAAGGAAGAGAAATTGGTAAAAACGCTGCCACAATTACCTTAGGTAAAGAAAAAGTTCTCCACGGCTTTAATTCATTAGTGTTAACCAAAGAAAACGGAGAACCTGCTGATGCATATTCTATTGCTAGTGGACTAGATTATCCAGGTGTAGGACCAGAACACGCTTTCCTACATGAAATCGGTAGAGTGAAATATGAATCAGTCACTGATGAAGAAGCTGCAGAAGCCTTCTTCTTACTTTCTAGATTAGAAGGTATTATTCCAGCAATTGAATCTGCTCACGCTTTAGCGTACGCCATCAAATGTGCTCGCACTATGCAAAGTGGATCAATCTTAGTATGTTTAAGTGGACGTGGAGATAAAGACATGGAATTCATGTGTAAGAAATATCCACATATGTTCCGTTAATTACATTATTAAAGGTTTGATGTTTAGAATACTATCGCTATATGTACTCTGAGCTTCTCTAATATCTATATCGATTTGAAGATTTAAAAAATATTTATCACTTAATCCAAAATATCTACCGAGTCTAATAGATGTCTCGGCAGTAATTTTTCTTCTATCATGAAGAATATCTTGTATACGAGAAACAGGGACATCAATATCTTTAGCTAAACGATATGCTGAAATATGAAGAGGTATCATAAACTCTTCTTTTAGAATTTCGCTAATTTTTGGTAATTCAACTTCCTTCATATGAATTCTCTCACTTACTAACATTATACCTGCTTCACGTGTATATTCAACTCATATATGTATGCCTATAGAATCTCCACAAATAAATTTTTTGTGGAAATTCTTTCCTATACGGGCACATATGTAATAGAATATTAGCGCTGGTGAGCGAATACATATACGCTCTCTACGTGCCTTATAGGAGGAAAAATATGGCTGAAAAGAAATATGTTTACCCCTTTGATGAAGCCTATGGATTAGGCAAAGAACTCTTAGGTGGTAAAGGTGCTGGTTTAGCAGAAATGACCCATATCGGCGTTCCTGTTCCAGAAGGATTTACAATCACTACTGAAGCTTGCACCCTTTATTATGACAGTGGAAAGAAAATCCCAGAATTTGTTAAAGAACAAATCTTTGCGGCAATTAAAGATGTCGAAAAGAAAACCGGAAAAACATTCGGTGGAGAACATAATCCACTCTTAGTTTCTGTCAGATCTGGTGCTCGTGTCAGTATGCCAGGTATGATGGACACAATCTTAAACTTAGGTTTAAATGATGTTACTGCTGCTGCTCTTGCAAAAGAAACAGGCAACGAAAGATTTGCATTAGACAGCTTCAGAAGATTCATCCTCATGTTCACAAACATCGCTAAAGGTCATCCAAGAACCGAAATGGATAAGATGCTTGATGATTTAAAAGAATCAAGAGGATACAAATTAGACACAGAAGTCACTACAGAAGAATTAAAAGTCTTAGTGGCCAAATACAAGGAATACTACAAGAAAACATTCGGTGAAGAATTCCCAACTGATCCAAAAGATCAATTAATGGAAGCTGTTGCCGCAGTCTTTAGAAGCTGGGACAACCCAAGAGCGAATATTTACCGTATGCAATATTCCATTCCATATTCATGGGGAACCGCCGTTAACGTGCAATCCATGGCCTTTGGTAACAAGGGTGAAACTTCTGGTACTGGTGTTGCTTTCTCTAGAAACGCCGCAACTGGTGAAAAAGAAATCTCCGCTGAATATTTACCAAACGCTCAAGGTGAAGACGTTGTTGCTGGTATCCGTACCCCACTTCACATTGATGAATTAAAAAGAAGAATGCCTGAAGTCTATGAACAATTCGTCAAGACTATTAAAAACATGGAACTCCACTATCGCGATATGCAAGATATGGAATTCACTGTTGAAGAAGGCAAATTATACTTCTTACAAACTAGATCCGGAAAAAGAACTCCTGCCGCAGCCTTAAAGATGGCCTGTGACATGGTTGATGAAGGATTAATTACCAAAGAAGAAGCTGTCTTAAGAATTGATCCTGTTTCATTTGATAAATTATTATTACCTAACTTCGATAAAGATGATTTAGCAAAAGCTAAAGACAGATTAGTCGCTAAAGGTAACCCAGCTGGCCCAGGAGCAGGAACCGGTGCTATTGCTTTCACTGCTGAAGAAGCTGAAAGAAGACACGCTGCTGGAGAAAAGGTAGTTCTAGTTAGAGCAGAAACTTCCCCAGAAGACCTTGCTGGTATGATTGCTTGCGAAGGTATTCTCACTATGAGAGGTGGTATGACTTCTCACGCTGCCGTTGTTGCTCGTGGTATGGGTAAATGCTGTATCACTGGTTGTGCTGCTGCCATCATTGATGAAGAAGCAAGAACATTAAAGATTGGTGATAAAGTTTACACCGATAAAGATGTCTTATCCTTAGACGGAAGCACAGGTTGTGTTTACGAAGGCGACATCAAGAAAGTTGCACCAGATCTATCCTCAGGTAACTTTGGTAGATTAATGGGTTGGGTTGATGAAGCCCGTGACTTAGCAGTTAGAGCTAACGCCGATACTCCAAGAGATGCACATCAAGCTAAAGTCTTTGGTGCTCAAGGTATCGGATTATGTAGAACAGAACATATGTTCTTCGATAAAGACAAGATCTTCTCATTCAGAAAGATGATTCTTGCTGAATCTAAAGAAGAAAGAGTCGCTGCTTTAGCAGAAATCGAACCATTACAACAAAAAGACTTCGAAGGTTTATACGAAGAAATGGGCAACCTCAACGTTAATGTCCGTTTACTCGATCCACCTCTACACGAATTCTTACCACAAGAAGAAGATAAGATTGCCGAACTTGCTAAAGCAACCGGTCACTCTGTCGAATACATTCACAAGAGAATTGATGAATTACACGAATTCAACCCAATGATGGGTCACAGAGGCTGCCGTTTAGACGTCTCCTATCCTGAAATTGGTGAAATGCAAACCCGCGCTATTATTAAGGCTGCTATCGCAGTTAATAAGAGATGTGGATTACATGTTGAACCAGAAATCATGGTCCCACTTACCTTAGACTTAAGAGAAATGAAATTCGTTAAGGCTATCGTTTGTAAGACTGCTGATGAAGTCATCAAAGCTGCTGGTGTCAATCTCAAATACCATGTTGGTACTATGATTGAAATTCCACGTGCTGCATTACTCTCTGATGAAATCGCTCAAGAAGCAGAATTCTTCTCATTTGGTACAAATGACTTAACCCAAATGACATTCGGATTCTCTCGTGATGATGCTTCTAAATTCTTACCAGATTACTACAGCAATAAGATCTTAGAAGAAGATCCATTCAAGACCTTAGATCAACACGGTGTTGGTAAGTTAGTTGAACTCTCTGTCAAACAAGGTAGAGCTACTAGACCTGACTTACACATTGGTGTCTGTGGTGAAACTGGTGGTGAAGCAAACTCCATTGAGTTCTATCACAAAGTTGGATTAGATTACGTCTCTTGTTCTCCATTTAGAGTCCCAGTTGCTAGACTCGCTGCTGCACAAGCCGCAATCAAATTCCCAAGAAAGAAATAGTTCTTTCTCAGCCAATTAAATAAATAAGGCACTCGTTAGTTCGAGTGCCTTTACTTTTGTTTCTAATGTTGTTATTTAATCTAGTAAAAAAGTGGATAAATTCTATCCCCATATTTATATTAATATTTCTATTTAATTAATACTTTGTATATAACTAAATATAAATATAGGGATAACTGTGTGGATAAAAAATAATCATTGATTATTTGCTTTTTGCCAGTTACCATAAGTTCACAACTCGACAAAGACAAGTCGTAAAAACTCGGAACGGAGACCTCACAAATCTGGACACAGAAAGTGAGGTGATCTCAATGAGAGATTATCCAAAAGGAGTCCCAAAGCTCCTTAAGATTATCTTGATTTGTCTCTTATTTGCTTTGATAGCCTTGCTGTTAAAATAAAAAGGAGCTCGCATTCCATTAGCTAAATGAGTGTCTGTGAGGCTCCGTTCTTCTAGCTACATTATAACAAAATATTTTGAATTAAAACACAAAAATAAAAGAGTCTCTGACTTACTAACCATAAAAGTATCTTAGAGGCTCTTATTTATTATAAGTATTTTATTTGTTGAACGCTAGTGACTTATAGAAGACGAAGTTATTATCTCCATCTATATAGCCAACTTCTCTACCGTTGACTATGATTGAACCGTCATCATCAACATAGCCGATTTTCTTCGGAGGGAAATAAATTTCTCCTTCATCGGTGATCTCTGCAAATTTATGTCCGTTGATATATAAAACATTCTCACCAATGTAGCCCACTAATTGGTCATCAATATAAATGTTTCTACCAAAGGAATCGATAATTAACATGCAGCAAACCCCTTATTTTCTATTTGTGAAGTATGGTCCAACATGTTCTCCATCTTTCACAGTCATCTTCTCTAGATAACATAATTTGACGTGAGCATCATTACCAACTTTAACATCTATTAAGGTAGTGTTTGGACCAATATAACATCCTTCCCCAACCTTACATTTTCCAAGTAAAGTAGTGTTAGGCATAATCACTGTATCTCTACCTACTACTGCTTCTGGAGAAATATATGCTGTATCAGGATCTTCAATAGATACTCCAGATAGCATTAATTGTTTATTTACTCTTTTTCTAATCACTTTAGCAGCGTAAGCAAGTTGAGTTCTATCACTGACACAGAAGATATCTTGAGCATCTTCTAATACATACGCTTCTACTGGTAAGCCTTGTTCTCTAAAGAGTTTAACAAGTTCAGATAAATAATACTCATGTTTAGCATTATTAGTGCTTAATTTAGGAAGATATTCTTGAAGTAACTTATTATTAATAATATAAATACCAGCGTTAACTTCATTAATCTCAGCTTCTTCTTCATTACAGTCTTTATCTTCTCTAATTTCAAGTAAGCGATAAGATCCTCTTTCTCTTAAGATACGACCATATCCAGTAGGATTTTCTAGTACTGAAGTACAAATGGTTAAAACATTACCATTTTTATGGTGTTTATGATAAACCTTGTTTAATGTTGCTGAAGTTAGTAAAGGAGTATCTCCACCTACGACAATAACATCACCCTCTTTATCGGCGAGTTCTTTGACTTGTTTTAAAGCGTGACCAGTGCCAAGAATTTCTTTTTGCCACACTACTTTAGAATGGTCTTTAACACATTCTTCAGTATGTTTTCCTCCATAGCCAACAACTGTATATATTTCTTTTGGTTTAATTGCTTTACAAGCATCAATTACATAATTAATTAATGGCTTTCCTAAAATTGGATAAGCAACTTTAGAGTGATTTGGATCTCTGCTTTCCATACGGGAGCCTCTACCTGCTCCTAAAATAACGACATATTTTTCGACCATAACTTCTCCTTATTTTTTAATAACTTTAGTTACTTCGACTAGATATTTATCTTCTAATGATTTAGCGACTTTCTTTACAAGTGAAGAGTCTGTTGATAAGGCGAATACTGTACTTCCACTTCCAGACATTAACACGATTTTAAATCCAGCAGCTTTAAGTGTTTCCTTAATTTGCTTAATTTCAGGGACTAATGTACTAGCGGCTTCTTCTAAAGAATTACCAATAGAGGCGGCTAATAAATCATCGTCTCCTTCTTTTAAGGCTTTAACAACATTATCAATATCAACATAGTTGTAATCTTTTTTATCTGCAATGGCGAATACTTCTTTAGTGGAGCATCCACTAGCAGGTTTAACAATTAAAACAGAATAGTTATTTTTTATTTCAATTGGTTCCATTATTTCACCAATGCCATGGCATCTAGCAGGAACACACTTTACAAAGAAAGGAATATCCGCCCCAAATGTTTTAGCCATATCGATTAATTCTTCATCGCTAGCGTTAAGTTTTAACATTTGATTAACTGCTTTCATAGTAAAGGCAGCGTTACTACTACCTCCGCCTAATCCGGCTTGCATTGGAATGACTTTATGAATATAGACTCTAAACTTAGTGGAGAATCCATATTTATTCGCTAACGCATTAATTCCTTCTGTAGCGAGATTATAATGGACAAGTCCATTAGAGAAATCATCAATAGTAACGAAATTATCACCACTATTCTTTAAAGTGGAAATAATAATTGAGTCATGTAATTCAATAGGCACCATCACTGAATCTAATTCGTGATAGCCATCTTCTCTTTTCTTCACTACACGTAAAGAAATATTGATTTTTGCGTAACTTTTAACACTTCTAGTACTCATATTAGTTCACCTATATTATATCTACTTTTGTATCACTTGATACATTCTAAAATATATTTCTGGTTTGATGTTTTCTGGACGTAAATTAAGATCTAAATTTAATTTAGATAATAATTCACTAGCCTTACTAGCGTCTCCTAGATAATTCTTTAAATTGTTATAGATTGTCTTTCTTCTGTTTAGAAATAAAGACTTAGCAAGTTTATATGTCCCGAAAATATCTTCTTCGTTATAGTCATGTTTTCTAGTTAATGTAAAAACCACTGATTTACATTTAGGAACAGGATGAAAACTTCCTGGTTTAACCACGAAATGTTTTTCAACATCACACATTAATCTAGTTAAAATAGATATCGCCCCATAATTCTCACCACTTAAATCATAGAATCGATTAAAAGCTTCTAATTGAATCATGAGCACCATCTTTTTGGCTTTTGTGGCATTTAAAAGTAAATACTCCACCAATTCGGTGGTGATGTTATAAGGAAGATTACCAATAATTTTGTCATAACTAGAGACATCAACCTTGCGGATATCATCATTGATATAGATAATTTGGTCTTTATAGAAAATTTTTAAGAAATCAATCATTCGATAATCGATATCACAAACACTGAAATGAGCATTTTTCATATCGATAAAATGAGTTAAACTTCCTAAGCCAGGTCCAATTTCTAATACATAGTCAGATTCATGAATATCAGCGAGTTCAACAATCGAATTTGCTATCTCAGGTTCAAGTAAAAAATTCTGTCCATAATCCTTATCTGGACGAATATCAGTATTCCTTAAAATTTCAAAAATATTCGATCTATTTATTTCCATATTTTTCAATAATTTCGTTAGGTTTTACTCCAAGCATTTTTAACTGATTTTCCAAATATTTGGTCGTTCCATAAATTAACCCATAATCGTTAATAATACGATTCTTCATAATCTCAGGATTTTCGCTTAACGCGATAATAGAGTTAAGTTCATAAATCGGTTTCACATCAAGCTCTTTTTTATAGTCGACTAGATGTTCTTTTAAAGCTTCAACAATAGCAGAGTACTCAGTTTCAGCAACACCGCATTTTTTATATGATTTACGTGGAATTTTTGCACTTTTTACTTCAAATACCCCGTTAATTTTATTTTTAATCTTGTTAGCAATGTCTTCTCCTGCTTTATCATTATCGGTCATCACAATCACTTTTCTTCTTTTGCTAACTCTAGATAAAAAGTCTAATTTTTGTTCAGTCAGATCATAGCCATTAGTGATAAAATAATGAGCTTTTATAAAAGAAGATAAATAACTTACATCGCTTTTACCTTCAACCACTAAAACACCATCTAAATAATACTTATTCATGAATATTAAATAATCGACAAGCATTCTCATAAGTAACTTGATCGACATGCTTCTTAGAAATATCTTTTAATCTTGCAATTTCTTCGCTTACAAGGCAAATAAACTTTGGTTCATTTTTTTCTCCTCTATGTGGATGAGGAGTTAAATATGGGCAGTCTGTTTCTATTAATAATTTTTCTAGTGGCACGACTTCTGCAACTTCTTTTGGAGTTTTAGCGTTTGTAAATGTTACCGGTCCACCTAAAGAAATCATTAACCCTAAATCTAAAACAGTTTTAAGCATCTCTACACTTCCGGAATAACAATGCATCACTCCTCCATATAGAGGTTTATGTTCTTTTAATATATTTAAGCAATCTTCATTAGATTCGCGATTATGAATAGAAATAGGCAAGTGATGTTCATTAGCGAATTCTATTTGTCTAATAAAGTATTCCTTTTGAAGGTTTCTTCTAGATTCTTCTTTTTCCCAGTGGTAATCAAGACCAATTTCTCCAATCGCCACTACTTTTTTATTGGATATTAAATTCATAGTAGAAAGAAAATCTTCTTCACTAATATCAAATATATCGCAAGGATGAAATCCGATTGCAGCGTAACATTCTTCATATTTACTAGCAATCTTAACTGCGAGTTCACTAGATTCTTTGTTATAGCCCACTACTAAAAACTTACTGACACCTGTTTTTTTAGCGGCGTCGATCACTTCATCAATTCGAGGATATAAAGCCTCATCATTTAAATGACAATGAGAATCAAACATCATAATTATTTACCAACACAAAATCTAGAGAATATTTCTTTAGAAATATCTGTTTGTTTATATTCTCCTAAAATCTCTAATATCGCGTTATAAGCGTCCATTAAAGAGACACTAACTAGATCAATAGATAAATCGTTTTCAGCGTCTTCTTTAGCCTTTAATAAAGCCTCTTTTGTAACTTTTAATAAACCTAATTGTCTAACATTATTTAAAGAAGGTGTTCTAAAAGCTTCTTCTTTAATTCCAAGAGCCTTATAAATTTCTTCTTTAAGAGGATTGATGTCATTATTTAACGCGGATATATAGAGTTTATCGTTGTCTTTAGAGACTAATTTATCTGCTTTGTTATAAACAATGACGTGAGGAATATCTTTAACTAATTCTAAGATATCTTTATCTTGCTTATCTAATTCTTTAGAAGCATCTAATAACACTATTACCAAATCGGCTTTAGCGATTGCCTCTTTAGATTTATTAACTCCTATAGATTCTACTTGGTCACTAGATTCTCTAATACCTGCAGTGTCTAATAAGTGGAGTATAACTCCATTTAAATTTATTTCACCTTCCACTACATCTCTAGTGGTGCCCGCTATATCAGTAACTATCGCTTTAGATTCACCTAATAAAGCATTTAATAAGGATGATTTACCAACATTAGGTTTACCTACTAAAGCTACTTTAATTCCTTCTTTAATAATTAATCCTTTTTCTCCAGATTCCACTAAAGAGTTAATTTGAGGAACTAGTTCATCTACTAAAGAAATAACATGGCCTTTGTTAGCGACTTCAATATCTTCATATTCTGGATAATCAATATTAACTTCAATTAAAGATAAAACATCAGCGATTCTTTTCTTAATTGGTAAGATTAATTCACTAGTTTTTCCTTTTAAGGAAAGAATAGATAATTCTTTTGCTTCTTTGCTTGATGCATTAATCACATCATTAATTGCTTCAGCTTGGATTAAGTCAATTCTTCCATTTAAGAACGCTCTAGAAGAATATTCTCCATTAGTGGCGTATCTAGCGCCTTTAGAGAGTAATAATTCAATTATTTCATTAGCAATAAGCATTGAGCCGTGACACATAATCTCTACTAGATCTTCTCCAGTAAAAGATTTAGGTCCTTTATAAATTGCTAAAACCACTTCATCTATAACTTTGTTATCATCAACAATATTACCGAATAGAAGAGTTCTTTCTTTTATTTTTCTAATATCTTTAGAGAAACACTTTGAAACAAGTTCAAAAGCGTCATCACCAGATACTCTAATGATGGCTAAAGCACTTTTAATAGGAGCGGTAGCTAAAGCAACAATTGTTTCCATAATTTAATCTTAAAAGCACCCAAAGGGTGCTAATAATTATTCAACGTAGATGATTTGTACTTGACGATGTGTACCTTCGCCTGTGGATTCAGTTTTAATATTATGCCATCCATTTAATGCGTTATGGATTGCTCTTCTTTCATCCGCTGGCATTGGATCGAAGGTATAAGTAGTCTTTGTTTTTTGGACATCTTTAGCGACTTTTCTAGCAAGTCTTTCTAAACGAGAATATTTATTATCTTTGTAGCCGTTAATGTCTAATAAGATTCTAAATCTCTTATGAAAGTGATTGTTTGTCGCAAGTTTCACTAATTCGTTAAGAGCTTGAAGAGTAACACCATTTTTACCAATTAAAATTGGATTATGTGTGCTATCAAGAGTGATGTGAATCACATCATCATCTAATTTTGTTTTAACTGAGCTTTCAATTCCTAAGGCATCAGTAGCATTTAATAAATAGTCTTCAGCATATCTTACGATATCTGATAAATCGTAGACTTCAACTTGAACTTTTTTTGAGAAAAGTCCAGATTTTTTACCTGTATCTAAATAGATAAGTTCAGAGACAGGTTTGTTTAATTCTTCAGAAGCTTTTTGTAATGCTTCTTCTACAGTTTTTCCAGTATAAATTTCCATTTTAATAATCCTCGATTATTTTCTAGCAGCTTTTCTTTCGCTGATAATTTGAATAACAACTGTTTGCACAATTGAGAAAATAGCACCAACAAACCAATATAGACCCATAGCACTAACAAGTGAGAAGCCCATAAAGATAATTAATGCGAGCATAATGTATGTGAACCATTTCATACGATTGTTTTGTTGTTTTTGTGCAGGGTTCTTACCAAGTTTAGCAACTTTCTTTGCTTTTTTCTTTTGAATCCATTGTGGTAAAAGCATACTCACGGTTTGCGCTGCCGCCATGAATAAGAATAAGAATAAGGCAGTAACTGCAGCGTATCCGCCAGCAGCGGACCAGTTAGCTCCAGTAAATAAAGCATCCTTAATAGTCATAGATAAGTTAAGGCCCAAGAAAGTTCCATGAGTCAAAACAGACGAACCGCTTAATGCACCCCAAACACAGATAAAGATAGGGAATTGAATCACCATTACAATGATTGTAATAAATGGATTGATATGGTTTTTCTTATATAACGCTTGCATTTCCTGCGCCATACGAGCTTTTTCCGATTTAGATGTATTTGAGTTTGGATATTTGTTTTGAATCTTAGTAATTTCAGGTTGGAGTTCTGTCATTTTGGCGTTAGATGTGGTTTGTTTCCAAGTTGCAAGAAGCATAATTGCACGGATGATAAATGTAACAAACATAATGCCTAAGAAAGCACTTAATCCGGCACTAGCCCCTGTTCCACGGAATCCTAGAACAATACTATCGACTAACCATCCAATTGGATAGACAAGTAAGCCTTCAAAGAATCCTCTACTCCAGGCATCTCCCCAGGTTTTTTGATCGATGTAAATACCATCAGCGCTATATCCATAAGAGCCATATTTATCTGTTTTTGTTGTTAAACAAGTTCTAAATGTAGCAGCCCAAGAATTAAGTTGATTGTGATACCCTTTAATAAAATCACTACTTGGACACTTATCTGGTGATAATACATCAAAGGATCCAATAGAATAATTAGTAATATATTCTCCTAATGGAGAAGCTGGGTCAACTTCCGATCTAGCAGCTTTATCAAAACTATTCCAGTTGTCTAATCCATCAGCGCCACCAGAGAAGAATCTTAAATAGCTATAATAAGATAAATCACGATCGACAGTAGCTTTCCCTAAATCTTCATCATATTTATAAGTGAGGGAATTATTAGCGAGATCAGCGACTTTACCAAAAATAGTGTTCAACGCTAAGAAATCAAATCTTTGCATATATTCCACTGTTGAATCATCAATAGTTTTAACACCAGAATCTCTTGCAGATTTGATAATGCCGTTTAAAAAAGTAAGTTCTTTCTTGTTCTCTCCGTCTTTATCAAAAACAAAGTTTCCAACATGCATATCGTTTCCAGCTGGAACCCATTCTGCAGTGACAAGTTTTGCTCCTTCAATTGTGTAATCATTAGTTTGACCATGGAACACAATTTTATCGGTTGAAACATCACTTTTCTCGATACGGATAATGCCTGGTTCAAAGGCATATTTCATTCTAGAAACATCAATTCCTGAACAGAAAGAAGCAGTACAACTACTTAAAGCAGCAACGCCAAAGCCAGTTGCGACTAAAGCGAGTCCTAATTTTGTTCTTCTTTTCATTTAGTAATTCCTATCTTACTCAATAAATTATTGAGAATGTTCTTGTTATCATCAAAAGAGTTATCTAAAAAGTCAGCTTTAATGATAATAACAATATCGAATGTGTGAGAAGTATATTCTACGAGCGAGTCACACATAGCTCGAGTTTGCCTTTTGACACGATTTCTTGTTACGGCATTGCCGATTTTCTTACTAACACTGATCCCTATGCGGCAAACATTCTTATCATTATTAATGTAATGAATTAAAAAGGGATTGTGTTTAAGGACATGACCTTTTCTAACCGTAAACACAAATTCTTGACTATCTTTGATACGGTTAATAACTTTCATTTTTTCTCCAATGAAAAATTAAGCAGTTAATTGTTTACGTCCTTTTGCTCTTCTTCTGGCTAAGACTTTACGTCCGTTAGCGGATTTCATTCTTGCTCTGAATCCAGCCTTGTGAGAGTGTTTTACTTTACTTGGTTGATAAGTTCTTTTCATATACGTTTCCTCCAAAATTTACGCAGTATAGATTATAAATGTATTTATAAATCAAAGTCAAAGGATTATGGTTTTTTATTAAAGTAAAAAAGAAAATACACAATTATTGGATTTGATTTTTCCACACAGTTATCCAAAGTGTTTTTTTATCGAATCAACAAAAAATAATCCACAATCCTCATTTTTTTATTTTCCACACAAAATTTAATGCTCAAATTTATAATTGTAGTGTAATAAGAATAAGCATAGCTTATTCATATAAGTTCTATTAAACTACATAAAAATCAATCCACATTTATTCACATTTTTCACCAAAAATCCACTTTTTATCCACATCGAAAAAATGTGGAAAACTGGATAACAACTTATTTTTCTTGATTTAATGAAGCCTATTTGATTTTTGTGGATTGTGGAAAACTTTTTTTCTCGATTTTATTATTAAAATCTAGAGGGCTTTCATCTATAATTTAATAACGAAAATTAAGGAATTTATTTTATGGTTACAACATTATCTGAGATGACAAAATTATGGGACAACGTCCTGAAAAGCATTAAATCAAAAATCGATAACAAATGGACATTTGATTACTTCTTTGCTAATTCATATATCGATAGTAGAGATGGTGATACTTTGATTATTGTTGCCCAAAGTACAGTCGCTAAAGCTGAATTAAAAAACAAACACACTGATTTAATCTTAGACACAATCTCAGAATTTGAAGATGATATCTACACAATTCGAATCGTAACCGAGGATGAATTACAATCAAATAAAAAACATGATTCAAGCAAATCTAACCAAAAGGTTGCTGTTCAAGAAGATGATCAACCAGTATTTTTTAAAGACTCTGCTCTTAAGCCAGAATTAACTTTTGATACTTTTGTTGTGGGGGATTGCAATAAAGAAGCACACAAGGCTGCTCTATACGTTGCTAAAAACGGAGGATCTTTATTTAATCCTTTATTTATATATTCTCATTCAGGCTTAGGTAAGACACATTTGCTTCATGCAATTGGTAACGAAATTAAAAAAGGTAGAATGCCTAACGCAAAAATCATTTATATCAACACCGATGATTTTGTTGAAGAATACATTAGATTTGTAAGAGGTGAGAAGGAATCTCAGTCGATGAAATCCTTCTTTAAAACTGTTGATGTTTTACTTTTGGACGATGTTCAAATAATGGCAGGGAAGGTTAAAACAGCAGAGATGTTTTTCTCTATCTACCAAGACCTCATTAATCGTGGAAAACAAATCATCATTACTTCTGATAAACAACCAAGTGAATTAAAAGGATTGGAAGAAAGATTGATTACCAGATTCTCTCAAGGATTAACTGTTAAAATCGGAGAGCCTGATATTGATACAAGTGTCGAAATCTTAAAACAAAAAATCACTACTTACGGGATGGATGTAGAGAAATTCGACGCAAATGTCCTCTTATTTTTAGCGGAAAAATACTCAAGCAATGTGAGAGATCTTGAAGGAGCGGTTAAAAATATTTTCTTCAGCTGTATCGATTTATCTGATGAAGAAAGAATCACAATGGATGTTGCCATTAAGGCAGTTGGCTCAATTAGAGGTGGTAAAAATATCGCCGCTCAATTAAGTGAACAAAAGATAATTAACGTTGTTGCAGACTATTACAATATTTCTCCAAGCGATATTACAGGGAAGGTTAGAACCGGACAGATAGCATTAGCGAGACATATATCGATGTATTTAATTAGAAAACACTTAGATGTACCACTAAAGAAAATTGGAGATATGTTTGGAGGTAAAGATCATACAACTGTTATGTCTGGAATATCAAAAGTGGACAAAGAGTTGAAAACTAACAAGCAACTACAAGAAGCAATTGAAGAATTAGAAACAAAATTAAAGTAAAAGATTTATTAAAAATAAATAGTTAGTAAAATCTGATGTGTGATAGAATAAATCTAATAAGTGCTTAACGAGTTATCCACATTATCCACACACATAATAATTATTATTATAAATAATATAAATAAAAAAGAAGGTATTAAATCATGAGATTTGTAATCAAAAGAGATGAATTATTAAAAGCCTTGTTAATTGCAGGTAGAGCAGTAAATTCAAAATCATCTGCTGTTCCTGTTTTAGCTAATTTAAAACTTGAATTAAATGAAAAAGGATTATCTATTACAGGTAGTAACTATGAATTAACCATTAAAACTACTGTTCCATACACACGTAATGATGTGGAAATCATTAGAAACACTAAAGAAGGTGCAACACTTGTTAACGCTAAAATCATTACTGATATGGCTAGAAAGATTGATGTGGATGAAATCAATTTTGAAGTGGTTGATTCAACAATTGCAGTGATTACAGCTGGTAAGATTAAATATAATTTAAATTGTATCAAAGCAAATGAATATCCTGATATTGATTTAGAACCAAATGGAATTCAAATTAATCTCACACATATAGAATTCTCGTCTTTAGTATCTCAAACCGCTTTTGCTGCTTCTTTAAAAGAACAAAGACCTATTTTAACTGCAATTAATTTAGAAGCCGCTGATGGGGTTTTAACAGCCACTACAACCGATAGCGCTAGATTAGCTAGAAAACAAATTTCTATATCTACCGATTTAAGATTCTCTGCTAATGTTCCTGCAAAGATGATGGTGGAAGTTGATCACTTATTAGAAAACGCTGACTCAGTTAAGGTAGCTCTTTCTGATAAGAAAGCGTTATTTGAATTTGATTCAACTGTTGTTGCTACTAGATTAATTGCTGGCGATTATCCAAACACCAAAAATATTGTTCCGCGTATTACAAACTACGAATTACAAGTTAATGCCTCAGATTTCTTAAAGGCAATTGACAGAGTCAATATTCTTTCTATCGATAGAGAAAATGTTGTTGACTTAAGTTTGTCTGAAGACGTAGTTGAAATTAGTGCTAAATCCACTCAAGTTGGTTCTGCTAGCGAAAAACTTGACGTCTTTAAATTCACAGGAAGTAACCTACAAATCAGTTTTAATAGTGAGTTTGTTTCTTCAGCAATTAAGGCCTTAAATAGTGAAGATGTGACATTCTTATTTGTTGGTGAAATGAAGCCATTTGTGATTAAAAATCCTGAAGATGAATCAGTGGTCCAAATCGTCACCCCTGTTAGAACCTATTAATTTCCCAATTTAAAACTTATTTAGGTACCAGCTGTTATGCTGGTGCCTTTTTTAATGCTCAAAAACGCCTGTTTAAGACGTATAATATTTTATGGAATATATTATTCCATTTTCCATTTATATCGTGTATAATACCTTACAGGAACGTTTTATGTCACTAAAGAGAATTAAGATTCATGACGATCAAGAGTATATTGAGCTTGGAAATTTGCTCAAAGTGGCAGGTATTATCGATACTGGCGGATACGCCAAAATGTTCTTAAATGAAAATGAGGTTTACATCAACGGAGAAAGAGATACTCGAAGAGGCCGCAAGCTATATCGTGGCGATGTGGTGAAAGTAAACAAAATTGAGTTAATTGTTGAATAACCATGATTGTTAAAACTCTCCTTGTTCGCGATTTCCGCAATCACACTTCAAAAGACTTTGTGTTTGAACCAGGAATCAATGTTATTACTGGTCCTAATGCTAGTGGTAAGACTAATATTGTTGAAGCTGTATATTATCTTTCCTTAGCCAGAAGTTTCAGAGGAGTGGATGATGAAGACTTAATTACCCGAGGTTTGGAATACGCTGAAATCAAATCTCAAGTAATTGAAGGTGAACTAAAACGTAGCATTCGCATTCTTATCACTAAAAAAGGGCGTTCAGTCCTTGTTAATGGCAAGAAGGTATCAAAGTTAAGCGACCTTGCGAAATGCGTGAATGTGCTCCTTTTTGAGCCGAAAGACGTTTTGTTATTTAGAGGCTCTCCAAGAGACAGAAGAAATTTCTTGGATATCAACCTGTCGAAACAGTTCCCGCTTTATCTAGAATACATGACTAGATATGATCAGGCTCTTAGACAAAGAAACGAGTTACTCAAAAGTGGAAAATATGATGAAAATTTATTAAAAACCACCACTGAATTACTCGTAAAATATGCTGGTCCAATTATTAATTATCGGGCCATGTACGTCAAGGATATCAATGATATCCTTATTAAAATAACGCGCGCACTCACGGGCGTGAAGGAAGCGATTGAAATTCATTACAAACCTTTCATCCCAATGAGTAGTGATTACCAAAGTCAAGCTTTAGAGGCATTTAATCGCGTTCTAGACAGCGATTTGAAGCATAAAGCAACTTCTATAGGTGTTCATCGAGAAGATATCTCTGTGAGCCTAAACGGAAGAGATATTGGGACTTATGGATCTCAAGGTGAGAATCGACTTGTCGCTCTTGCCTTAAAAATCTCTCCTTACTTTATGGTCAAGGACGAAGATAAAAAGCCAGTCGTTGTTCTAGATGATGTGATGTCTGAATTAGATGACATTCATCAAAAACGACTAATTAGTTTTCTAAGAAAGTTCTCTCAAGTATTTATTACTGGTACCGAACTTGAAATAGAAGGGGCAACCCAAATTAAATTAAAGGAATCAAAGGAGGTCTTCTAATGGAAGAAGAAAAGAAAGTTGAAGCGGCTACCAGCGAAAAGCAAAAGCCTGTAGAAGAAGCTTTTGTCGCTAAAGATGTTTCTATTTCAGAAATGAATGAAACTGAAGTTGAACTCGAAAAAGCTGACGCTAGTTATACCGCTACTAACATCCAAGTTCTTGAAGGCTTGGAAGCTGTTAGAAAAAGACCAGGTATGTACATTGGTACAACCGCAGGTCCAGGATTACATCACCTCGTCTGGGAAATCGTTGATAACGCAATCGATGAAGCTTTAGCAGGATACTGTACTGAAGTTAAGGTTACTATTAATCCGGGCGAAACAATTACCGTTGTTGATAATGGTCGTGGTATCCCAGTTGATATTGTTGGTAAAACAGGTTTATCTGGTGTTGAAACTGTTTATACAGTTTTACACGCTGGTGGTAAATTTGGTGAAGGCGGAGGATATAAAGTCTCCGGTGGTCTTCATGGTGTTGGTGCCTCTGTTGTTAACGCTTTATCTAGCTGGTTAGAAGTTGAAGTCCATAAAAATGGCGGCATCTACAAGATGCGCTTTGAAAATGGCGGACATCCAACTGGTAGATTACAGCAAGTTGGTAAGTGTGAAGATACTGGTACCAAAGTTACCTTTAAACCAGATCCAACTATCTTTGTGGAAACCACAACTTATGATTACATTACAATTAGAGACAGATTAAGACAAGTGGCTTACCTCAATAGAGGTATCACTATCATTGTTACTGACGCTAGAGGCGAACAACCAGTCACCGAATCATTCTGTTATAAAGGTGGTATTAAAGAATACGTTCAATTCATTAACCACAATAAAGTTCCTCTATTCGAAGAAGTCATTTACTGCGAAGGTAGTGAACCAATCGAACTCGCTAGTGGAACAGTGTCTCATGTATATGCTGAAGTCGCTATGCAATATAACGACGGATATAGCAAGAACGTTTATTCCTTCTGTAATAACGTCCACACTCATGAAGGTGGCACTCATGAAGAAGGTTTAAGACTTGCTTTAACCCGTGTTGTTAATGCCTATGCGAGAGATAATAAATTCTTAAAAGATAATGAAGATAACCTAACCTACGATGATATTTGTGAAGGTTTAACCGCAATCGTTTCTGTTAAACACCCAAATCCTCAATTTGAAGGACAAACCAAAACTAAGTTAGGTAACTTTGAAGTCAGAAAGATTCTTTCTAGTATTGTTGGTGACCAATTAAATAGATTCTTAATGGAAAATCCAAAGACTGCTAAAGTCATTATGGAAAAGATTGTTATGGCGGCTAATGCGAGACTTGCTGCTCGTAAAGCACGTGATAGCATGAGAAAAGGAGGACTTGAGCTTACTACTCTTCCAGGTAAACTTGCTGATTGTTCCTCAAAAGACCCATCCAAATGTGAATTATATATTGTTGAAGGTAACTCCGCTGGCGGCTCTGCTAAAAACGGACGTGACCGTGAAATTCAAGCTATCTTACCTTTAAGAGGTAAAATCTTAAATGTTGAAAAGGCTCAAGCTAAACGAATCTTCGCTAACGCTGAAATTGGTAATATGATCCAAGCCATTGGTGGAGGCATTGATCCTGACTTTGACTTAAGTAAGATTAGATATCACAAAATCGTCATTATGACCGATGCTGATGTCGATGGTAGCCATATCCGTATTCTTTTATTAACATTCTTCTACCGCTTTATGCGCCCATTAATTGAAAACGGATATATTTATATTGCTCAACCTCCACTATACAAAGTGGCGTATCACGGAAAAGACTATTACGCCTATACCGATGAGCAATTAGAAGTATTAAAGAAACAACTCAACCTTAAACCTGGATATCCATTCCAACGTTATAAAGGTCTTGGTGAAATGGATGCTGAACAACTTTGGGAAACCACAATGGATCCTAAAAATAGAAAAATGCTCCGTGTCACTTTAGATGATGCAATTGCCGCTGAACAAGTCTTCACTGACTTAATGGGTGACAATGTTGATCCAAGAAAAGAATTTATTCATACAAATGCTAAGTTCGTTAAGAACTTAGATATCTAATCAAAGGAGGGAAAAAGTTATGTTGCTCGAAGAAGAAAAGCTAGAAAACGAAGCTGCAGAATCTGAAGAAGAAACTGAAGTTAACGAAGAAGAACTCGAAAAAATCGAGGCTGGTATTGTCTCTGGCTTAAAAGATGTTAACACTGTTGATATCGTCAAAGAATCCTTCCTTGATTACGCAATGAGTGTTATCGTCTCCCGTGCTATTCCAGACGCTAGAGATGGATTAAAACCTGTCCATAGAAGAATTATCTACGGCATGGATGAATCTGGAATTACTCCTGATAAACCACACGTCAAATCTGCTCGTATCGTTGGTGATGTCATGGGTAAATATCACCCACATGGTGACTCCGCAATTTATTTATCTTTAGCAAGATTTGCTCAAGATTGGAATATGAGACACTGCTTAGTCGATGGACATGGTAACTTTGGTAGTATCGATGGTGATGAACCAGCTGCTATGAGATATACCGAATCTAGAATGACTAAGATTGCTCTAGAAATGGTTAGAGACATTGACTGCGATGTTGTCGACTTTGTCGACAATTATGATGGTAGTGAACAAGAACCAAGCGTATTACCATCTAGATTCCCTAACTTATTAGTCAATGGTTCTAGTGGTATTGCCGTAGGTATGGCCACTAATATTCCACCACACAATTTAGGTGAAGTAATTGACGGGGTTGTTGCTATTGCTCATAACCCAGAAATCTCCACCCTTGAATTAATGCAATATGTTAAAGGTCCAGATTTCCCAACTGGTGCTCTTATTTTAGGAAGAGGCGGCATTAAAGATGCTTATGAAACTGGTACTGGTAGTATTGGTTTAAGAGCAAAATGCCACATTGAAGAAAGAGGCGAGCACGGATTAAAACGTATTATCGTTGATGAAATCCCTTATGGACTCAACAAAGCTACTTTAGTAGAATCCATTGCTCAACTCGCTAGAGATAAAGTAGTGGACGGCATTACCGAAGTTAGAGATGAAACCAATAAGAAAGGTATTCGTATTGTTATTGAAGTTAGAAGAGACATCATTCCTGAAGTTTTACTCAACCAACTTTATAAAAATACATCCTTACAAACTAGCTACGGCATTATTATGCTCTGCTTAATTGATGGCGCTCCAAAAATCGCTCCTTTAAGAACTCTTTTACAAACTTACCTTGATTTCCAAGTCGAAGTTATTGAAAGAAGAACAAAGTTCTTATTAAGAAAAGATGAAGAAAGACATCATATCGTTTCTGGTTTAATTAAATGTCACGATAATATCGATGAAATTGTTGATATTATTAAGGCTAGTAAAACTCCAGAAGACGCGACTGTTGTCTTAATGGAAAAATATCAATTCTCTGAAGCTCAAGTTCAAGCAATTTTGGCGATGACTTTAAGAAGATTAACTGGTATTGAAACCGATAAGTTAGAAGCTGAAAAAGCTCAACTTGAAGCTAATATTAAAGAATACAATCACATTCTTTCTAGCAGAGAAAACGAAATCGAAGTTGTTGTTAGAGAATTATTAGAAATTAAAGAGAAATACGCAGATGCGCGTAGAACTGAAATCACTAATGATGCCGCTAACATCGATGATGAAGATTTAATCCCACAAGAAAATATCGTTGTCGCTATTACTCGTGGTGGATATGTTAAGAGATTAACATCTGATTCCTTCAAAGCTCAAAATAGAGGTGGTAGAGGTGTTAGAGGTATGTCCACTAATGAAAACGATATCGTGGATAATATGGTTTATACCAAAACCCACACTGACTTACTCTTCTTTACCGATTTCGGTAAAGTCTATAGAATTCGTGGTTATATGATTCCAGAATTCTCTAAAGCTAGTAAAGGTGTACCAATTATTAACTTAATCAACATCGAAAAAGGTGAAAATGTTAAAGCAATTATTGCTTGTGATGAATATCAAGAAGATCACTACTTAATGTTTTTCACTAAAAAAGGTGTGGTTAAGAAAACACTTATCAGCGAATATGAATCTATCCGTCAAAACGGTAAGATCGCTATCTCTATGAGAGAAGGCGATACCTTATTCGCAGTTAAAGAAGTTCATGAAGATACAATTATTGGTATTGCGGCAAGTAATTCCAAGATGGTGAACTTTAAAGGCGCAGAAGTTAGACCAATGGGCCGTACCGCTAGTGGTGTTAAAGGTATTGAACTCGCTGAAAATGAAGAAGTTGTTGGTGTTACTACATCCTTAGAAGGTGAATATATCTTAGCGATGACTTCTAAAGGATTTGGTAAACTTACACCTGTCTTTGACGCTGATGGAGATACCACTTATAGAATCACAAAACGTGGTGCTAAAGGTGTTACAACCTTAAAAGCTACTGATAAAGTTGGTGATTTAATCGCAGTTAGAGCTGTTTCATTAGAAGATGACTTAATGTGTATTACTTCCGCTGGTATTGTTATCAGAACTCCACTTGCTCAAGTAAGAATTTGTGGTAGAAATACTTCTGGCGTGAAGATTATGAACTTAGAAGGCAGACAAAAGATCGTTTCTATCGCTATTGTTCCACATGAAGAACCATCTGAAGAAGGCGAAGTTGAAGCTGAAGAAGCCAGTGCTGAAGAAGCTCCAGCAAGTGAAGAATTCAAAGATACTTCATTAGAATAATTAACCTAATTATTTGTTATAAAAAGGACATAAATAGTATGTTAGATATTAATTTAATTAGAGAAAAACCAGAATATGTAAAAGAGGCTCTCAAAAAGAAACTTTGGGACACCGATTTTACTGAACTACTTTCTTGGGACAAAGAAAAAAGAGAACTCTTAAAAGTAGTTGAAGATAACAAAGCGGAAATGAATAGACTTTCCGCATCTGTCCCTGCCGCTAAAAAGGCTGGCGAAGATGTTTCAAAAATCTTTATGCAAGTTAAAGAAATTGCCAAGAAAAATGCCGAATTTGAAGCAAAATTAGAGCAAATTTCCGCTAAAATGACCGAATTTCTTGAAGCTTTACCAAACATTCCTGATGACGATTTAGTTGGTGGTGGTAAAGAAAATAATAAGGTCATTCATGTCTATGGCAAAAAGCCTGAATTTAACTTTAAAATGAAGGACCATGTCGAACTTGCTACCTCTTTAGGATTAGTCGATTATGATCGTGGTGCTAAAGTGGCTGGTAGAGGCAGCTGGATCTATACAAATTTAGGCGCTCAACTCGAATGGGCATTACTCAATTTCTTCATTTCTGAGCATTTAAAAGATGGATATGAATTTATACTACCTCCACATTTATTAAACGAACAAAGTGGATATGTTGCGGGACAATTCCCAAAATTTAGAGAAGATGTTTTCTGGCTTGAAGGATTAGAACCACAAAGATTCCTTCTTCCTACTGCAGAAACTGCTTTAGTTAATCTTCATAGAGATGAGATTATGAGTGAAGATGATCTTCCTAAAAAATATTTTGCCTATACTCCATGTTATAGAAGAGAAGCTGGTAGCTATCGAACTGAAGAAAGAGGAATGATTAGAGGATATCAATTCGATAAAGTTGAGATGGTCCAATATACCAAACCAGAAGATAGTGATAAAGCTTTTGAAGAATTGGTAGGAAAAGCCGCCTCTTTAGTTGAAAAACTCGGATTACATTTCCAAATTTCTAAATTAGCTGCTGGAGATATTTCTCATTCAATGGCGAGAACTTACGATATTGAAGTTTATATCCCTTCAATTGGTATTTACAAAGAAGTTAGCTCTGCTAGTAATGCTAGAGACTATCAAGCTAGACGTGGAAGAGTGAGATATAGAGATTCTGCTACTGGTAAAACTAGATTTGTTCATACTTTAAACGCATCTGGACTTGCTACTAGCCGTGTCTTCCCTGCAATCTTAGAGCAATATCAACAAGAAGATGGTTCTGTTGTTGTTCCTGAAGTCTTAAGACCATTCATGGGCGGACTTGAAGTTATTAGACCTATTAAGAAATAATTTCTTAAACTAATACAAATTGCCTTCTCATTATGAGAAGGTTTTTTGTTATAATTTGAGCATGACAAATATAAAAGAATTTTCAGGACGTATTTATGTTCAAATCAATGGTGGCTACATCAAAAAGTTTGGTGGGATGATTGATTACAAAATCGATGGAAATTACTTAAAAGAATTCTCAGGAAGAATTATCTATAAAATCGAAGGAGACGATATAAAAGATTTTTATGGAAGAATAATTCTTCAATTTAGAAATAATCGCTTAAGACATTTTGCAGGGATGGATGAATACAAAGTTGAAGACAATTATATCAAAGATATATATGGTAGAATCTTATATAAAATTGATGGTAGCCTATCTCGAATCGAATTAATGTTCGCTCTTACGTTGCTATTTGAAGAAAAATATTAAGAAGTGCAGAATTTGCACTTTTTTATTTATATTTAATCTTATATATATTAATATAATGCCGAGGTTTGTATTATGACACTTAAAGAAATACGCAAAAATTGCAAATTAACTCAAAAGAAAGCTGCCGACGTTGTTGGCATGCCTTTAAGAACTTATGTTGATTATGAAACTAAAGAAAAAGACGCTGATCAAATTAAATTAGAAGGTATTAAAGATCGCTTAATGGAATACGCTGCTAAAGATACTTCTATTTTAAAAGATAAAGTTTTATTAATTACTGGTGGTACTGGTAGTTTTGGTCACGCCGTTGTGGACCGTTTTTTAGATAGTGAGATTAAAGAAATAAGAATCTTATCTCGAGATGAAAAGAAACAAGATGATATGCGTAAAGCATATAATAACTCTAAACTTAAATTTTATATTGGTGATGTGAGAAATCTTGATTCTATTATTGATGCCTTTAAAGGTGTTGATTATGTTTTCTCTGCAGCTGCTTTAAAACAAGTGCCATCTTGTGAATTCTATCCAATGGAAGCTGTGAGAACTAATGTAATTGGTAGTGATAACGTTATTACTGCTTGTGTACGTAATGGAGTTAAGAAGGCTATCTTCTTATCTACAGATAAGGCCGCTTATCCAATTAATGCGATGGGTATTTCTAAAGCTTTAATGGAAAAGAATGTTATTGCTAGAAGTAGACAACTTCTTCCAGGAGATACAGTGCTTTGTCTAACTAGATATGGAAACGTTATGGCTTCTAGAGGTTCGGTTATTCCATTATTCTTAAATCAAATCCACGAAGGTAAACCAATCACCATTACTAATCCAGATATGACTAGATTTATGATGACTTTGGATGATGCGGTCGATTTAGTGCTATATGCCTTTGAACACGGAGAGCAAGGTGATTTATTTGTCCAAAAAGCACCTGCTGCTACAATCGAAACACTTGCTAAAGCAGTTATTGAATTAACTGGTTCTAAAACTGGTGTTTCATATATTGGAACTAGACACGGAGAAAAATTATACGAAACTCTCGTCACACAAGAAGAGATGCTTAAATCCGTAGATATGGGTAATTTCTTCTGTATTAAAGCGGATAACCGCGATCTTAACTATGATAAATATTTCTCTAAGGGAAATAAGAAATTAAATTTAGGCGAAAGCTATACTTCTCATAACACTGGCAGATTAGATGTTGAAGGAATGAAACAACTCCTTAAAAAATTAGAATTATTTGGTGGGCCAGTTAGACAACATGAATAAGATTTTAGTTACAGGCGCAAAAGGATTTATTGGAAAACACCTTTGTCTTAAACTAGAAAGACTTGGTTTTACTGTTTTTAAATATGATCTTGATTCAAAAAAAGAAGATTTAGATAAGTACATTAGTGAATGTGATTTTGTTGTTCATTTAGCAGGCATAAATCGACCTTTAACTGTAGAAGAGTTTTATGAAGGAAACACTAATTTTACAAAGTGCTTAATTGACCTAATTAAAGCAAAAAGAGGCGCGGAGCTACGCGTAATTATGTCAAGTTCAACTCAAGCAGAACTTGATAATGATTATGGAAAAAGTAAAAAAATGGGAGAGGATTATTTACTAAATTCTGGGTTACCTGTTTTTGTCTATCGTCTCGCTAATGTTTTTGGCAAATGGTGCCGACCAAATTACAATTCTGCAGCCGCGACATTCTGCTATAACATTGCTCATGACTTAGATATCACTATTAGAGATAGGGAATATGTTGTTCACTATAATTATGTAGATGATATCGTTGGTGAGTTTATTAGAGTCATTAAAAGTGATATAAGAGGTTCGAAAGAAATTTTAAAAGTAAAACCAGTTTATGATTGTTCACTTGGTAAATTAGCGGATCTTCTCTATTACTTTAAAAAAGAAATTGAATCAGATAGACACCTACCACTCATTCATGATGAATTTGAACTAAAATTATTTAAAACTTTCTGCGACTATCTTTCTGAAGATGGATATACATATAATTTTGCCGAAGATGCCCGTGGAAGTTTCGAAGAATTATATAAATCTAAAAAGTGGGGACAAATATCTGATAATGTAGCCTATCCTGGTATCACCAAAGGTGGGCATTATCACACTTATAAAAAAGAAATCTTTTATACTGTGATTGGAGAAAGTGAAATAAAACAAAGAAACATCAAAACTAATGAGATGATTGTTAATAAAGTTAGTGGAGATAAACCTGAACCAATTGAAATTCAAGTAGGCTATACCCACCAAATTACCAATATTGGTAAAATAAACACACACACTATAATGTGGATTAGTGAAATATATAATCCAGAGACCCACGATACATATAAAGAAGAGGTAGACAAATGAAAAAGAAAATTAAAGTAGTAACAATTATTGGAACTCGTCCAGAGATTATAAGATTATCTGAAGTTATTAAAGCTTTAGATAAAGACGAAGAAATTGATCATATCTTAGTTCATACCGGTCAAAACTATGACTACGAATTAAATCAAATCTTCTTTGAAGAATTAGATTTAAGAGCGCCTGATTATTATCTAAACTGCGCAGGTAAAAATTTAGGTGAGACTATTGGTAATGCAATATCTAAATCTTACGATTTATTAAAAGAATTAAATCCAGATGCTGTGTTAATTTTAGGTGACACTAATTCTGCTTTATGTGCAATCTCAGCTAAAAGATTAAAATTACCTATCTTCCACATGGAAGCTGGTAATAGATGTGGTGACTGGAACGTTCCAGAAACCATTAATAGAAAAATAGTGGACCATATTTCTGATATTAATCTTCCTTATACTAATCACGCATATGCGAATTTAATGAAAGAAGGCATTGAAAAAGAGTATACATTTGTAACAGGCTCCCCAATGCTTGAAGTCTTAAATGCTCAAAATCATAAAATTGAAGCAAGCAAAGTATTAGAAGAATTAGGATTAGAAAAAGGTAAATATATTGTTGTCTCTTCTCATAGAGAAGAAAATATCGATATTGAAAAGAATTTTAATCAATTGATGCCTGCAATTAATGATATTGCGGAAAAATATCAAATGCCTGTTATTTTCTCTACTCATCCAAGAACTAAGAAAAGATTAGAGGCGAATAACTTTAAAATGCATCCATTAGTGAGAAACTTAAAACCATTAGGTTTCTTAGAATACGTTAAACTTCAAGAGAATGCTTTTATCGTTTTAAGTGATAGTGGCACTCTTACTGAAGAAAGCGCAATGAGACATTTTCCTGCTGTTTTAATTAGAACATCTACTGAAAGACCTGAAGGAGTAGAAGCAGGAAGCATTGTTGTTTCTGGAATTGATAGACAAGGCATTATGCTAGCGATTGATGCTGAATTAATGAGATATAAATTCGCTAAGACACCAGAAAACTACGATGTTACAGATGTCTCAAATAGAGTGGTAAATCACATTAAATCAAAAATTGATGTTGTAAACAAAGAAATCTGGAAGAAGTAATTACTTCTTCCTTTTTTTAATATAGATAAATAGTAAAGGAAGAGACATTGATATTCCGTATATCAAAATCATCATTCCTAAAATCATTAATACGTGTGGAGTAACTGCTGGTACTTCTTTGATGATACTTTTAAAAATCATGTATACTCCAAATCCACCAAATAAGCCAATTACAGAAATAATTACCGTTAATATATTAAACAAACTTTTAAATCCACCTTGTTTATACGTGTCCTTGTAGATCATGAAATTTAAAAATGCACCTGCTAAAGAACAAATAAAGAAGAAGATGCAAATCATTTTTCCTGCATAGGCATCAAAAATTCCGATGTCTAAAGTCACGCTTAATAAGAAAGTAGCAACAAACGCAAATAAGAAATGGAATTTTTCTTTTTTAAATAATTCAAAAATTTCTTTAAAACTGAATTTCCATTTTTCTTTTGGTTTATCTTCGATTTTTTCTTTTGTTGGCAACGAAATGGTATTAGTTTCTACAACTGAATCATTCTTGTCATTGCTCGCGTATATGGTTTTAACGTTTCCAACGATTGTTTTAAAACAATCATCAAAGATTTGATATTTACCGTTAGGAACATAAATCACAAATAATGGATTAAATGTTTCGCTCACTGCGTATAACGATTTCATTTTGGAAAGAACATCATAAAATGATGAGATTTGAATTTCTTTAAGTTTTGAAACATCTTCAATAAATTTATCTTTATTAAACGAAGCAGTTTCAAAAACAAAAATCATTACTCCAACATCGATAACGTTAACTTGAATTTGAATAAGTTCTTTAAAAGAAATTGTTTTATCACTAACAAAATAAAATTCAGAGAGATCTTTTCGATTAATAATCTCTTTGATTGGGGATGTTTCTTTATTAACTAAAGAGAAACTATCTTCTAATGTAACTGCTGAATTATCTTTTAGTATAAACTTCATAACTTATTTAACATTATAAATGATTATAAATAATTTTACTTATTTAAATTGCATATATAAGTATAATAAATATAAGAGGGTTCGTTATGAAATTTTTAAAATGTAAGATTTGCGGTAAGATTGTCGCAATCGTTAATGATCGTCAAGTGCCAACAATTTGTTGTGGTCAACCAATGGAAGAAATGGTACCAAATACTTCCGATGGCGCTGTTGAAAAACATGTACCAGTATTTGAAGTTGAAGGTAATATCGTTCGTGTTAAAGTTGGAAGCGTTGATCACCCAATGTTAGACAATCACTACATTGAATGGATTGCTATTCAAACCAATTTAGGCAATCAGAGAAAAGTTTTAAAACCAGGTGAAAAACCAGAAGCAGAATTTGCTTTATTACCTGGAGAAAAGGTGCTCAAAGTTTTAGAACACTGTAACTTACATGGCTTGTTTGCCACAAAGTAATTTATAAGAAAAAAATCGTAAAAAACCGATAAAACTAGTGTTTTTATCATAAAATTTTATTATTTTCTTGGCTCTATCCGTTTGGGTAGAGTCTTTTTACTTATAAAAAAACCTCGAGATATTCGAGGATGTTTTCTTATGGTAGCTGAGGACGGATTTGAACCGCCGACCTTGAAGGTATGAACTTCCTGCTCTAGCCAACTGAGCTACTCAGCCATAATTGGTGGATCTAAAGAGACTCGAACTCTCGACCCCCTGAATGCAAATCAGGTGCTCTCTTAACTGAGCTATAGACCCAGTTAGAAATTGCCTAATAATGATAGTCAAAATTAAATGGTTTTTCAATATTTTATTTATAAAATGTCCCGCATGAGTTTACAAACATTTGATTTTATTAATAGAAACATTTACTTAAACTTGTCTAACAATATGTATTTGATAATTGTAAGACACCTTGATTTTGGCTCTATCTACCTCCTAAATTGTTAAAAATATTATATCCTGACTTAATATTGATGGAGATGAATACGATAATATTTTAAAATATTATTAATTATACTTTTTTAAAAAATATAATAGAAAAACACCGCCCAATTTTGAGCGGTGTTAGATTTAAATAAATATTATCTTTAGTTTTATAACACCCAATATATATCTGTGAAGTATAAGACTCCATCGACTAATGCATAATCAATGCAGACAGTTTTTTCTACATCATTGATTATTGTTTTATAGGAGATTTGATAGTCTGTTATATTCTTAGTCTCAGCGTTAATTGAATCAAGGACTACTTGGATTGTATCGCTAGTAGCGTTTTCAATGTATGCAACTCTATGATAGATAGAAGTGACCTCACCTTGGTAAGTTATTGGCGCAACATAGTCTTTGAAATTCTCATAACTCGTAATTTTAATTAGAGCGTCAGATAAATTTGAATTTACTATCTTTTGTTTAGCTTCGATATGTAAATTAAATTTTCCAGTTTCGCTATCGACACGAATATACACTTCAATGTTATTGTAATCATAGTTAGATGTGCTTGGTGTTTTTAAAATTCTAGAATATGGATCATCTGATGGGTTAACATAACCAATATCAGTGAATAACTTAACAATTTTGTTAAGTTGTTCTTCAGTGATTGAGTCTGCTGTGATTTCTCCATATTCAAAATAGAATGTACCACTTACAGCATCAGTGAATTCTGGAAGATTATATTCATTATATTGAGCGTATTCATTAATTGGTAAGTAATCATAGACTTTGTTTTCGGTAAGGGTAACACCTAATCGATTATCCATATCATATACTTCGAGTCTATATAGACCATCTTTAGTAGAAGCGGTGCTATAATCGCCAGCGTTAATTGTGACATTATAGACATCAAGGTCAAGACTATTGAAGTAAGCAACATATTTCTCTTTCATAGTAGATTCTGAATAAACTAAAATATTTACTTTAGTGTTCATTGGGCTTTCTTCACTACTATAGAATTGATATTCAACATCTTCTAATTGGAAATCTGGGAAGGCAGTTGATAAATTAGCGGAAACTTCTGCAATTTTATCTTTTGGCCATGTTGGTGTTGTTGCACCACCCATATAAGGAAGATTGGTAGAATATAAATACTGTAAACTAAACAAATTTCCAGGCATTTCCTTCATGTTAAATCCATAAGTATACGTTACAGATTTATCTTCATTTTGCTTTTGCATATACGCGATCTGGCGGCCTTCCGCTTCAGCATCCATTGTTTGAACGTATCCTTCTTGAGATACAAAAGAAACAAGATTAATTAAATTATCATATGGTACGAGTGTTTGAACCATTACTCCCATTTGTTCTGAGTTGCTGAGATTATATCCACTAACTCCAGGATAAGGGAAATTACTTGGGGCGCCATAAGAGGCTAATGTTGTAGCTTCTTCTTTACTCCATGTTGTCTTTGTTTCAACATCAACGACTTTAGGCTCGTCTTCACAAACAACATTATAAGTAAGTTCAGTTAAAGTGTAAGTTTCTGAAAAAGTGAATACTTCAATTAAGACATAACGATATTTGTTTAAACCACCAAAATGTTTGCTTATCTTTTTTCCTTCTCCGGAAGCGTAATCTTCAATATGGAAGTATAAATCGGTGTGAACTCCGCTATTGATATCATCAATTGTTAATGGATTACTAGAAGCATAAACCGCAAAATTAAGAGTGTGTGTTGTGGTTTCGCTTTCTTTTTCAAATTCACAGTAGATATTTGAGATACCTCTCATTGGATTAAGGTTAGTAAAATAAGCAATATTATTTACTTTTGTAGTAATATCATATTCATTAACAAGAGTGAATCCTGTGAATTTGGTTGTAACTGTGTTGTCCTTTCCATCAATACAGTTAGCAGTCAAATAATCACCTTCATCGACAACGCTTTCTCTCACTAATCCGAAATCTGTATTAGCTTTAGCCTTGACCGCATTAAAGTCGTTATTTGAAAGCAAGACGACTCCTCCACCGATAGCTAAAGAAGTAATTGCGCATGTAGAAAGTAATAATAATTTTTTCTTCATATTCATTCGTTCTCCTTTATTTCCTATTCAAAATAACATAAATTAGCTTTTAATCAAAGTTTCTATTTGATGTATACGCTAAATAACATATTTTTTACTATATATATTCTAAACAAAGAAAAAAATATACATTATATTAATTATTTTTTATTTTTGAGTCATTAACAAAGTATAACAATATAATAATTGTGACCAAAAATAAGAAACCACCTCTTACCGAGGTGGTATTAAGCTAATGGTGGATCTAAAGAGACTCGAACTCTCGACCCCCTGAATGCAAATCAGGTGCTCTCCCAACTGAGCTATAGACCCATGTGAGTTTATTAACTCGCAAGAAAGATTATACTTATTTTTACTTTTTGTGACAACAATTATTCTAATTATTATTAGAGGGTATCTTTTTCTAATCAAATTTGTATATAATAGATATGCCGTCGCGATGGTTAACTATGAACCAGGTCAGGACAGGAATGTAGCAGCCTTAAGTAACTTAGTCATGTGCGACGGTTTTTGTAAGATGAAAAATATTAAAGAAAGATATATGAGGCTCGCTCTTAAGGAAGCGAAAAAAGCAGAACTTTTTGATGAGGTTCCTATTGGCTGTGTCATTGTTAAAGATAACAAAATTGTTGGACGCGGTTTTAATAAAAGGGAATCTAAAAAGGACGTTACAAGTCACGCTGAAATAGAGGCGATAAGAAGAGCTAGCAAAAAACTTGATGACTGGCAATTAATCGATTGCGATTTATATGTCACTATTGAACCTTGTCTAATGTGTACTGGAGCAATAATACAATCTCGTATCAAAAATGTTTATTATGGAAGTGAAGACCCAAAAGGCGGTGGGTTAGTGAGTTCATTAAAAATTAATGAAGTTAAAAACCTTAATCATCACATAAATATTGAAGGTGGCATCCTTAAGGATGAATGCTCAAATATAGTAAAACAATATTTTGCTAAAAAACGAAAATATAAAACACTTGGTTAATTCCAAGTTTTTTATTGTATAATGTTAACTATGTTTTCAAAGAAAAAAGCAAATATTGAAGTGGAGAGAGTATCTACTGATATTAAGACTGGCTTAAATCAAGAACAAGTCGAGTTAAGAAAAAAAGCGGGCTTGATTAATAAAACTAAGATGATTGCGGGCAAAACCTATTGGGAAATTATCCGCACCGATGTTTTAAGCTTCTTTAATATTATGCTTTTTGTCATTGCGGGATTCATTATCTTTGCTAACTGCATGGATACAACAGGTAAAACACATTGGTATTCAGGCTTGTTTTTTACTCTCGTTTTAATTTGCAACATCATTATTGGCCTTTATCAAGATTTAAAAGCTAAGCATTTAATGAGTAAATTAAAGGTGATCACAACTAGCAGATGTAAAGTTATTAGAAATGGCGAAACTATTGAAGTTGAACCACACGAAATTGTGATCGATGACATAATTGTTTTATCTTCTGGTGAACAAGTTCCTTCTGATTCGATTTTATTAGAAGGCAATATCTTTACAAATGAATCCATGTTAACTGGTGAAAGCTTAAATGTTAGTAAAGCAATTGGAGATACTTTATATTCTGGTAGCTACATTACTAGTGGAACTTGCTTTGCAAGAGTGGATAAAGTTGGTAAAGAAAATTATATTGAATCATTAACAGAAAAGGCAAAAGCCTTTAAAAGAAATCCATCACATATTTTAAAATCTTTAAAGATTTTATTTAGATATTTAGGCATCATTATTATTACCTTTGCGATTATTATTTTCTCTGTTTACGCGGGACTTGGATTTATGAATTCTGTTGAATCGTTTGCCAAAATGATTAGACCAATTGCCGGACAATTCGTCGGTATGATTCCTGCTGGATTATTCCTATTAACATCTTTAGCTTTAGCTAGTGGTGTACTTTCTTTATATAAAAAGAAGGCTAATGTTCAAGATTTCTATTCTATAGAAATGCTAGCGAGAAGTGATGTTATTTGTGTTGATAAAACCGGCACGATTACTGATGGAAATTTAAATGTTGTTCAATTAGTTAACTTATCTAAATTTAGCGACGCTGAAATTTCTCAAATTATTCACTCTATTGAAGCATCAACAGGAGATACAAATGCTACTGCTGAAGCTTTGTTAAGACATTTTGGTAGTTCAAAAACATTTGAATGCGAAAAAGTTTTGCCGTTTATGAGTGATAATAAATATTCCGGTGTATCTACTAAATTAGGTGTCACTTATTTATTAGGTGCAATCGAATTCTTAAACGTTAAAGATAAAGAAGCTTTAATTAAACAAAGCGAAGAATATACATCTAAAGGATATCGTTTATTAGTCCTTGCCAAAGGTAATTCTCCTATCAAAGAGGATAAATACACTGATGAAGTTGAGGCTATTGCCTTTATTGTTCTTCAAGATCATGTTAAAGAAGATGCTTTAGCAACATTCAAATGGTTCCAAGAAAACAATGTCCAAGTAAAAGTGATCTCTGGAGATAACGCTCTTACTGTTAGTGAAATTGCTCGAGTTGCGGGCATTGTTGGAGCGGAAAAATATGTTTCTTTAGAAGGAATGAGTATCGAAGAAGTTAAAAGCATCGCTAATGACTATGTTGTTTTTGGTAGAGTCACCCCAGAACAAAAAGAAGCTTTAGTCATCGCACTTAGAGAAGCTAAACATACAGTCGCTATGGTGGGTGATGGAGTTAACGACATGCTCGCTTTAAAAAGAGCGGATTGCTCAATTGCAATGAATTCTGGTTCATTAGGTGCAAGAAACGTTTCTCACGTTGTTTTATTAGATGATAACTTTTCCACAATGCCTTCGGTTGTTGGTGAAGGAAGAAGAGTTATTAATAACTTACAAAGAACTGGATCTTTATTTGTCACTAAAACAATATTTGTTGCAGTATTAAGTTTTGTCTTCTTAATCGCTTCTTTGATTGATAAAGAAATTGTTTATCCGTTCTCCACAAATAATATGATTCTTTGGGAAGTCTTTGGCATTGGCTTAGTTTCTTTCTTTATTGCATTAGAACCTGATAGTAAACCAATTAAAGGTGGTTTCTTGAGAAACATTATGAAAAATGCCATTCCATATGCGGTCCTATTATTATTTGCAGTTTTAGTGAGTTACCTATGCCTCGTTTTAAATAAAAATGGTATTTATACAGGAGTTAGAGAATATGGTGTTTCTATTACCGACACCGCTGCTGGTAGATACGGTGCTACTTCAATTGCCATCTTGTCTTTCTCTATCTTGTCTATGTTTGTTTTATATCTTACTTGTCAACCTTTAAATCTTTATAGAGGTATTGTTGTTGGAGCATTTGCTGCGCTACAAATTGGTGTTATTCTTGCCTTTACTTTCTTAGGCGGAGAAACCAATGTTTTAAATATTAACTTTGATCGATTAACAGGAGAAAACTGGGTCGCTATTGTCGTAATAGTGACGGTACTAGGATTCTTAGCTGTTACAATAAATTCCATTTATGGAAATATGCAAAAAATTAAAAAGAAGGAAAAAGATAATGAAAATTAATCCAGAAGTATTACAAGCTTTAAAAGAAAATAGACCAGTGGTCGCTTTAGAAAGCACAATTATTAGCCATGGCATGCCTTATCCAAAAAATGTCGAAACTGCCTTAAAAGTTGAAGAGACTATTAGATCTCACGGAGCAGTTCCTGCTACTATCGGAATTATTGATGGTGAACCAATTGTTGGTATGACACCTGAAGAAATTGAAGAATTCGGAAAAAGAAAAGGTGTTCTTAAAGTATCTAGAAGAGATTTACCTGTGGTGTACGCTAAAAAGTTATGGGGAGCTACTACAGTAGCAACCACAATGATTATTGCTAACCAAGCTGGTATCGAAGTCTTTGTTACTGGTGGTATTGGTGGAGTTCATAGAGGGGCAACAGAAACTATGGATATTTCTGCTGACTTACAAGAGCTTGCTAAAACTAATGTCACTGTTGTTTGTGCTGGAGCAAAGGCTATTTTAGATTTACCTTTAACACTTGAGTATTTAGAAACTATGGGTGTTCCTGTTTTAGGATTTAAAACCGAGGAACTTCCTGCATTCTATAATTCTCACTCTGGATTAAAAGTAGATTATAAAGTTGAATCTGCTTATGAAATGGCAAAGATTATTAAAGCTAAACGTGAAAATGGTTTAGTGGGCGGCATCTTACTTACCAATCCAATTCCAGAACAATATGAAATGCCTAAAGATGTTATCGATAAAGCGATTGACACTGCTTTAAAAGAAATGGATAAACAAGGTATCAAAGGAAAAGAATGTACCCCATTCTTACTTAAGACTATTACCGATTTAACTGGTGGTGACTCTTTAGAGAGTAACATCAAATTAGTTCTAAATAACGCTGCTGTAGGTAGTGAAGTAGCTAAGGAATATTGCAAAATAAAATAAGTTTATGAAAACAGGACACGCACTTGCGATTACTTTAAAAGATATGATGTCTAAGCAGCCGCTTGAGAATATCTCTGTTTTAGAATTGTCTAAAAAGTGCGGTATCTCTAGAAAAACATTTTATTATCATTATCACGATACATATGATTTATTAACTCAAGTATTCTTAGAAGAAAAAATTCCTGGTGTTAATAATGCAACAACCTTTCAAGAACTTATAGTCTTTGTTTTTGAATACTATAAAGACAACCAAGCATTTGTCGATGCGACATTACAAAGTGCAGGTAGCGACTTATTTTCTGAATTTGTTTATAACGTTTTTTATACCACTGCCTTAAAGTTCATTAAAAAGATTGATGAAGACAACATTCTTCACCCAAATACCAAGAAATCAATTGCTAGATTTTATGCTTATGGATATGGCAATTCCACTGTTTATTATTTGACAAATTACAAGAACAAAACCCTTATTGGTTTAATGAATTCTTTCAACTTTATTGATAAGGAAAATTTTAAGAAAAATGTGCAAAAAGCCATCAATTTGGAGAAAAAACAATGAAAAACTTTGAATTTGTATCTCCCACTAAAATATATTTCGGATCAGGAAAAGAAAACGATGTTGGCTCCATTTTAAAAGAATTTGGAGCTAGTAGAGTTTTAATTGTTATTGGTAAGAATTCGGTTATTAAAAGTGGTTTATTAGAAAGAGTGGTTGTTTCTTTAGGAAAAGCTTCTATTCCTTTTGAATTACTTAGAGGAGTAAGGGCAAATCCAACATTTGATTTAGTTGAAGAAGGATTGTCTATTATTCGCACTCATAAAATTGATTTCATATTGGCCATTGGTGGAGGTAGTGTGATCGATACCGCAAAGTGTATTGCGGTTAACTTCTATCATAATGGTGGAGTCAAAGATATCAATTTACATAAAGCAATACCAACTAAAGCATTACCTGTTGGAGTTATATTAACTATTTCCGCTGCTGGAAGTGAATTATCAAATTCTTGTGTTATTCAAGATGATGCAACTGGTATCAAAGTTGGATTTAACTCTGATTTAGTTAGACCTGTCTTTGCAATTGAAAATCCAGAGTTAACTTATTCATTACCAAAAGAACAAATTGCTTATGGTGTAGTGGATATTTTAATGCATACATTAGAAAGATATTTTTCTGAGAGTGATAAATATGAACTTGCAGATGAGTTTGCTTTAGGATTAATTAAGAATGTTTTAGAAGTTGGCTTACTTGCATATCAAAATCCTACAAATTACGAATATCAATCTGCTTTAATGCTTGCCTCTTCTTTATCTCATAATGGATTAACTAGTATTGGCAAAAAATACAATATGCCAGTACATCAATTAGAGCATCCTCTTAGTGGATCATTCCCACATATCGCTCATGGTTTAGGACTAGCAATTTTATTCCCTGCTTGGTGTAAATATTATTACAAATACGATATTGATAAATTCACCACTTTAGGGGAAAGAGTGTTTGATATATATTCTGGAGATAAAGAGCAAGATGCTTTAGCGACAATATCTGCTTTTGAAGAATATTTTTCTCGCATGGATCTCCCTAATAAATTATCTGATTTAGGAGTGAAGAAAGAAGATATTGAATCTTTAGTAAATAAAGTTACAAACAATAACACACGCACTGTTTATCATCATACAAAACCGATAAATGATGAAGTCGCACGCAAAATATATTATTCTTGTTTATAACAAATTATGAAAAAAGAGAGCATTTTTGGAATTATCATGTACCTACTCATCTTCGCATTTGCGGTGGTGTATGGTTTTACTGTTCTTCAAAGGCATTTCCAAAATTCGGCAATGACTGCTGTGTGGCAATATGCCTTATATATCATTGGCTGTATTGTTGTAGGAATTATATTAAGCGCGATATTATTTGAATTTGGCCACGCCTTAGGAGCTAAAGCTGGTGGATATAAGATTGTTAAATTTACTATCTTATATTTCACTATTTATGTTGATAACGGTAAACATAAGTTTGGCTTTAGAAGATTTAATGGATTAACTGGAGAAACATTAATTGTTCCTAATTATGCAAAGAAAGAGAAACCAAATCCTCTTCCTTATTTGTTATATGGTCCTTTCTTTAATTTATCTTGGTTTGTAGGAGCGTTAATTTGTTTCTTTTATTTCAATAAAACTGGATCTAAATTTGACGGGGATGTCGCATATGCTTTCTTAACCGTTGGGATTATCTCTTTAATTTTATTTATCTATGATATTATTCCGATTAAAAGTGATGTATTCACTAATGGATATCAACTTTTCTCTTTATTAAAAAGCAAAGATTATCAAGGTTATAACGATTTATTAGCCGCGAGTAATGATCATAATGGTTCTATCACTATTAGCGATGATAAAAAGGACGATAAACCAGTTAAACAAGTTAATCTTAATCGCGCTGAAGGGAAATTATTAAGTGTAGCGACTTTTATTGATGAAAAGAAATACGATGAAGCTTCTAAATTAATTGAAGAAATATTAGCGAAACCTGGAGAATTAACAAGTAAACCATTCTTAGAAGTTAACGAACAAAAAATATACATTAAAATTATGACCACCCCATTTGAAGAAATGAGTGAATATTATAATAATGAGATATCTTTATCTCTTAAAAGAGATATTTCTAGCGATCACACTTTAATTGGAATTAGAACATATATCTTAATGGCTGGTTTATTTGATAAATCACGTAGTGAGTGCGCTTTAGCCTTATCAAAGGTTGCTAAAGCCTATAAAAATACAATTCCTAGCCGTAAACATCCTGAACTAGTGTTATTTAATGAGGCATTAGAAAAGGTGTGCCAAGCACACCCTAAATGGGAATTAGATATTTATAAACTTTACGAATAATAGATATTAAAGAATAGTGGATTCAAAATTTGAGTCCAGATTAAGAAATAAGTAATTAAAGATACGATATCAACAATAGTTGTAGTAAAAGGCCCACAGACCACTGCTGGGTCTAATTTTACTAATTTAGCTAAGAATGGAAGTGAACAACCAACCATTCTAGAGATAATCATTGTGACAAATAATGTTGATGCTACTAAAGTCGCAATTAGAAGTTCTCCATGGATTAAACCGATTTTATCAGATAACTGTATAGAAGAAGTGTCAACAATACCAACACTCATCTCAAACATTAGCCATCCAAAAGCAAAAACAGCAACGATGCCGCCAATTAAAGCAGCAACACGTAATTCTTTCCAGGCTACTTTCCAGTAGTCTTTTTTATCAAATTCATCAAGAGATAATGACCTAACTATCATGGTAGTGGTTTGTCCACCAGAGTTTCCTCCAGCATCCATAATAAGTGGGGTGAATACCGCTAAGATAGCAAATTTACTAATCTCCGCTTCAAATCCAGAAAGAATTAAGGTTGAGAAGACTTGTAATATCATTAAAGCAATAATCCAAGGAACACATTTCAAAACAAGTTTATATACAGGTGTCTTTAAATATGGATCAGACATATCAGAGATAGCCGCCATACGAGCAATATCTTCACTGGTTTCTTCTTCCATAATGTCAACAACGTCATCGATGGTGATAATACCAACGATTTTGTTTTCATCATTAGTAACTGCCATCGCCGTTAAATCATAACGTTTGAACATTTTAGCAACATCTTCTTGGTCGTCATTAACATTACAAGAGACAAAGTCTCTATTCATAATGTCTGATAAGTTTTCATCTTCTTTTGCGAAGATTAAATCATCTAAGTCTACTGTTCCAGTAAGTGTTCTTTTATTGTCTCTGACAAAGATTGTATAAACAGTTTCAGCATCTTTACCTTTTTCTCTAATGAACTTGATGGCATCTTTTACAGTGACATCTTCTTTCATTTCGATATATTCGGTAGTCATGACACTGCCAGCAGTATCTTCTTTATAGTTTAAAAGTTTATTAACATCGTTTCGCATTTCTTTAGGGCAAACTTTTAAAACCCTGTTAACGATGTTGGCTGGTAATTGTTGAATAGCGTCAGTAATATCGTCAGCGTAGGACTCATTAATAAGATCAACGAGTTCTTTATCTGAGAAAGCATTAATGATTAATTCTTGTTGGTCAGAAGATAATTCTGCGAAAAATTCAGCAGCGTATTCGTTATTTACGACTTTAAAGATATATAAAAGAGTTTTGACATCATCAACATCTTCAACGGCTTCTGCAATATCAATGTTTGGAACAGTATCAAAAATTTCGATGACTTTTTGTCGATCGCGCTTTTCTACTGCAGTTAATAGCTGCTCTTTTAACTCTTCTATTTCGATTTCTTCCATACCTAATCAAAATTATAAGCATTAAAAAAGTTGATAACAAACTTTTTTTGTTTAGCTATCAACTTATTACTTTTTACTTTCCAGAAACAACTAATTTAGAAACAATGACAGAAGGGCAATTAGTGCCGCTCATAAACTCTTTACTGTCATTACCTACATAGGACACTGAGTTAAATAGTTTAACTAAGTTACCGGATACTGTAATGATATCGAGTGGATGATCAATTTTTCCGTCTTTAATTAAGAATCCTGTTGATTGAAGTGAGAAATTACCTGTTCTTGAGTTTAATCCAGCGTGTAAACCTGAAACATCGGTAATATAAACGCCATTACCAATTTCTTTGAATAGTTCTTCCTGAGATTTCTTTCCAGGCCTCATTTTTAAATATGTTGGTGCTGTATAGACTTTACTACCTGAGGTAACACCATTACCTGTAGATTCAACACCATCTTTAGCAGCGGTTGTTAAGTTATATAGATAGGTTTGCAAGACACCATTTTTGATAATTGCTCTATTAGAAGTAGCAACGCCTTCATCATCGAACGATTTTGCAAAAACAGTTTTATTAATTGGTAAATCCTCGACTGTAACCTTTTTAGACGCTACTTTTTGACCTAATTTTCCAATAAATAAAGATGAGTTCTTTTGTACATCCTCTGCAATTGCGCTTGAAATATAAGCGGACATTAATGAAGAAACAACAGATGGTGCTAATACTGCTTTGTAGGTTGATGATTCACAAGGGAATCCACCTAATTGGGAAACTGTTTCTTTAGCAATAGCCTTTACTAAATCAGTTGGGACAAATTTTTCAAAATCATTTCCAAAGTAAAGCTCGAATCCAGTCTTTGTTTGTTCTTTTTCTTTAGCTACTGCAGAACCATAATACGCAAAGAAGTTTGATTTTTGAGATAGCTTTAATCCGTGAGTATTTATGATAGTGGTAGAGTTACTTGTCTCGTCATAAGCAACTGTTGCCACTTCAACAATTCTTGGGTCAGCGTTTTTTAACTCTTGTTCAATTTGTTTTGCAATTTCAATTTTCTTTTCTACAGGAATATTGCCTAATCGACGATTAAAAGTATTAATTTTTCTGTATTTTTCACTTCCTTTAAAGATAAACACAGGATCATCATTTTCTACAACTGAGGCGTTTGCAATGATTTGTTCAACAAAATATTCTGCCATTTTGTTATTGTATACATCGCTAGCAATAGAACCCATTTTTCCTTTATAAATTCCACGTGCATAAAAACTATAAGACTTATTATTTGAATATGAATCTATTTCTCCATGGAACAAAGAGAAAGATAAAGAACTAGTTGATGAGAATGTAAATTCTGCTTCTTCAATTCCAGCTTTTTTAGCTAGTTCAAAAAATCTATCGAATTTCATTATTTTAATTCTCCTCCTCTTCCGCCAACCAAAATTTCGCTCACACGAATAGTAGGTTGTCCAACATTTGTACGTATACTTCCACTAGCGGCACCACACATACCTTGAGCCAAGGCTAAATCATTTCCTACCATATCAATCTTTTTAAGGATATCTTCGCCTTTACCAATTAAAGTTGCTCCTTTTACTGGTTCAGCGATTTTTCCATCTCTAATAATATAAGCTTCAGAACATCCAAAATTAAATTCACCTGTGGTTGGATCAACAGATCCTCCATTAAACGAAACTGCATATAAACCTAATTTAGTAGCCTTAATAATATCTTCTGGATTTGATTTTCCGTTATCAATGTACGTGTTACTCATTCTACTTGTTGGGCAATATTTATAGTTCTGTCTACGACAAGATCCGTTACCTTCTTTGCCCATTCTTCTACCATTAAAGTCATCAATCATGAAGTTAACTAATTTTCCATCTTTAATTAAGACACGTTTTGTTCCTAAGTTGCCTTCATCATCAATATCAATTGATCCCCAAGCATTAGGAATAGTGGAATCATCGACTGCGGTAACGATTGGAGAAGCAATCATTTCTCCTTCTTTACCGGCAAAACAACTTAATCCTCTAGAAACAGCACTTGCTTCAAGTGGGTGTCCGCATGCTTCATGGAAAAGAACTCCACCCCAACCGTTTCCAATAACAACTGGCATTTTTCCGCTTGGACATTCTTTAGCAGAAAGCATTAATAATGCTGTATCAACAGCTTTAAGTGCTGATTCTCTTGGTTTAACTTTATTTCTAAAATATGAAATATCATCTTGGCAACCTGGTCCTTCAAATCCCGTTTCCATACCAGTTTCGTCAGCGACTACTACTGAGTAAGCGAGTCTAGCAAACTCGGTTTCTTTTTTAAACCATTTGCCTTTTGAATTATAGACAGCAACAAAGCGATAATTACTGCCAAAACTACCTATGTATCTTACGATTCTAGGATCTTTTAATTCTTCTATTGCATTAGTGCCTTCTCTAATTAAAGCGATTTTTTCTTCTTGAGTTAAGGTTTTATAACTCCTTTTAATTGGATTTCTATTAGGTGCTTTAATTAAATCTAAGTGGTCTACTGTTAGGATTCTCTCTCCATTAAAGGATTTATTTAATGAATCTGCTAAAGACATAAGTCCTTTTTTTGTTAAATCACTTGTATAACCATATACGCATCTATTTTCTTTTAATATTCTTAAGCCAACTCCAGAAGTAATTCCTGTTGAAGAAGTAGAAACCTTACCGTTTTCAATGGTAATACCTGTTCCAATACTATCCTCAAAGAATATTTCAGAGTAGTCAGCGCCAGTTTCTAACATTTTGTTAAGAACTTCTATAGCTAATTTTTTACTTAACATGACTAGCCTCCTTTACAAAGTATATATATTTTAAGATATTAATATCATTAAAATAAAGATTTTTATTCGCATCGTGTTCTATTAAAATAGAAGTGTTATGAAATTACGTATTAACATGCTTAGTAGTGCTGAAACCGTTAAAGGACAAGGGGTTGCTAGTGCTTTTAGAGAACAAGTAACACTTATCCAAGAGATGAAAGATGATTTTGAAGTTGAAATAAACTCTAAGTCATCTAAATTTGACATCTACCATATCCATACAGTTGATCCTAAATATCGTATACGAATGAACAAGAAACATTTAAATATTATGTATGTTCACTTTGTTCCCTCTAAAAATGACGGGAGCCTTAAACTACCTAAACTAATTAATAAAATTTTTAATAGATATGTTGAAAAAACATATAGAAAAGCAGATGAAATTATTGTTGTTAATCCCTCTTTTATTTCAGAGTTAGAAAAGATAAAAATTCCAAAAGAAAAAATAACCTATATACCTAATTTTGTTGATCATGAAAAATTTAAACCTTTACAAAAAGATGAAATTGATAGATTAAAACAAAAATATGGTGTTCCAACAGATAGATTTATAGTTCTTGGCTGCGGCCAGATTCAAACTAGAAAAGGATTTGATGGTTTTGTAGAAGTCGCTAGACAAAATCCTGACATGACTTTCATCTGGGCAGGTGGATTTAGCTTTGGCAAAATTACTGATGGATACAAAAAATATAAGAAATTATTGGAAAACTTACCTCAAAATATGATTCATTTATCCATTATCGATAGAGAATACATGAATGAAGTTTTTAATATTTGTGATGTTTTGTTTATGCCCTCATTCATTGAATTATTCCCAATGACAATCCTAGAAGCATGCAATGTCCATAAACCATTTTTGGTTCGTGATCTAGATTTATATAAACCGATTCTATTTCAAAAATATTGTCGTGGAAAATCAGTTGAAGAATTCAATAATGAACTTAATAAACTTAAAAATGATATAACCTACTATAATGAAAATGTTGAGAACTCTAAATTTATATCTAATTTTTATAATAAAGACATATTAAAGAAGACATGGAAAGAGTATTATTTTAGAGTTTTTGATAAATGGATTACAAAAAAGAATATGAAAAATATAAAATAGTTAATGAGGTATTAAAAAATGAATAAGTACATGAGAATGGCGATTAATGAAGCAAGAAAAGGAATTAGAGCTGGTCACGGCGGTCCTTTTGGTGCGGTTATAGTGAAAGATGGAGTAGTTGTCGGTAAGGGACATAATCAAGTTTTAAAGAATAATGATCCTACTTGTCACGGCGAAATGATGGCAATTCACAAAGCCTGTAAGAAACTTGGAACATATGACTTAAGTGGATGTGAATTATATACAACTGGTGAACCATGCCCAATGTGTATGTCCGCAATTTTATGGGCTAACATCGAGAAAGTATTCTACGGTTGTAACATTATTGATACAGAAGAAATTGGGTTTAGAGATGCTAAATTCTATGAGATGCAAAAACCTGGAGAAAGAGAAAAACTAGTTATTGAGTTAGATAGAAAAGCCTGTTTAAAACTTTATGGCGAATATACAAGACTCAATCATACAATTTATTAATCTAAGATAGCGGGCTAGAAATAAATGGTCCGCTTTTCTTTTACTTGTAAAAAGAATTTAAAGTGATACTCTTATAGTTGTAGATGAAATTATTTATTCGAATGAGTGTTAAGTCGTTTTAATGACCATTTTTTCATGCATTCAAGAAAGGAGACTCTATGTATAAGAGTGAATATTTAAATAATTTGTTAGAAGATGTAAAAAGAAGATATGGTAACGAAAAAGAATTTGTTGCCGCAGTTGAAGAATTTTTTGACTCAATGGATTTCTTAGTGGAAAAAGATCCACGTATTGAACAATACTCAATCTTAGAAAGATTGATTGTTCCTGAAAGAGTTATTGAAATGAGAGTCCCTTGGGTTGATGATTCAGGAAAAATTAGAGTAAATACCGGTTATAGAGTGCAATTCAACTCTGCAATTGGTCCTTATAAAGGTGGTATGAGATTTCATCCATCAGTTAATTTATCAATTTTAAAGTTTTTAGGTTTCGAACAAACATTTAAAAATAGCTTAACTGGTCTCCCTATGGGTGGCGGCAAAGGTGGCGCTGATTTTGATCCACGTGGAAAAAGCGATGGCGAAGTAATGAGATTCTGCCAGTCATTTATGTCTGAGTTATTTAGACATATTGGACCAGACACTGATGTCCCTGCTGGAGACTTAGGATTTGGCGCTAGAGAAGTCGGATATATGTTTGGAATGTATAAGAAATTAAGAGACGAATGGAGCGGTGTTTTCACTGGCAAAGGAATCTCTTATGGTGGATCTCTAGCTAGACCTGAAGCAACAGGTTATGGTTTGCTCTATTATGCTAGAGAAATGCTCAAAACTTACTATAATACTGATTTCAAAGGCAAAAAAATCATCATTTCTGGGTGTGGTAAAGTCGGTGGAATGGCCGCTGAAAAAGCACATCAATTAGGCGCTATTTTAGTGGGTATGAGTGATATTGATGGATACGTTAGTGACCCTAATGGATTAGATGTTCCATATATTGTTGAATTAAGTAAGAAAAAAGGTATGTTCTCAAAAGAATATGCTTCTACACATAAAGGGGCAAAATTTGTAGAAGGACCTAGAGGATTATGGTCTGTTCATTGTGAAATTGCTCTTCCATGTGCAACTCAAGGTGAAATCGCTTTAAAAGAAGCTGAAGAATTAAAGAAAAATGGTTGCTATATGTTAGTGGAAGGTGCAAATATGCCAACCGATGTAGAAGCGATTAGATATTTCAACACTCATGATGTCTTATTTGCTCCAGGAAAAGCAAGTAACGCTGGTGGAGTTGCGGTTTCTGGTCTTGAAATGAGTCAAAACGCTATGCACTTAAGCTGGACATTCGAAGAAGTTGACCAAAAACTCGAAGAAATTATGAAGAAAATCTTTAAAGCATGTCATGATACCGCGGTTCAATTTGGTCAACCACGTAACTTAGCGTTAGGTGCTAACATCGCGGGATTCTTAAAAGTCTATGATGCAATGCTTGCTCAAGGTGTTTGCTAATGATTAAAACTGTAAAGGCACCTCATATCTTACTTCCTAAAAAGGGAGTGGATATGTCTAAATATGCGGTCATTGCCTGTGATCAATACACTTCTAATCTTGAATATTGGGACTCTTTAAAAAAAGAAATTGAAGAAGAAGTCTCAACTTTCAATATGATTTATCCAGAAGCGTATTTAGAAAATACTGATAACAACAAATATATTGAAGGTATTAATAAAAATATCAACCATTATTTGAGAAACAATGATTTAGTAGATATCGGTGAATGCTTTATTCTTGTTGAAAGAGTCACCTCTTATGGAGTTAGACGTTTAGGTTTAATTTTAGCAGTTGATTTAGAAGATTATTCTTACGAAAAAGGGACTGACGCTTTAATTAGAGCAAGTGAAGCTACAATCGTAGAAAGAATTCCACCTCGATTAAAGATTAGAAAAGACGCACCGATTGAATTACCTCATATTTTAGTGTTGTTTGATGATCCTAAAAAAACCATCGTAGAAGAGTTATATGCTAATCGTGACAAATTAGAAAAAGTATATGACTTTGAACTCAATAAAGATGGCGGTCATATCTGTGGATATAAAGTTAATAACACTAAAGAAGTTATTCAAAAATTTGACGAATTATTCCATAGGAATAACAATGGATTATTATTTATAGTTGGAGATGGTAACCACTCTTTAGCGACTGCAAAGGCGCATTGGGAAAATGTTAAAAAGGGTTTATCTCAAGAAGAAAGAGAAAATCATCCTGCTAGATTTGCTTTAGTGGAAGCTAATAACTTATATGATGATGGAATCATCTTTGAACCAATTCATCGTGTGCTATTTAATGTTGATAAAGAATTCGAACATCAACTTAGAGATGTTTGTAAAGGGGAATATTCTTCCTTCACCTATACAAAAGAAGAAGGTAAGAAAGAATTAAAATTACCAAAAAATGCCCCTAAAGCATATTTAATGGTCCAAACCTTCTTAGATGTTTATATGAGGTTACATCCTCAAGTGAAAATTGATTTCATTCATGATGAAGAAGAATTACTTGCGGTTGCTGATAAAAATAAGGGTAGTGTTGCAATAGCAATGCCTGCCTTAACTAAAGAGGACTTATTTGATTATTTAGCCTCTGGAACTGTGTTACCAAGAAAATCATTTTCAATGGGGCACGCAAACGAAAAAAGATATTATCTTGAAGCCAAGAAAATAATAAAAGATTAAAGGAGAATTTTATGGCAAGAATTTATAACTTTTCTGCAGGTCCAGCAATGCTTCCTGAAGAAGTATTAAAAGAAGCAGCGGAAGAAATGCTTGATTATCGTGGATGTGGAATGTCTGTGATGGAGATGTCCCATAGATCTAAGGTTTATCAACAAATTATCGATGAAGCGGAAGCTGATTTACGTAAGTTAGTGGGTATCCCAGATAATTATCGTGTCTTATTCCTTCAAGGAGGAGCGACACTTCAATTTGGTATGATTCCAATGAACTTAATGACCGTTAATAAAAAGGCAGATTATATTCATTCCGGTGTTTGGACTAAAAAAGCGATGCAAGACGCTAAATTCTTTGGTCAAGTAAACGTCGCTGGAAGTAGTGAAGATGTCCAATTTAGAAGGGTTCCTGATGTGAAATCGCTCAAATTAGACCCTGAAGCAGACTATGTTTATATGTGCGATAACAACACAATTTACGGAACTAAATTTAAAGAATATCCAGATACAGGTAAAGTCCCATTAATTTGTGATATGTCGTCGTGTTTCTTATCTGAACCAATCGATGTTAAGAAATTCGGTATGATTTACGCTGGAGCGCAAAAGAACGTTGGCCCAGCTGGAGTCACTATCATTATTATTAGAGATGACTTAGTGGAACGCTCAAAAGAATTACCTCTTCCAGTTTATTTAAGATACGCTCCACATGTAGAAAATGGCAGTATGTATAATACCCCACCAACTTATGGCATTTATATTTGCGGAAAAGTCTTTAAGTGGTTACTTGCTACTGGTGGACTTGAAAAGAGAAAAGAACTTAACGAAGCTAAAGCCAAAATCTTATATGACTATTTAGATAGTTCTTCATTCTATAGACCAAGTGTTGAAAAAGATTCTCGTTCCTTAATGAACGTAACCTTTAGAACTCCAAGCGATGAATTAGACGCTGCATTCTTAGAAGGAGCGAAAAAATATAAATTCACTAACTTAAAAGGTCATAGATCAACCGGTGGATTAAGAGCCTCTATTTATAACGCGATGCCTATTGAAGGGGTTAAAGCTTTAGTGAAATATATGAAAGAGTTCGAAGACGAACATAAATAGGTGAACTAATGGAAAGAAAAATTTATTGTTTAAATAAAATCTCTAAGGTTGGTTTAGGTGTATTACCATCTAACTACAAAGTAGTAGAAGAGTTAGAAGGTAGTGATGCAGTCTTAGTAAGAAGTGCGGCAATGCATGAAATGGATTTACCAGAATCTGTTAAATGTGTCGCTAGAGCGGGAGCAGGAGTTAATAACATTCCTCTAGATAAATATGCGGAAAAAGGTGTAGTTGTCTTTAATACTCCAGGAGCTAACGCTAATGCAGTTAAGGAATTAACAATTGCCATGATGTTACTTGCTGCTAGAGATATTAGAGGTTCTATGGAATGGGTCAAAGAAAATAAAGGTGATCCAGAAATTAATAAGACCATGGAAAAAGCTAAATCAGCCTTTGCTGGTACTGAAATCTTGGGTAAAACCCTAGGTGTTATCGGTTGTGGCGCCATTGGTGCTTTAGTAGCTGATGCAGCTAGTAAACTCGGCATGAAAGTAGTGGGTGTTGAGCCTTCAACAAATACTAGAGAACGCTATAAAGATTTATTATCAGGCGTCAAATTTGTTGAATTAGATGAATTACTTAAAGTCAGTGATTATATCACTGTTCATGTACCTCTTATGGATGCAACTCGCGGGATGATCAATAAAGATGCATTAGCTAAAGCTAAAGATGGAGTAATTGTTATTAACGCTGCTAGAGATGCTTTAGTTAATGATGATGACATGAAAGAAGCTTTAGCGACTGGTAAAGTTAGAAGATACGTTACTGACTTCCCTAACGCTAAAAGCGCTAATACTGAAGGTGTAATCGCTATATCTCACTTAGGCGCCTCTACAGAAGAAGCTGAAGATAACTGTGCGATGATGGCGGCTAAACAAGTTGTCGAATTTATCGAAAACGGAAATATTGTTAATTCAGTTAACTACCCTAACTTAACTCTTGGTCCAAAAGCCGGTCCTAGATTAGTAGTGCTTACTAAAGGCGATGCTTCTGAAAAAGTATTAGAAGCAGTTAAAGCCGCTGGAGGAAAAGTTAATAAATTTGTTTCTGGTGTTAAGGGTGCTTATGGAGCGGTCTTACTTGAATTAAGTGAGGAAGTTAAAGCGTTACCTTCCATTCCTGAAGCTATCAAAGTATTAGCTAGATAATTTATTTATAAAAGCAGATGTTAGAATTTTTAGCGTCTGCTTTTTTGTTGATTGAATCAAAATAAAAGTGGACTATAATATAGTCGAAAATTAAAAAGGAGATATTAAAAATATATGAAAAAAAGATTATTAATGGTTGTTCCAGTATTAGCCTTATTAGCAAGCTGTGGAGAAACCGACCCAATGGAGGCGGTAAGAAAATCACTTCCAGATGATGTTAGTGTAGTTGATCCTGCAAAAGAAGGAGAAGGTGTTGTTGAAGAATATATTGATGATGCTTTTAAAGAAATGCTAAATGTATCTGAAATGCGTTCAGTCTATCATTTAGCTGCTGATCTATCTGCTTCAATTTCGGTTGCTGTCGAAAACGTTACTTATGGAGGTAATGTAAGACTTAAAGGTGATTTATATTTTGGATTTGAAACTGTTGTTACTGCAGATGAAAAATCCTATTCATCTTTATTCTTAAATTTAGAGAACTTCACTCTTAATTCTCATTTAAATTTACCTGATGAAGCTAAAGAAAAGATGCCTATTCCAGAAGATATTGCCTTTAACGACGTTAATTTATCTGTCTATGCTACTGAATTAGAAGATGGTACAGTTGCCTATTTTGATTTATCAAATCAAGTTCTTCAAGATTATATAAAAACTGAACTCGCTTTAACCGAAATGCCAGAAGAACAAATTGAAACAACGCTTGATTCTATACTTGGAGAAAAAATAGAAGGCAGTGAATATCGTCCAGGATTAGCACTTGTTGATGTCACTAAATTACTTGAAAGTATTAATGAAGCTAGAGTGGCAAAAGGCGCTCAAGCAATGGAAGAACAAGAAATGTTACATCCAATTACTGCCATCTTAACTTTCGCTCAAGAATTCGTTGGTCAAATTGAAACAAATATGAATGAATTTGTGAGTGAATTCCTTCCATATGTTTCCCCAATTGTTGGAATTAAAATGACTGAAATTAGTGAAGGAGAAGAAGGATTAGATAAAACATCTATTGCTATTAATGTTAGTAGTGCTCAAATTGCTGCTGCTTTAGAAATTCCACCAGAATATATGCCTGTAAATGGTGTTGCTGGCTTATTAGTGAGTGTCGGCATGGATAAAGGTTCTGAAGATTATGCTTTAGAAGAAATTAGTTTATCCGCTAATGTTTCTGGGACAATTGAAGAAGTTTCCTTTGCTATTAATGGTTCAGTTAGTTTAACCGCTACTTATAATGAGCAAGCAGAGATGAAAAAAATTAATGAAGAAGCTATTTCAGAATATTCAGATGTCTCTAGTTATATCTCTTCATTAATCATTTCTTTAATGTAAAATTACATAAAAATTAAAAGAACTCTTAAAGAGTTCTTTTTTTGTTTGTTTTGTATTATTTGATAATTGTTCCGCTTTTTTCTTCGAACGCTTTTTCAGCGTTTTCTAAAGCGGCAATAATGGCTTTCTTTCCTGGACACTTAGTTAGGAATTTAACACAAGCATTTACTTTTGGATACATGCTACCTTTAGCAAAATAGTCACCTTTTAAATATTCTTTAATTTGTTCTAAAGAAACATCTTTTAATTTGATTTCATCTGGTTGCTTGTAGTTGATACAAACATTATCAATAGCGGTTAAGATTACTAAGTAATCTGCTCCAACAAGCTCACCAACTAAAGCGGAAGCGTAGTCTTTATCAATAACCGCAGCAACACCTTCAAGTTTATTTCCTTCTTTAATAACAGGGATACCGCCTCCACCAGCACAAATGACAACGTTACCGGCTTTCACTAATTGAGAGATAACTTCTTTTTCTTCAATATCAATTGGAAGTGGGGAAGGAACTACTCTTCTATAGCCTCTACCAGCGTCTTCTTTAACGGTCCAACCTTTTTCTTTGGCAACTTTTTCAGCTTCTTCTTTTGACATGAATCCACCGACTGGTTTACTTGGATTCTGGAATAGTGGGTCATTTTTGTCTACAACAACTTGAGTGACCACTGTAGCGACATTTCTTTTTACACCTTGAGCTTTTAATTCATTTTGTAATGCATTTTGTAAGTGGAAACCAATATAGCCTTGTGACATTGCTCCGCATTCTGGGAACGGCATATCTGGAACACTTTTAGCGTCAGTAAAAGCATTATTAATCATTCCTACTTGTGGTCCATTACCATGGACAATAACCACTTCGTGACCGTCCTTCATAAGTTTAACAATGTATTTAGCAACATTGCTCACTAAAACTTTTTGTTCTTCGGCGTTATTACCTAAAGCATTACCGCCTAAACTAACTACATATCTAGACATTTCTTTTTACCTCGAGAAAATAATATACCCTTTATAGATAATAATGAATAAATAAACAAAAAATAGTAATATAAACGTATGTACCCAAATTTATTTGGAATTGATGGATTTTCTATGGTCGTGATGATCATTCTTGGAGTGATCGCCGCGAGCGTGATTTTCTTTATCTATTTAGCGAAAAATGGAGTAGAAAAGAAATCATTTTTAGATTTATCAATTGTTATTATTGTTACTGTTATTGTCGGAATTATCTTCGCTATTTTAGTGGAGAATGTTTATGAAGCTATAAAAGCTTCTATAAATGGACTGTCCCCACACTGGACTTGGGCGATGACTTTCTATGGAGGGTTAGTGTTTGGTATCCCTGCCTTTATATTAACGTACCGCTTCTATTACTTAAGAAATAATCCTCCAATATTTAAAAAGATTTTAGTGATTGCCCCAGGGTGTGTCGCTATAGGACACGGGTTTGGTCGAATTGGTTGTTTTTTAAGTGGATGTTGTTACGGCATTACCACTCACACTCATCTAGATATTAATTTTCCAGGTATTGGAGAGCACCTACCAACTCAGCTCATTGAGATGACATTTTTATTCATTTTAGGGGCGTTCCTACTTGTTTTCGCCTTTAAACACTATACAAATTACACAGCGGTTATATATTTATTCGCTTATTCTATATTCCGTTTCGTTATTGAATTTTTTAGAGGAGATGAAAGAGGACAATTAGTCGGATTATCACCTTCTCAATATTGGTGTATCGTTCTATTTTTAGGGGCGGGTTTGTTAATATATTTATATAAGAAGAAAGTGTTTGTAAAAGATGAAATTTAGATTTTCTGATTTATTAATCTTTGCCTTACTTTTTATCTTTGTTGCGGCTTTTCCAGTCGACTTATTTAGAATTGAAGCAACATATAAATTATTAATTCAAATCTCTTTGAGATTACTTATTCTTTTCTATTACATTTATATTTGTTTTGTTAATAGAGTAAATATTTTTAAATTTCAAAATCTCAAAAGAGCGTTATTATTTATCCCATTTTTATTAGCCTGTTTCTCTAATTTGATTGCTTTTGGTTTAGATGGCGCTCAAACAACTGGGACAACTATGACTAGTGGTTATTTATCTTTATTTATCATCCTTCACTTCTTAGGAGCGGTAGTAGAAGAATTTCTATTTAGACTATTTATTCAAAGTGCATTAGTAAGAGTAGGTTCAATAAAAAGAATCCTTTATGGGGCAACAATTTTTGCTTTGTTCCACTTGTTAAACATGGTCAACATCTCCACAGTGGATGGGCTAGTAACTGTTTTAATTCAAGTCGCGTATAGTTTTGGCTTAGGAATCCTTTTAGGATTTATATATGAATATACTTATTCTTTACCAATTTGTATTTTTGTTCATTTTGCCTTTAATTTATTTAACACAGTTTTATATCAATACATGGGCTGTGTAACTTCTAATTTTGCTTTCTATTTAACCGCGGTTGTTATTGCTTTAGTTTTAGCGATTTATACTTTCTTAATTTATTGGTTTGTTTTAAGAAGAAACGATCGTTATTTTAAAGAATAATTTGTTCTCATTCTTATTGACGTACGAAAACTCGTACGATATAATGACATCAAAGGAGAGACAAATATGGTAAATACTAATATCAGCAATGCAAGAGCAGATTTGTATAAATTGGCAGCATCATGCATAAATTATAATGATGTGATAAACATTAGTACAAAAGACGGAAATGTCATTATGCTCAGCGAAGATGATTATAATAGTCTAATCGAGTCTCTCTATCTTGCTGGAATCGATGGTGTTTATGAATCCTTGGAGGAAATCAACAATACTCCTACAAGCGAATTTATTAAAGAACCCCCATGGAAGTAGTATTTTCTAAACAGGCTTATTCTGATTATGAAAAGCTAAAGCAATATCCAGCCCTGGTAGAGAAAGTTAAGGCGCTTGTAGAACTATTAAAAAATAATCCATTCCAGAATCCACCGAAGTATGAAAAATTAATTGGTGTTAGGAATATGTATTCTCGAAGAATTAATGTTCAACATCGATTAATCTACGAAATTAGGAAAGAAGAAAACGTAGTAATTATTGCTAGAATGTGGACACACTATGAAAAGTAAACAAAAATGGCCAAAATGGCTGTTTTTGTTTGTCTTTATTGATAAAAGGCTAATTATAATTATATAATTATCTCATGGCGGAATGCATTATCTTAGCCGGTGGCAAGTCCACAAGAATGGGCGCTAATAAGATGCTTTTAGATTATAAAGGGCATCCATTACTTTGGTACACCATCCAAAGTGTAAGACCATTTGTTAATAGAATCATCGTGGTCACTGGGAAATACGATCAAGAAATTAGAGAAGCTTTAAAAGAAGAGAATGTTGATTTTGTTTATAACAAAGATTATGAACTAGGAATGTTTTCTAGTGTATTAACCGGGGTAAAAGAGACTAAAGACGACTTTATGGTTATCCCAGGAGATTGTCCTTTTATTAAAAAAGAAACCTTTAAAAAAATCTTAGAGGGAAAAGGAGAAATTCGATATCCAAAATGTGGAGATTTAGAAGGTCATCCCCTTTATATATCTAAAAAATATAAAGATGAATTACTACATTTTGGATTAGATAATAATCTAAAAATGTTTCGCGACAGCAAAAAATGTGAAATAATAGTTGTTGAAGACAAAAACATAAGTATGAATCTAAATAATATTTTAGATTTTTCTAGTTTGAATATTTTATGAAGGAGATAGTATGAAAGTTAATGAATACTACCGAGCCTCTTCTTTAGAAGATGCTTATCAAAAACTTCAAGCCTCACCAAAAAATGCGATTCTCGCTGGTGGACTTTGGATGAAAAAAATGGGTCAAAGTTACGACTCTTTAATTGATTTATCGAAACTTGGTTTGGATAAGATTAGTGAAACTAAAGATGAAGTAGTTGTTGGGTCAATGGTTACTCAACGTGATTTTGAAGATTCCAAAATCGTTTCTTTTTTATTCGCGGGCGCACCTGCATTCGCAGTGAGAGAAGTGATGGGAGTGAATTTTAGAAACCTCGCTACTATTGGAGGATCAATCATGGGAAGATATCCTTTCTCTGATGTGATTACTGGATTACTTCCTTATGATGTTGAATTAGAATTCTATCCTGCTCAAAAAATGAACTTAGAAGAATACTTAAACTATAAAGGCAAATTAAACGCTATCTTAGTGGCTATTCATATTAAAAAGGGCGAAGGAAAAGGTTACTTCAAGAAAGTAAAAACTACCGCCTTAGATTTCCCAATTGTGAATATTGCAGTCGCTAAAGTTAATAAAGAATATCGCGTCGTAGTTGGCGCTAGACCAATGGTCGCCGCTAGAAGCTATAAAGCGATGGAATATTTAAATAATGGAGGTAAAGATTTTGCTCACGCTGCTGAATTAGCGGTTGAAGAACTTTCCTTCATGGATAATAAAGATGCCTCTAAAGAGTATCGTGTTGACTTAGCAAAAGTCTACGTGAGAAGAGGACTTGAGGAGGTCAATAAATAATGTTAGTGAAATTTTATTTAAATGACACTTTAGTGTCATATGATGTAAGACCAGATGAATATTTATCCGAGACCTTAAGAAGTCATGGAATTAAATCTGTTAAAGTTGGTTGTAATGAATCTACTTGCGGTAGTTGTACTCTTCTATTAGAAGGAAAACCAGTAATGTCTTGTAGTGTTCTTACTGCCTCTATTGAGAATAAACACGTCACTACCATAGAAGGTATACAAGAAGAAGCTGCTAAAATCGCTTATCATTTCGCAGAAGAAGGAGCGGATCAATGTGGTTTCTGTAATGTTGGATACGCTTTAGTGGTTTATGCTTTAAAGAAAAATATTAAAAATCCAACTGATGAACAAATTAATGATTATATCGTTGGCAATTTATGCCGCTGCAGTGGACTTCATAGCCAATTAAAAGCTATTAAGGCCTACCTTAAGGAGGAATAATTATGGCTATCGATAAGAAAAATATGAAAGTTGTTAATAACAAAACTCATTCCCTTGATGGCAAAGCCTTAATGCAAGGTAAAGGCAAATATACTGATGATTTAGCCGAACAAAATTCTTTAGTGATTAAGATTTTAAGATCTCCTCACGCTTTTGCTCATATTAAATCTATTGATGTGAGTGAAGCTCAAAAATTAAATGGAGTAGCGTTAGTTCTTACTTATAAAGATGTCCCTCATGTCTCCTTTTCTAGAGCAGGACAAGGCTATCCAGAACCATCTCCACATGATAAGTTCATTTTAGATGAATATGTAAGATACGTAGGCGATGAAGTAGCAATGGTCGCGGCCATTGATGAAAGAGTCGCTGAAGACGCTCTTAAATTAATCAAAGTCGAATATGAAGTTTTAGAACCTGTTTTAGATTTTGAAACTGCTTATGAAAATAAATCAGTTATCCATCCAGAAGACGGCATTAAAGAGATGTTCCCAATTGGATTTGATCCTAAAAAGAATGTCGCAGCTAGTTACGAGATGCATGTTGGTGATGTAGAAAAAGAACTTGCTAAATCTGATGTTGTAGTAGATGAAACATTTTATACTCAAGCCCAAGCTCATGCGATGTTAGAGACTCACTCTAGTAACGCTAGACTTGATATGCATAATCGTTTAGTCATTTATTCTTCTACTCAAACTCCATTCCATATGAGAAGAATTATGGCAACCACTTTAGGTTTACCAGTTTCTAAAATTAGATTTATTAAACCTCGTGTTGGTGGTGGCTTTGGTGGAAAACAAGCGTTCCACGGAGAAATGTTCTGTGCTTTAACGACATTAAAAACAGGATTACCTTCTAAATTAGTTTATACCAGAGAAGAAGTCTTTGGGGCATCTTACACTCGTCACCCAATGCGTATTCAAATGAGAATTGGAGCGATGAAAGATGGTCGAATCAATGCGATTGATTGTCGTTCTTTAAGTGACACTGGTGCTTATGGAGAGCATGCTTTAACCGTCTTTATGATTGTCGGTAGTAAAGTTTTACCTTTATATAATAAAGTTGATGCGGTGAGATTTGGTGGAAGAGTGGTTTACACTAATCACGTACCAGCCGGAGCATATCGAGGATACGGTGCGATTCAAGGCAACTATGCTTTAGAGTCCACAATCGATATCCTAGCGGAAAAACTTGGCATGGATCCAAAAGAAATCCGTGAAAAGAACTCCATGAAAGAAAAAGAAACTTCCCCAATCTTTGAGATTATGGGTGAAGGTACTAAAGGTACTGCGATGATTATGGAATCTTGTAAACTTCCATATTGTATTAAGCGTGGTGCGGAATTAATTAACTGGAATAAAAATTGGCCAAGAGTGAAAGTTAGCGACACTAAAGTTAGAGGATACGGCATGGCTATTGCTATGCAAGGTAGTGGTATTCCATTTATGGATATGGGTAGCTGTTCTATTAAACTCAATGATGGCGGTAGCTATAACGTTACTGTTGGAGCCACTGATATTGGTCAAGGTAGTGATACTTTAATTGCCCAAATCGTCGCTGAAGAATTACAAACCTCAGTGGATAATATTTTGGTCTATTCTTCGGATACAGACTTAACTCCATTTGATTGTGGCGCTTATGCTTCCTCTACCACCTATATTAGTGGTAATGCAGCATGGAGAGCGGCAATTAAGATGAGAGAAAGACTTATTAAAGAAGCAGCAGAATATCTCGGAGAAAAACCTGAAAATGTTGAATTTGATGGTAAGATCTTTACAAGTAAAGATAAGACCGTCTCCTTATATGATTTATCGGTTCAATGGTTATATAACAAGAACTTACATCAAGCTAGTGTGACTGAATCTTATTTTGGTCACGTTTCTCCGCCTCCATTTATGGCAGCCTATGCGGAAGTAGAAGTGGATTTAGAAACTGGCGAATATGAAGTTTTAAATTATGTCACTGTGACTGATTGTGGCACCACCATTAACCCAATGCTTGCTAGAGGTCAAGTTGAAGGTGGTATTGTTCAAGGTTTAGGTATGGCGTGTTACGAAGATGTAAAATACGATAAGAAAGGTAATTTATTATCTAATAACTTCCTTAGTTATCACATCCCAACCCATAAAGAAATTCATAAATTAACAAGTGAATTTGCAGATTCTTATGAACCTACAGGTCCATTTGGTGCAAAGTCCGTTGGTGAAATTGGTATTGATACCCCGCCAGCAGTCATTTGTAACGCGATTTATAACGCTACTGGAGTTAGAGTCCACACTCTTCCAATTACTCCAGAAAAGATCTTAAAAGGACTTAAAGAATTAAAAAAATAATATGCTCGACTTACTATTAGTAAATGGTTTTGCTTATATAAACGGACGATTTCAGAAAGTGAATATCGGTATTTCTGGTGAGCGCATTTCTTATATTGGAGTAGACACTCCAAGCGCTTCTAGAGTAGTTGACGTTCATCATAATCGAATCTTACCAGGATTTATCGATCCTCATGTTCATTTTGCTTTATATTGTGGAACTATTACTAGTCGAGACGACTTCATTGCCGGAAGTAAAACTGCAGCCTATGGCGGAGTAACCACGATAGTGGATTTCTTAGATCCAAGTAGGAACGCTAAAGAATTAGTGGAAACTTATAATAGACGATTAGAAGAAGCTAAAGGCTGTAATGTTGATTATCATTTCCACGCCTGTATTAAAGAGCCTGACGGCGATTTAAAAGAATATGTTTTAAAGATGAAAGAGCTTGGAATGAATACAGTGAAACTATTCACTACTTATTCTGAGACTCATCGTAGAACTTATGATGAAGATATCAAAAAACTTTTAAAACTATCTAGAAAATATAAGTTTGTGGTGTGCGCTCATATTGAAAATGATGAGATGATTAAACACGATAAAAAATTAACTTATAAAGATTTGCCAATTGCTAGATGTAGCGAAGCGGAAACTTCAGAAGCTCTTAAATTATGCGAGATGGCGGTCAAAACTAAAGGCCACTTATATATGGTGCATTGCTCTAGTGGATTTACTTTAGAAAAAATCGTTAATAAATACAAAAACTATATAGGCAAAAATATTTTCATTGAATCATGTCCTCAATACTTTGCCTTTAATAACGAAGTCCTTAAAAAAGACAACGGATATTTATATACTTTCGCTCCTCCTTTAAGAAGTGAAGTAGAGAGAAGAAAGATGTGTAAATATTTTGATTATATTTGCTCTATCGGCACTGACCATTGCTCATTTAATAAAAGTGATAAAGAGTCTCATCCACTTTTAGAAGGCCATCCTTTAGGAGTTGGCGGAATTGAGACAAGCTTTTTAGTAATGTATGAAATGTTTGGTGAAAAAGTCATCGAAAAAATGTGTCAAAATACCGCGAAAATTCAAAGATTTAAGTACAAAAACGGCATAAAAGTTAAAAATTACGCGGATTTAGTGATTATGTCTAGTGACCCTCAGGTCGTGGGTAAACCTCACGGTGTGGCGGACTATTCAATATATGAAGGAATGCATTTATCTAATAAGATTGTTGGCACAATCGCTAGAGGCAAATTCATTTTAAAAGACGATAAATTCTACCCACATAAAGGTAGACTAGTGAAATGCGAGATGAAAAGGTTATGAACGCTTTAATTAATGTCAGAATTTTTGATTACGAGAACTATATCGAATCTGGATATGTTGTTTTTGATGAACATGTCCAAGAAGTTGGCAAGATGTCTGAATTCAAAAATAAAGGTTATAAAGTAATTGAAGGAAAAGGACAATTATTAATGCCTAACTTTGTTTGCGCTCATTCTCATATCTATTCCATCTTTGCTAGAGGGCTTGCTTTACCATTTAATCCTAAAAACTTCCAAGAAATTTTGGACCAGATGTGGTGGAAGTTAGATAGCGAAATCGATAACCCAATTACCTATTATTCTGGTATTGCTGCTGGAAGTGAATTTTTACTTAACGGAGTGACTACAATTATTGACCATCACGCTTCAGGAAGAGATATTTTAGGTTCCTTGACTTCTTTAAAGAAAGCATTAGATAACACCTTACACTTAAGAAGCATTTTATGTTTTGAAACTAGTGATCGATATAATGTTAATGAATGTATTAAAGAAAACATCAGTTTTGCTAATAGATATCATACTTCTCACGTTAGTGGCTTATTTGGTATGCACGCTTCGATGTCACTAAGCGAAGATACTTTAAAGAAAGTCTCTCGAAAATTAAAAGATATACCAATTCATATCCACGTAGCGGAAAGTGATATGGATGAAGCTGACTCCCAAGAGAAATATCACACTTCAATTATTGAAAGATTAGATAAGCATCATCTTATTAATAAAGACTCTTTAATTGTTCATGGTGTTTATCTAACTGACAAAGAACTAGATATTGTGAAATCTAGAGGCGCCTATATGGTGGTTAACACTACCAGTAATTTGAATAATGCCGTTGGTATTACTGATATTAAGAAATTCTTAGAGAAAGATATTCCAGTGATGATTGGTAATGACGGCTTATCTAGCTCAATGGCGATTGAATATCAAAATGCGATGTATCTTACTCATTTAAAAAATGAATCTCCAACTGCTTTAAATATCGGACATATCGCCAAGATGATTAATAATGCATATGAATATACTTCACGTAGACTTGGAATCAAATTAGGAAAAATTAAAAAAGATTATGTCTCTGATTTTATGTTAGTGAACTACACCCCATTTACTGAAATGAATAGTGGTAACGCGTTTGGTCATATATTCTATGGCTTATTCCCTAACTTTAGACCTAATGATGTTTATGTTGACGGGAAACGCTTAGTGAAATCAGGCGAATTAGTTTCTTTGAAAGTGAAAAACGAATTAAAAGAAGCACGAAAATATAGTGACACTCTTTGGAAAAGAGTAAAGGAGAAATAATTATGGATCTATCTACAAAATTTGATGGTTTAGTTCTTAAAAACCCACTTATGCCAGCAGCAGGCCCTCTTGTTGGTGATGCTGAAAAGATGCTTTGGCTTAAAGAACAAGGCTTAGGTGCATTAGTCGCGAAAACCATTTCCACTAAAGACGCTCATATCCCTCATCCATGTATTATTGGAGAAGGAAATAACGCCATCTTTAACTGTGAACTCTGGACTGAATATCCAAAAGAAAAATGGATAAATGAATTCCTTCCAGAATTAGTTGCTAAAAAGGGAGATACACCTCTAATTATTTCTGTTGGTTATACCAAAGAAGATATGGAAGAACTTATTCCTGTCTTAGATAAATTCGCTGATGCTTTTGAAGTGAGCTGTCACTATGTTGGTACTGACCATGAAAAAATGGCGGAAGTAGTAAGAACTATTAGAAAGCACACTAGTAAGCCTTTCTATATGAAGATTTCACCACATATTCCAGATCCAGCACATTTTGCTCATATTATTAAAGAGAACGGTGCTAATGGAGTTGTTGCTATTAATTCACTTGGTCCTAGTATGGTTATTGATGTGGAAAAACGTCAAATGGCTTGTTCAAATGACAAAGGATTTGTGTGGATGAGTGGACCAGTAGTTAAGCCTTTAGCTTTAGCGACTGTCTATACTATTAAACAAGCTGAACCTTCTTTAACCGTAATTGGAGTTGGAGGATGTGCATCTGCTAAAGATGTCATTGAATTCTTATTAGCAGGAGCAAGTGCAGTAGGAATGCTTTCTGCTCCAATGCTAAGAGGAAAAGAACTATACGCTAAAGTTCTTGCAGACTTGCCAAAAGAGTTAGAAAAATACGGCTTTAAATCTGTTCAAGATGTCATTGATACTCACTTAACAAATAAAGTGACTTATGAACATGAATTGCCTTGTGTAGAAAAAGCAAAATGCACCCATTGTGGTTTATGTATGAGAAATTGTCCATACTTTGCCATTAACATGGATGAAGCTAAAGTTCCTACATTTGATGCTTCTAAATGCTTTAGATGTGGATTATGTGCTTCTAAATGTCCAGTGAAGGCTATTAAGTTTTAATATATTAAGAATATGAAAAAATTTGATACATCAGTTAAAAAAGTAGATAACGAAGAGAAGATGGCGGGTCTAGCTATCTTTACTGGCGATATCCAGATGGATGATGCCTATTTTGCGGTGCAAGTTAGAAGCGAGAAAGCACACGCAAAATTAAAAGGAATCTATGTTCCAAAATTACCAAAAGATTATTACTTTATCTCTGCTAAAGATATCGTAAAAGAGAACATTGTGAATATTATCGCTTCTGATTGGCCAGTCTTTGCTGATAAAAAAGTTAATTATATTGGTGAAGCCATTGGTTTAATTGTTGGTCCTGATAAAGGGATGTGTTTATATTTAGCCTCTTTATGTAAAGGGGAATACGAAGAACTTGAACCAGTTTTTGAAATGAAGAACTCTTATGTTCATAAAGAATTCACTAAAGGTGATGTTTCTAAATTTAAAAATGCGAAAAAAGTATTTACTGAAGAATTCACTACTGGATACCAAGAACAAGTCTATTTAGAGCCTCAAGCAATGCTTATGTATATGGAAAATAACCAAATTGTGGTTAAAGCTTCAATGCAATGTCCTTTCTATATCCATAAGGCGATTGTTAGAACATTAGGTTGCAAGGAAAGTGATGTTAGAGTTATTCAACCTGCAGTAGGTGGAGCCTTTGGAGGGAAAGAACATTATCCATCCTTAATGGCCGCTCAACTTGCTACCGCGATTGTGAAAGTTAAAAAACCAATCAAAATGTTCTTCGACCGTAAAGAAGATATTACATACACCACTAAACGTCATCCTTCTAAGACCAAAATTTCTGCTTATATGGACGCTAAAAACAATATTATCGGTGTGAAGATTCATGTAGGTATTGATGGAGGAGCGTATATTGGCTGTTCCATGGTTGTTTTATCACGTGCATTAATCGCTGCTACTGATGTCTATACATTTGAAAATGTCGATATCTCTGGAGATGCATATTGCACTAATAAGGTTCCAAGTGCTGCTTTTAGAGGATTTGGTTCTCCTCAATCAATATTTGCTTTTGAATTATTTATTAACCATTTAGCGGACTATTTAAAAGTCGACCGCATGGAATTAAGAATGAGATACCTTGTTAAACAAGGTGATGTCACTTCTACTTCTGGATTATTTAGAGATCCAATCGTTTTAAAAGAATTAGCGGATAAGGCGATGGAGATGAGCGATTATAAGCATAAAGTTAAACTCTACGCGAAAGACAAATCCTTTAGAGGCATTGGCTTATCAATGTTCTTACATGGATGTGGATTTACTGGGAGTGGAGAATCCGATTTAATTAAAGCCCAATTAAGAATTAAAAAAGATAAAAACGGGATTGTTACTTTCTATACTTCCCAAGTTGATTTTGGTCAAGGCAATAGAACAACTTTAAAACGTATCGTTTCTGATACATTAGAAATACCTGAAGATCATGTAATTTATGACGCTCCTGACACTAATGAAACTTTATCTACTGGGCCAACTGCCGCTAGTAGAACCATTATTATTGTTGGTGGATTAGCGGCCAAAGCTGCTGCTCACTTGAAACAAATTTGGAAAGATGGAGAAGAGCAAGAAATCATTGAACCATATGTTGGGCCAAGTTATATCAAATGGGATGAAGCAAAGATGCAAGGTGATGCTTATCCTGGCTATGCCTGGGGTGTTAATGTCGTTGAAGTATCTGTTGATCCAATTACTTACGAAGTAAAAATTGAAGGATGCTGGTCAACTTATGATGTTGGTCATGCGATTGATGAAAGAATTCTTATGGGTCAGGCTGATGGTGGCTTAGCACAAGCTTTAGGCTGGGCTTATTTAGAAAAAGAAGTTGCAGAAAACGGCATGTTTAAACAAAAGACTTTAGCGGATTATTCAATTCCAACCACAATGGACTTACCAAATATGGAAACTGAATTAATTGATAACCCATTTAAATATGGAGCTTTTGGCGCTAAAGGTGCTGGAGAATTAACTTTTGTTGGTGGGGCCCCTGCTTTTGCTCTTGCTTTAGAGCAAGCAATCGGTCGCAAGGTGCATGATATCCCAGCAACGCCAGAATATATTATGGAGCTATTGAACCATGAAAATTAGTTTTGTTATAAATAATCAAAAAGTTAGTCTCGACGTTGATCCAACAATGCGTTTATTAGATGTTATTCGTAATGAATTACATTTAACAGGCACTAAAGAAGGATGTGGAGAAGGAGAATGTGGAGCTTGTACAGTCTTAATGAATGAAGAGCCAATTAATTCTTGTTTATGTCCTGCCATTAACGCTGCTAATAAAAATATTATGACTATTGAAGGATTTAGAGAAACTAGTGAATATCGTGTTATCGCTGATGCCTTTGCAGATAGAGGTGGATCTCAATGTGGATTCTGTACACCAGGCATGATTTTAGTTACTTATTCTTTATTAAAGAAGAATCCTCATCCAACTGAAGAAGAGATAAGATTTGCTTTATCTGGCAACTTATGTCGATGTACTGGCTATCAAGCGATTGTTGACGCTGTTAAAGTAGCAGCGGTGAAAGGAATTAAATTATGATCCAACATTTTGTTCCTACTACATTAAAAGAAGCATTAAAGATTCTTGATGAAAGAGACTGCTATATCTTTGCGGGTGGCACTGATTTAATGGTGCAAAAGCATAAAGGTAGTGGTTTACTCCCTAATTTTGATAAAGACATCTTGTATGTGATGAATATTAAAGAACTTGATTACATTAAAACCGACGCAGAAGGTAATTTACGTATCGGTGCGATGAATCGATATTGTGAATTAATTAATTCATCTCTTGTACCAGATATCTTTAAGACTGTTTTTAAAGAGATTGCTTCTCCTAATATTAGAAATATGGCCACTCTAGTTGGTAATATTGGCAATGCTTCTCCAGCAGGAGACAGTTTATTGCCTCTTAACCTATTTAATGCGCGTGTTGTCTTATCTTCCGTTAATGGAAATAGAGAAGTATTAGTGGAAGATTTTATCAAAGGCGTGAGAAAGATTGATCGCCAAAAAAATGAACTAATTACTGAAGTGATTGTTCCAAAATGTGACTTAAATTTCTACTATCGCAAAATCGGTTCTAGAAAAGCAGAAACCATCACTAAGGTTTCGCTTATGGGTGGTTATAAAATTGAAGGTGGAAAGATTAAAGATTTACGCATAGTTTTCGGAAGTATTTCCACAAAAGTCGTCAGAAATCACTTTATTGAAGAGAAATATCAAGGAAAGTCAGTTAATGAATTAAGAGCGAGAATTGATGACATAATCAATGAATATGATCATGAAATTAAGCCTATTACTGACCAAAGATCAACGATGGAATATCGTAAAAAAGTTGCAAAGAACTTATTGAGGGATTTCCTCAAACAAGTGAAATAAATTTAAAGGAGGGCACTAATGAATTATATTAAAGGATATCGCTGCACAATCTGTGGGAAATTCTTTGAAACACAAGAAGCACTTTTAACCTGTCCTGATTGCGGTGAAAAAGGCATTCTTGATGTCGAATATGATTATGAGGCTCTTAAGAAAGTCTTAACAAAAGACTATTTTGAGAAAAATCGTAACTATTCGATGTGGAGATACGCTCCAATCATGGGCATTAAAGAAGATCACATTGATGAAATGCTTCGAATCGGCTGGACTCCATTAGTTAAGTCTCATAATTTATCTAAAATATTAGGAATTAAAGAACTATATGTTAAAGATGATGGACTTAATCCAAGTGGAAGTAGCAAAGATAGGGCTAGTGGAGTTGCGGTACTTAAAGCTATTGAAGCCGGAGCGAAAGTAATTTCTTGTTCTTCTACTGGTAACGCTGCTAGTAGCTGTGCATGCCACGCTGCGCATATGGGTTTACCAGCAGTAATCTTTGTTCCTAAGCGTGCTCCAATTGGAAAATTAACACAAATCTCGTTATATGGAGCCACTTTAGTCATTGTGGATGGAGATTATAAAGCAGCGTTTAAGCTTTCTAAAGAAGCAATCGCAAAACATGGTTGGTATAACCGTAATGCCGCCATCAACCCATTTATGGTTGAAGGCAAAAAGACAGTTTCATTAGAAATTGCCGAACAACTTAATTTTAAACCAACTGATTGGGTAGTCGTTTCTGTTGGAGATGGCTGTACAATTGGTGGAGTTTATAAAGGTTTTAATGAATTATTCAAATTAGGGCTTATTGATAGAGTCCCACGAATCTTAGGCGTGCAGTCAACGGGCTGCGAACCATTCGTGGTGGCCGCTAAAAATCATGAGCCTCTAAAGGAATGTGATGAGAATACTATAGCGGATTCTATCGCTGTAGGAATTCCAAGAAATCCAATTAAAGCTCTTAGAGCGGTTGAATACTCTAAAGGCGCTTGGATTAGTGTTCCTGATGAAGAAATCATTAAGGCTATGGGGTTATTAGGAAAAACTGAAGGAATCTTTGGAGAGCCAGCAGGTGTTACAGGTGTAGCAGGCCTAGCGAAGGCTCTTAAAGAAGGAATCATCAAAAAGGATGAATCAGTTACTATAATTGTCACTGGTAATGGACTTAAAGATCCTAACAACGCTCAAAAGGCCATCGTTAAGCCAGACTTAATGGAGCCAAATATCGAAAAGTTAGACATTTACTTAAAGGAAAAAGGAGTAATTTAAATATGTCAAAAATCCCATTTGGTCCAACATATGATGAAATGTTGAACCCAAGCCATCAAGACCCTGAAGTAAGAAAAAAGGCTTTGAAGGCAAAACAAGAGAATGAACTTGATCCAATCAATCTCTTTAACATCACTTGGAAAAACGAAAAGGATGAAGTTAATAAGATCGTTCTTCCAAAAGCTTTAACTGGAGTAGATGCAAATATCGTTGTTTTACTCGGTAAATATTTCCCAAGTGGATCACACAAGGTTGGACCTGCCTATTCCACCTTAATCGAAGGATGTGTCGATGGAGAAATTATCCCAGGAAAACACACAATTTTAGGTCCAAGTACTGGTAACTTTGGTATTGGAGTTAGCTACATCACTAACTTAATGAAGTATGACGCGATTGTCATTATGCCAGACAATATGTCCAAAGAAAGATATCAAAGAATTCAAAAATATGGAGCAAAATTAGACTTAACTCCAGGTAGTGAATCTGATGTTATCTTAACTCTTGAGAGAACTTACGAATTAAAGAAAGATCCAAAAAATAGAACATTGGCTCAATTTGAATTATTACCTAACTATCGTTTCCATAGACACGTCACTGGTAATAGCTGTATCGAGGCTGTTAAAGGTATTGGTAACGGAAGAATTGCTGCTTTCTGTAGCGCACCTGGTAGTGCAGGTACTTTAGCGGCAGGAGACCAAATTAAAGTGGCATTCCCAGAATGTAAAATTGTTGCCTTAGAACCACATGAATGTAGCACTCTCACCAATGGTGGCCGCGGACAACACCGTATTGAAGGTATCGGAGATAAGATGTGTACATTAATTCATAACGTCTTAACTACTGACTTTATTACTCAAATTGTTGATGATAACTGTGTTAGAGGCTTAGAAGTCATCCATGAAGGTTCTAGTATCTTAGTCAAACACGGTGTTGATAAGAAAGTGGCGGAATCTATGGTTAACTTATTCGGTGTCTCTGGTATTTGTAATATCTTAGGTGCTATTAAAATGGCAAAATACCTCAAATTAGGACCTGAAGATAACGTTGTCACTATCGCTACTGATAGCTTTGATAGATATGACTCTGTTATTGAAAACTTAAAACAAAGAGAACTCGAAGTCACACCTAACGTCTTAGAAAGATGGTTCGAAGATGTCTTTATGGGCGCGGATACCTCTATGGTTTTAGATACACGTGGTAAGGCTGCTAAAGATGCTTTATTTGCTCAAAAAGAGAAAGACTGGTTACCATTTGGTTACACCAAGGCTTATCTAGATAGCATGAAAAAACCAGAATTCTGGGAAGCTGAATATAACAAGATTCACGAATACGATAAAAAGATTAAGGAACTTAGAGGAAAGGAAATTTAATAATGAAAGTACCTTTTGAAAAAGTATTAGAAAAAGCTCAAGCCTATAAGGCTGACATGGTCAAATTCCTTAGAGATATGGTCGCTATTCCTTCTGAATCATGTGAAGAAAAAGAAGTCGTCCTTCGCATTAAAGAAGAAATGGAGAAAGTTGGATTTGATAAAGTGGTTATCGATCCAATGGGAAATATCTTAGGCTATATTGGACACGGCAAACACCTTATTGGTATGGACGCTCATATCGACACTGTCGGTATTGGAGAAATCAAAAACTGGACATTTGATCCATATAAAGGATTTGAAGATGATGTCCATATTGGTGGTAGAGGAACTAGTGACCAAGAAGGTGGTATGGCCTCAATGGTCTACGCTGCTAAAATCATCAAAGATTTAGGTTTAGAAGATGACTACACATTAGTGATTACTGGTACCGTCCAAGAAGAAGACTGTGATGGACTTTGTTGGCAATACATTATCGAAGAAGATAAAGTTAGACCAGAATTCGTCGTTTCTACTGAACCAACTAGCTGTAGAATTTATCGTGGACATAGAGGAAGAATGGAAATTAAAGTTTCCGTTAGAGGAATCTCTTGTCACGGTAGTGCTCCTGAAAGAGGAGACAACGCCATCTACAAGATGGCACCAATCATTGAGCAAGTTAAAGAACTCAATGAAAAAGGACTTGCTTATGACCCATTCTTAGGTAAAGGCACAGTCACAATTAGTCAAATCTTCCATAAATCACCATCTAGATGTGCAGTTGCTGATGGCTGCTGGATTTCTTTAGATAGAAGACTTACAGTGGGAGAAAACGATAAGACCTCAATCGCGGAAATTGAAGCTCTTCCAGGAGTTAAAGCCGCTAACGCTAAAGTTGAGATGTATCGTTATGAAAGACCATCCTATACTGGATTACTATATCCAACAGAATGTTATTTCCCAACCTGGGTTATTCCAGAAGAATCAGTCTTTGTTCAATCCATGAAACAAGGATATGAAGGCTTATTTAAAAAAGAACCTATCATTGATAAATGGACATTCTCCACTAATGGTGTTTCTATTATGGGTAGATACGGTATCCCTTGTATCGGATTTGGTCCAGGTGATGAAAAAGAAGCTCATGCACCAAATGAAAAAACTAGAAAAGAAGACCTCGTTATCTGTGCAGCAATGTATGCTGTCTTACCAGGCTTATATCTAGAAAATTTAAAGAAATAGTTTATTAAGAAAGGAAATAAATTAAATTATGGAAAAAGTCGCACCAAGATTCGCTGGTAGACACTTAATTACCTTAGAAGATTTCACTAAAGAAGAAATCGACTACATGCTTAAAGTCTCAAGAGACTTAAAAAATGCATTCTACGCTAATGAACCAACAGATTGGCTCACTAACAAAACCGGATTCTTAATGTTCTTTGAGCAATCAACAAGAACCCGCAACTCCTTTGAAAGCGGTATGGCCCAATTAGGCGGACACGCTACTTTCTTAGATACCTCCATGATGCAAATCGCCCATGGAGAAAGCGCCAAAGATACTGCAGTTATCTTATCTAGCTTTGGCCACATGATTGCTTGCCGTTACTGTAACTGGGGTTTAGGTAACAAATATATTCGTGAAATGGCGAAATATTCTACAGTCCCAATTATCAACTTACAATGTGATCTATATCACCCAATGCAAGCTCTTGCAGATTTAATGACCATTGAAGATGAATTCGGTCATACTGAACACTTAAAAGTTTCTGTTATTTGGGCAATGGCTACAACTCATAAGAAACCAATTTCTGTTCCAGTCTCTCAAGTCTTACTCTTCCCAAGATACGGTATTGATGTCACTTTAGCCTATCCAGAAGGATATGATTTACCAGACTGGGTTATTGAAAAAGCGAGAAAGAACGCTGCTGAACATGGTGGTAGCTTAACTATTACTCATGATATGGATGCTGCTTATCGCGACGCTGATGTCGTCTTCCCTAAAAACTGGGGTAGCTGGGTTACTAACCAATCTACAACCGTTGTTGATGATGCTTTATTAGCCTTAAAAGCTTGGAAATGTACACCAGACAAGATGGCTTTAGCTAAACCTGGTTGTAGATATATGCACGCTCTTCCTGCTGATAGAGTCAACGAAGTCGTTGATGAAGTAATTGATGGACCTCAATCAGTTGTTTATGAAGAAGCAGAAAATAGAATCCACACTGCTAAAGCAGTTATGGCTTTATTTGTTCATGACAAATTACCATCCGATAGAAGATAATCTCTTTTAGGAGAATTTCCAAATGAAAAATATTAAAAAAATAATGGGAATCTGCATTTGTTTAGTTACCCTTGCATTTGGCATTTTAGTTCTTGTTGATGATATTAGACTTGGTACATACAGCGTTTTAACCAATTTATCATTTGCGAATAGAGAAGCTGCAGCTGGCTCAGTTTTAGTTATCGCTTATCTTGTGATTGATGCTTTACTAATTTTATACCCGCTTATCAACTTATTCCTTGTCGCATTTGATAAGAGAAGTGGTGGGCCATATAAGGCAATTGCTAATTGTGCATTAATTATTTGTGCTAAATATCTGTTCATTCTCTTAGTGATGATTGTCAGCTTTATTATTAGTGGTTCAACTTGGCAAGACTGGAAAGCATTCTTATTTAAGCCATTTATGGCTATTGTTCCTCTTGCCATTTTCATTGGTGGTTATATCTTCATTATGCTCTCCTCTATCAAGAGCTTAGAAGGTACATTAAGAAGAGCAGTATTCATCACTATCGGTGCTGGAGCAACTATCTTTGGAGTTATCTTCTATAAAGCATTTGAAGGTATGTCTACTTTAGGTATCTTTGGTTTAATCGCTGGCGTTGTCGCTTTAGCGGGTGCGATTGTTTACTCTTTCTTACCACAAACTAGAGAATATAAAGCCTAATTTATTTAGTTAACAAACGTAACAAAACTGGTGGAGCAATCCATCAGTTTTTCTTTTGTCTATTCGTCGGTATCAATCATCCGCATTTTTCTATAAAATGTCCCTTTAGATAAACCAGATAATTTGATAGCGTCTTTTGTACTAATTTTTCCTTGTTTATAATCTTTAACAATGTGAAGAAAGTTATCTGGCGGATTAACGCTAGGTCGACCAAACTTGACGCCTTTTGCTTTAGCAATTCTAATACCTTCTTTTTGTCTTTGTCTAAGTGTTTCTCTTTCGTTTTCCGCTACAAAAGAAAGGACTTCTAAAACCACATTAGAAATGAATTTACCTACGAGATTATTTCCTTTAATTCTAGTGTCTAATAAAGGCATATCTATAACAACGATATCAACACCTTTTTGTTTGGTTAGAATTCTCCACTCCTCGAGAATCATATTGTAATTTCTTCCGAGCCTATCGATAGTTTTTATAAATAGTACGTCACCAGGTTTTAGTTTTTTAACCAGTTTTATGTAATTTGTTCTATTGAAATCTTTCCCTGATTCCTTATCAGCGTATATATGTTTATAGTCTATGACGTTTTTCTTTAGGTCTTCTAGTTGTCGATCGAGTTTTTGACCAGTGGTGCTAACCCTTGCATATCCATAATTCATGATAAAAATCCTTTTAATAAAAAAAGTAGGTGAATCACAGCGAAAAAACAAACAATAAATTTTTTGTATAAAAATGTACACTTTTCGGACGTATATATTATTACACGGCATACGTATGTGAGAAAAGCAAAAATTTATCCCGCCCAAAAACTGTACGTTTTGAAACAAACAACATTTCTGAAAAGAGGATAAATTAAAAAATATCTTGTGAGGTGATTATCTATGAAATTTGTTACAAAAATTATAAAAGTCATGTCTATATCAGCGTTATTTCTCACCGGTTGTGGTAGCTCTAGAGAGCCGGAAATTGATGTTGAAGTCGATTTAGTACAAATATCAGAATTACCTGAATTAACAGTTTATCATTATGAGGGTCATTACTATTCACTTTTAACTAACAAAATGAATTGGATTAATGCCGAAAGAACTTGTGAGTCATTAGGTGGTCATTTAGCCACTGTGACTTCCGCAGAAGAAAACGCTGCTTGTAAAAAGATTTTAACAAAAGAAGGTATTACAAATACACAAACAAACCCAGTTTGGTTAGGTGCAGAGAATCTCATGTCCTTGGATTATTCTTGGAGATGGGTTACTGGCGAAAATTTCTCATACACTCATTGGCTTGGTGGCGAACCAAATAATTGTGGCGCCAGCGGGAAAGAACATTACTTGTGTTACTACACTAATTACGGTTGGAACGACGCTAATGTTACGGGTACATATTTGTTTCTTTGTGAATGGGATGACGATACTTCTTTTGGAACTCGTAAAAACTATTACACAGGGTTAGAAAAAGTATCAGTCGAAGAATTACCGGAAGCTCATATTTATAAATATAATGACCATTATTACTCATTATTCACTGAGAAAAAAACTTGGGAAGCCGCTGAAGAACATTGCGAAAAACTAGGTGGCCACTTAGTTACTATTGAAGACGAAGAAGAAAACAAAGTGGCTTATAAAATCGGCTTTGAAGAAAATATTGCTAGCCAAAATGTTTGGATGGGAATGATTAGAAATAGCAGTTCCATCCTTGGATGGGTGACTAATGAACCACTTAATTTTACAAACTGGAATGGTAATAACCCAGATAATTCCCAAGGAAAAGAAAATGCTGTTCATTATGTTTCTACTGACAGTATTTCTAATAAATGGAATGATGCAACTAGCTCTAATAGTTATGCTTATTTATGTGAGTGGGAAGACGATGAGTCTTTTAATGTATTCAGACCTTTATATAGTTATAAAGAAATTAGGACTTCCGCAGAACTTGAAGAAGCTTTGGTAAATAACACTCGCATTGCTTTGCTAATGAATGATATTTATCTTGATTCATCATTCAAAGGTGTTAGCGAATTCAGTGGTCATATTAATGGAAATGGATATACTATTCATACTCCATCATTTACTCCAGATATTAATAACAAAATTAACTTTATTGGCACAAATAAAGGAACTTTAGAAAATGTTATTGTTTCCGTTGAAATTTCAACGTTAGACACATTTAACAATTTAGCTGGCGTTGTTATTTCAAATTCTGGCGGTTCTTTAATTAATGTTACCTGTAAAGGTGAAATCTACGCGCCTAATGTTAGTTATGTCGGCGGTGTTTTAAGTACATTTGCTGAAACAACACTTCATGAATTACATAACGAAGCAAACATAACAGCTAAAGAATACGTTGGTGGCGTTGTTGGAAATATTAGCACATATACCAGAAATCTCAATAATTGTTCTAACACTGGAGATATTTCTGGAACTAATTATGTCGGTGGTGTTATTGGTCAATACATATTCTCTGTTAATGAATCTACATCATACACACTTACGCTAAGCAATTGTACAAATGCGGGCAAAGTAAGCGGAGTCGATTATGTCGGTGGTGTTGTCGGAAGAATGTATTGTCGCAATTCTTATTCTGATATCAGAACTGTTGTTTTCTATGCAGATAGGCTAAATAACATTGGCGATATAGTTGGTCATAATTATGTCGGCGGCTTATTTGGTTACGCTGATTCTGACAATTCTTCAAGTTATATCAAACTTTCAGCAACTAAAGGAATTATCATTGGTGCTTGTTATGTCGGCGGTATTGCCGGTTGGGCTGAAAGAGTAATCATAGATTCCTGTTCTAACACTGATATAGAATTCTCAATTAGCGATTTTGAAATTGATAATGGTGGAGGCAAGATGTCTTATGTCGGTGGATATGTTGGTAGAGGTTACACGATTAGAAATTGTGATAATTTCTCTAATTTATATGCTCCTGGTTATAATGTCGGCGGTATTGCCGGTTGGACAAATGGAAATATCGAAAATTGTAATAATTTCGGTAATATAACATCTACTGTTAACAATGTCGGCGGTATTGCTGGTTACGTTTGCGCATATTGTACATTGGTTAAAACATGTGCTAATAGCGGTAATATTACTGGTACATCATTCACTGGTGGTATCATTGGAAAATTTGATTTTGGCGTAAATGAAGCAACAAATTATACAGTCACTTTATCTTCGTTAACAAATGTTGGCGAAGTAATCGGAGTGGACTACGCTTCTGGTATTATTGGTTATCTCTATTGTCGCAATTCTTATTCTGATATCAGAACTGTTGTTCTTCACGCTGATCGCTTTAACAATACTGGAAATGTTACTGGTAAAACATATGTTGGCGGTTGCTTTGGATACGCATCAACTGATAACAATTCAAGCTATTTAAATATCTCTAATACAAGTTCCATTATTACTGGAACATGTTACGTTGGTTGTGTTGCTGGTTATATGGCAAATGTGGCTATTGATACTTGCACTAACACCGACAGTGTTCTTGTTATTATTGGCTTCGAAATTGATAGTAGTGGTAACAAAATGTCCTATGTTGGTGGCATTGTTGGCAGAGGTTACCACATCCTTAATTGTAATAACTCTACCGAAGTTAGCGCCGCCGGATATAATGTTGGTGGCATCGCTGGCTGGACAAATGGAAATATTGAAAATTGTAATAACTATGCTAATGTTACATCTCAAAACAATAATGTTGGCGGTATTGTTGGATATGCTTCTGCTTATACAACAACGTTTAAAAATTGTTATAACTCTGGAAATGTAACTGGCGTGATGTATGTTGGTGGTATTGTTGGCAATTACGTCTTCTCTGTTAATGAGCCAGCTAATTATACCATCACTATTTCTTCTGTTACTAACTATGGAAATGTTACTGGAAGCGAGTATGTAGCGGGTATTATTGGAAGGATTTATTGTAACAATTCTTATTCATCATCTAGAACCGTCGTTATTCACATAGACCGCATGAACAACTATGGCGAAGTTACTGGTGATTCTTATGTCGGTGCTTATATTGGCTATGGCTATTCAGATAACAATAGTTCTTATATTGTTGGTAACTATAACGATATTGAAGATCTACCTAATTATGGACAATTAGTGAATATCACAGATAAGGACGCTCAATAATATGAAGCTGAATAAATTATTTTTGTTGACTTTAATAGCTCCAATTATCGCTGGTTGTGGGGGTGGTGCACAAACTATCACCATCAAACTTTATTACGACGAAGACAAGTATTTTACTCATGAAGCAGATATTGGAAACACTCAATACTTTAAAGTGGAAAATAAAATTGGCTACCAATTTAATGGCTATTTTGATGATTCGCACAATCAATATAGTGATGAATTAGGAAAAAGTATCAACCCATGGAAAGAAAACGATCCTAAAATTTTATATGGTGATTATGAAGCTAAGATATATACGATTGATTTTATCCTTGATGGTGGCACGATGGATACCACAACCACATATAAGGTGACATATGATACAGATATTTCTTATTTAAATATCCCTGCTCCTAGAAAAACAAGTTATAAATTTGTTGGCTTTTATACAAAAGCCACTGGCGGAAATCAAATTACTGACAGCAACACAAACTTTGTTAGTGACGCTAAAATATTAAACGCAAATTATTATACGATTAGAGACAGTGATGACACTGTGAAATTTTATGCTCGATACGAAGAAAAACTAGTTAATGTTTATTTAACTGGTTTAAATAGAACTGAACAATATCATATCGAAGATAAAGTTTATGCTTTTGACTATGAATTAAAGGATGGATATTGTTTTGCTGGCTACTATTATGACAGCGAATTTAATAAGAAAATTGAATACCCACTAGTGGTCCCTGATACCGATGTAACTATCGCGTTATATCCGCTTTACCTTAAAGGTACTGAAAAAGGATTATCTTATACAAACGACACTGATAATAGCTATATAGCTACTTATAGTGGTAGCGAGGAATCGATTATCGTCCCTGATGCCTATATGGGTACTAGAGTAAATAAAATTGGTGTATTTACCGCTCCAAATGCAAGTTTTGTTGCTATTCCTCAAACTGTAACCACTTTATCTGAAGGTTCATTTATGGGGTTAGCATCTCTTGAAAACATTGTCTTATCAAGAAACATTACTATTATTCCTAAAAACGCTTTCAGTGGTTGTGAAAGCTTAAAAGAAATTGGCTTATCTACTAATGCAACAATGATTGGGGATAATGCTTTCTATGAATGTATTTCCATCAATAAAATTGTTATTCCTTCCAAATTAGAAACTCTATCTAAAACAGGATTATTAAAGATGAGCTCTTTACAAGAGATTGTAGTGGAAGAAGGGAATAAAGCCTTCTATGCTAAAGACGGCATCTTATATCGCACTGGATCGAGTTCGGATACCTTAATCAAATATCCAGAAGCTAAAGAAGGATATTCATTTGATGTTGTTGAAAAGATTAACAAAGTTAGTGACTACGCCTTTAGTTATTGTTCCTTAAGACGTATATATATGGATAACTTAGTGACCACAATCGGAGAAGGCGCATTCTACGCTTCTAGTTGTTTAACTTATGCTAAGGTTGATGGACCAAATCGTTTATCACTTGGCAAGAGCGCTTTTGCGGAATGTCCAATCTTATCAACATTAATATTAAATGTTCAAGCGGTGGTTTCTATTCCTGGAGATAACGTTTTTGAAAATAGTTATAAAGATATGCGTATCTTTGTTCCTAATAGTGTCTATTCATCTTATTTAACAAATACCTTATGGAGAAACTTTGTTGTTAATTTGGTGAGAATGACAATGATCTTTGGAGATTATTGCATTGATAATTATGAAGACGGAGTAAAGATTGTTGCCTATTTTGGTAGTGAAACCAACTTAGTTATTCCTGAATATATTAATGGTAAATCTGTTTTGGCTATTGGTGAGAACGCCTTTATCTTTAATGAATATTTAGAAGTTTTAGAGTTAAATGAAGAATTAAAACTGATTAAAAATCATGCTTTTAAAGATTGTTTCAATTTAGAAAGAGTCTATATCAATGGTGATTTTATTAAATCAATTGATGGACAGCCATTTGAAATTGGTGTGAATTTCTTTTTAAGAAATAATAGTTCGGAATTATTAGAGGAATACAAAGCCTCTTGGGAAATATATCAAGATTATATTTGGACAGCAAATTAAGGGAGGTAATTTTATGAAAAAAACTTTATTTTTAGCTGTTATCTGCTCTGGCTTAATTTTAGCTGGATGTGGAAGTGAGCCTGAGAAGCAAGAAATTAAAAACCTATCGTATGATGGTGAATACATTTCTTGGTCTTCAATTAGTGGCGCTAGCGGATACGTTATCAATATTGATCAAGGAATGGATATTAGAGTTAATCAATCCTCTTCCACAATTAGATATCGTTATGATTCTGCTGGAGAAGACTTTAGCTTTAGTGTGGAAGCTTTAGTTGGTGAACGTGGTGATTCCAATAACCCAACTTATGAAATTCAATTTGAAAATACTGGCGATGTTTTGAATTTCAGAATGGAAGATGGTTTATTAACTTGGGATTATCTTGATGACGCGGAAGGATATCAAGTGTTTGTTAATGGACAACTTCAAAGCAAAATCATCACTGCGAATACTTTTGAAGTGAATCCAGGTGACTTTAATGCGAAGGTTCGTTCCTATAAGCAAGACAAGACCATGTACAATAATAACAATCGTTTTTACTCATTATGGACTAGTAGTGTTTCTGGCAAACTATTAGAACCTGTCACCAACTTATCATTTGATAGCGATCAATTTAAATGGAAGAGTGTTACTAATGCGACATCTTACACCATTAAGATTGGTGAAAATGAATTCCAAACCACCAATCCAAATTATGTTACTGGCGCTTTAACAAATGACTTAAGCGTTCAAGTGAGAGCTAATGGTGATCCGACTAGAAACCTTTATAATTCTAAATGGTCCGTACCAAAAGAATATAAATATATTCCTGCTCTTACTACTTTAAGAGTGGAAAATGGTGCCTTAGTTTGGGATAAACCTGAAAACGCTACCAAATATAAGATTAAAGTTAATGGTGTGGTTCAAGAGCAATTATTAACTACTGAGAAATATGACCAAATTCAACCAGGTGTTTCTACTACTATTCAAGTTTTACCAGTTGCAGACACCGAATTATTCTATTCTTCTTGGTCTAATCCAATGACCATTAACATTTTAAGAAGCCCTTCTATTACCTATGAAAATAACGTTATTAAATGGAACGCTATTCCGGGAGCAGAAGGATACTCCATTAACATAGTTAAAGATAAAGATAGAGAAGAGAATTTCACTGTTGGTAGTGGTACTCTTACCTATAATTACGACTTTGAATTAACTGGTGCATATGAAGTGAGAGTTAAAGCCACAATTATCGCTACGGGTAATGGTGTTTATGAATCTAAATATTCTAACACCCTTAATTTCTCTCACTTAGCAACTCCAAGTTTGCCAACAGTTATTAACCAACCATTAGAAGAGAATCAAGTAATGATCTCCTCTGTGATGGTGGCTAATGCATCTAAATATTACTTATACTCCAATGATGTCATGATTAAAGAGAGTTCTACTCCAGTATTTAACGTTGATATCAGAACCATTAATGATTCTAGTGATGAGGTAGTGGTTAAACTTGGTATCAAGGCTGTTGGTAGTGTCAATGATAATGACATTTATCTTGATAGTGACATCCGTGAATTCACCGTGACCAAATTAGCGGCTCCTAAAAATTTAGAGATTAACGGTAATCAATTAACTTGGTCTAGTGTCACTAACGCTGATAGATATATCGTAACTATCGATGGAGTGAGAACTGAAGTTACTTCTAACTATTACACCATCACTGATATCGCTGCTGGTCAACATAGTATTTATGTTCAAGCGGAAGGTAATGGAGAGAATGTTATTTCCTCTTCACACTCTAATGGATTAACAGTCACAAAATTAGCAAAACCTGTAATTTCTACGACAAAAGTCGGGGAAAAATTCTATATTCAGTGGCAAGCCATTGAAGGAGCGACTGCTTATAATGTCACCTTAGGTAATCAATATGACACTGCTCCATCAAACTCATTTATCATCTCAGATAAACTCAATTATTTCACTGCTGGACAAGGCACACAAGTCAGTGTTTATGCTAAAGGGAATGGATCTACAATTATGGATAGTGATCCTTCCAATACTCAGACCATTTTAAGATATGAAGCTCCAACTAACTTAAGTTTAACCAGCGATAACTTAATCTGGAACGCTCCAAGTGTTGGTAGCGTCGTCGCTAATAACTTCTCGTTAGTTGTTGATAATGGTGATCCAATTAATCTTACTGGTACTACTTATTCACTCGCCAACTTTACAGCCGGTAAACACACTGTGAAGATTAAGGCCAATGGTAGAGTGGATAACTTAACAATCGATAGTGATTATTCAAGTGAATTCTCATTCACAAAATTAGGGGGAATTACTGGCTTAACTAAAAACGGGACAACCTTATCTTGGGACGCTGTTGAAGGAGCAAGTGCTTATGAAGTGAAATTATCACAAGATTCATTACCTGTCTCTGTCAACACCAATAGTTTTGATGTCTCTTATTCTAGAGCTGGTACTTACGCAATTAGCATAGCTGCTAAGGGTGATAACATGACTGTTGCGGATGGTGAAAAACTAACATTTAACCAAGTGGTAAGAAATATTACCGCTCCTGTGAAAGACAGCACCTTCACAATTGAAAGAGTCGGAGACGAAGTAATGATTCAAATGAATGGCAACGAACTCGCTACTGCCTATGTCTTATATGTTGGTGGTGCACTCGCTCAAGTGAATCAAACTGGTGTCTTCTATTATACAGTCACTCCAGAAAGTTTATCTTACTCCTTCCAAGTTGCTTACTTAGGTGGTAAATTCGGAAGTGATGGTAATTACTACATCGACTCTAACAAGTCTGCTGAAGTGATTATCAACTACTAAGATATTCATAAAACTAAAAGAACTGGTGGAGCAATCCATCAGTTTTTATTTATTTGATTTGTTAGTTTGATATAATAATTTTGTCAGAGGTGGAGAACCAGTGTGCGACCACGACGCATTCCTCCGGGAATGGATGCAGCGATTCGGGATGTTAACTGCCCCGGCTGACGAATAAATATCTTCCGATTTGGAGATATTTTTTTCTGTAGAAAGATTTATTATAAAAATAAGAATTATCAGATGTTATATTTTTGCTAAAATGATTATCGAGGATTAAATATGTTAGATGTAATTAAAGATCGTAGAGCGTGCCGCTCTTTCTCTAATAGAGAAGTAGAAGATAATAAGATTAAAGAAATCGTGGAGGCTGGTTTACTCGCTCCTAGTGGGATGAATAGACAAACTCCAGTAATTATTGTCATCAAAGATAAAAAAACTAGAGATGAATTAATGAAATTGAACGCTCAAATTTTAAATAGAGATATGGATACTTTTTATGGAGCACCAGTAATTATGTTAGTTGCTGCCCATAAAGATGGACTTTCTATTTATGATGGCGCGGCCACAATTGAAAATATGTTACTTGAAGCCACTAATCAAGGATTAGCCTCTTGCTGGATTCATAGAGCAAAAGAAGAATTAGAATTAGAAGCAGGTAGAAGGATTTTATCTTTCACTGGTTTAAATTTTGATGATTATGTTGGTATTGGCCACGTTATCGTTGGTTATCCAACTGAAGGATATAAACCTGCTCCTAAAGTGATTAAAGAAAATAGAGTGTTTATAAAGTAGAATAGTTTTAAATTAAGAAGGGACTAATTATGAAAACAAGATTTTTATTCTTAGCAAGTTTATTAGCTTTAACTGGTTGCGGCGGTAGCTCAAGTCCTAATTTAAGCGATATTACTCCTGGAGATGAAACCACTCAAAGTGATTTTGATAAGGCTTTTACCTTTATTGATATTTTTAAACATGAAAATTATCACATTGAGGCAACCTATCTTCAGTATGGCTTGCCTGATGAGGAGTCTGTTACTAGTTATGTAAAATCCTTTGATTGTGATAGAGGTAAAATCAAAGTGGAATTTAGCCGCGGTGGTGACCTATATTATTTTGATTTCACTAAGAGTAGTGAAACTTCTCCATTTACAGTAGACGTCTATACCCCACTTCCACCTACTGAACTAGAGCCTCTTCCATATGAGAAAAAATCTAAAAGTGTTACTGTCTCTAATGAATTTATGGATATCTCTAAAGTTACAAATATTACTGATGGAAAAACTATCCCTCTTGCCTCTGGGTTAAGTTTTTCTCAGTTCCACTATAGTGGAGGAATCTATTATTTAAATGAACCAGTAGTGATTGTTCAACCTGCTACAGAACTTATACCATTTAAAGTCACTTGTACATTTGATATCTTTAAAGTCTCATTCAATGAAGATCATCCAAAAGAAGTTTATTATCATCAAAGTATTCTAGCTGAAAGTGAAGAGGAAGAACAAACAATGACTATGTCTAGTGAAGCAAAACTTGTATTTTCTAAATATGAACAAGTCTCCGTCACTCTTCCTACTGTTGAAGAATAATAAAACTATAAAAGGCTGATTTGTATCAGCTTTTTTAACAAAAATAAACGATTAGAGTCTTAAAGGAGATTTACTAATATGTTTAATAAACACGATATTAAAAGAGATACATGTCAATTAAAAGGAAGACAAGCTAAAAAAGGCTACGACTGGTGGTGGCATTCTTTTACTGCCTATAACAAGAAAACTGGAGAAGCTAAGCCATTTTATATTGAATTCTTTTTATGTAATCCAAAACTAGGTAGATTTCGCCCAGTATATGGACAGTTAAAAGAAAATCAAGAAAAAGGCATAAGACCATCATACTTGATGGTGAATGTTGGCTGTTGGGGTAAAGATCATAGACAACTACACAGATTTTTTGGTTGGAAACAAATCCAAGTTAACTATAAGTCTCCTTTTGAAATTAGAGCGGATAATTGCTATTTAACGGAAACAGAAACGCACGGTGACGTCAACGTTTCTAAAGCTGACTCTAAAGAGCATCCAGAATATATGTCTGACTATGGATATATCAAATGGGATTTAAAAATTAGAAAAGACATTGCCTATAATGTTGGCTATGGCGCATCTACTTTATTTAGAAAACTTCAATTATTTGAAATGTTTTGGCACGTTGAAGGTATGAAATCCTATTTTGAAGGTAGTATTTTTTTAGACAATGAAGAATATGTAGTTAGAAAAGAAGATTGCTATGGCTATAGCGATAAAAACTGGGGAAAGAACTTTACTTCTCCTTGGGTGTGGTTATCTTCTAATAATTTAGTAAGTAAAATAAGCGGAAGAAAATTATGTAACTCTGCCTTTGATATTGGTGGAGGTAGACCAAAAATTGGTTGTATCGCTTTAAATAGAAAATTATTATCTGCTTTCTATATTGAAGGAAAAGAATATGAGTTCAATTTCTCTAAATTCTGGACATTTACTCGAACTAAATTTGAATCTCATGAAACTAGTGAAGAGATCTTATGGAGAGTGGAACAAAAGACTTGGAGAAAGAAAGTAGTGGTTGAAGTGTCTTGCAAAAAAGAAGACATGTTGCTTATTAATTATGAGTCTCCTGACGGGAAGAAACTCCATAACCGTTTATGGAATGGAGGAAATGGTAAGGGCACTATATATTTATATAAAGGCAAGAAATTCATCGAAGAGATTTGGGCGGAGAATATTGGCTGCGAATATGGAGAATATGAGAAAAATAAGTAAAAACTTATAGTATAAAATCTTAAATACACTTATTATTATTTTTGGAGTTAAACATATATGTTCGCGATTGGAATCGATATTGGTGGTACCTCAATAAAAGGTGCAGTAGTAAATGATACTGGCAAAGTATTAACTAGATTCGCTATGGATGTTAATAAAGAGGCGAGTGGGGAAGATGAAGTTAATAGATTTTGTGATGTGATGATTAAATCAATTAATGACTATGATAATTCCATTAAACTTGAAGGTATTGGCATTGGTATGCCAGGTATCTTAGATATGGATAAAGGTGTTGTTATTACTTCTCCTAATCTACCTAAATGGAACGGACTACATATTTCTAAATTAATTTCTAAAAGAATGGGTTTACCTGTTTATATTAATAACGACGCTAATGTAGCGACTTTAGGAGAAGCTAGATTTGGTAGCGGCAAAGAATATAGTAACTTAATTATGCTTACCTTAGGCACTGGTGTTGGTGGTGGTATCATTATTGATAATAAGTTATATGATGGCAATAGACATCAAGGTGCTGAACTTGGCCATATGGTTATTAGAGTAAACGGAGAAAAATGTGGCTGTGGAAGAAGAGGCTGCTTTGAAGCTTATGCTTCCGCAACTGGTTTAATTAAAATGACCAAAAAAGAAATGGATAAAAATCCAGATTCTTTGATGCATGAAGTCGCTAATGAGTTTGGCAAAGTGAATGCGAAAGTGGTTTTTGAAGCCTCTAAAAAAGGGGATAAAGCCGCGATTAGAGTAATGAAAAGATATGTGAGATATTTAGGAGAAGGTATTTTAAATTACTGTAATATCTTTAGACCAGAAGTTGTTGTTCTTTCTGGAGGTGTCGCTAATGAAGGCGATTATTTATTAGATCAAGTTAGACACTTCTTAAAAAACCATAGTTATGGGATGAAAGGATCTCCAAAAGTTGAACTTAAAGTTGCTTCTTTAGGTTATGATTCTGGCAAAATAGGCGCGGCCTGCTTAGTTTTTGATAGGTGATTATATGTTTACAATGAGAAATTATTACTATTTTAGAGTAGTGGTATTCACAACTTTAGCAGTGTTAATTGGAGTATTCGCTCATGAATTACTACCAAATTTACATTATCTAGTTGGTGCGGCCATGATTTTATATGGAATTGAAGGGTTATTATTTTCAATCAGCAAAGCTCCAAAGAAATTCTTCTTAGATTATCAGTTTTTCTTAGGTTGTATGGAATTACTCTTAGGCATTGTCATGATGTCTTTAATGAGAAATATGCACTTTATCTGTGTAATGTGGGGTACTTGGACCATTGTTAGAGAATCTTATGAACTCTATGAAACAAGCCACAAATTCTTACATAAATTCCCTGCAGTTCTATCTTTAGCCTTATCAATTATTGAAATAGTTTTTTCGATCTTATTAATTGTTGCTGCAGAAGAGCCACATCATCACGCTTTAACTCATATTTATTTATTGATTCCAGAATTAATTATTAATGCATTGTCTCCTTTATTATTTGAAATCCAATTAAAAAGAAAGGGACATAAGGAAGTAGAAAGCGTTAACGAAAAGTAGAGGCGACCCCTCTATTTTTTGTAGATATAAAAATATTCTACATTTCTAAATAAATGGTATAATATTTGTCGCGAAAGGAGAATTATACATGAATAAAAAATTAGTTGCTATTATTGAAGGCGCCTTATTAATTGTTATTGGTGTTTTAGTTGCTGTCTTCGGTGGCGGAGAAGTTATGGATATGGTATTTGGTATCTTATTCATCATCTCTGGTGCTGCATTATCTGTCTTAGCATGTATGACCATGGTCAAAACCAAAGTTTTACCTTTAGGTACTACCTTTGCAGCTTTAGCTTCCTTATTCTTCGGAATTTGTGTTGTTGCTAAAAACCTCGGTGGTGCAACTGTCTATCCAGTTTTCCACTATGCAATGTTTGCTGCTGTTGGCTTAGGAGCAGCTTTGCTCTTAAAAGGCCTTCATGTTCTTATTGCTAAGAAACTAGTTTTCACAGGTGTTGGTCAAATGGTTGTTGGCGCTGGTGTTGGTACCGTTGCTATTCTTTACTTATTTGGTCCTGCTGGATTCCAAGAAGTATTCTGGATCGTCCTCGGCATCTTAATTGCTGTTGGTGGATTATATACCTGCTTAATGGGTTTCTTTGGCAAAGAAGCAAAATAATTATAATTCTTTATTATAAAGAACCGCTCTTAACGTTAATTCCGTTAAGGGCTTTTCTTTTGTTGAAAATATGTATTAATTCGATTATTATATATCTCGCTGGACACGCCTATTTGGGTCTGTAGCTCACCTGGGAGAGCGCATCGTTCGCAACGATGAGGTAGGGAGTTCGAGCCTCCTCAGATCCACCATTAGAAATATAACGAGATGATAACAACAATTATCTCGTTTTTATTATGTCTAAGTACTTTTTATAATTATAAAATTATTTAATTTCACCTATTTTAGGTAAAGAAGATTCAAGAATTGATTCACCCATTAACGGATCAACATTTGATAATGACAAATTTTCCGCTTCAGCAAGATAAGCATATACTCCGTTTTTTGGAAGATATATATCAATAGTCCCATCTATATATCTTTCAGCAGATAAAATGCCACTAATCATTTGATCATTTTTATATTCAAAGACCGTTTGTTTAAGGTTTTCTTCATATAAAGTAAAAGATGTTGGTTTTCTAAGACGGAGAATATAATATGTTCCATCATTAAATTTGCATTTATCACTACCAAGGAAGCGCGAATCACAACTAGAAAGGAAGCAGTAGCTTAATTCTGGTTGATGTCCAATAAATAGACCCATCGCGTTATCGCGGTAAAGAAGTTGGGCTAATATATCTTTTCTAAATCTAAAAGTTTCTGGAAGGTAAGTAAAGAAATCGGCGACTTCCATGAATAAATCTTGAATAGCGTCAATATTTTGCTTATTAGCCCCAAAGATTTGGAAAAGTAATAGTTGCATATCTGCAGTAAATTCAACGCTTTTACAGTCTTGAAGTTCAAGGAAGATATTTCTAATGAAACTATATTCAAAGATAATATCGAGGATAATCTCTGGATTTATCTTTTCAATTTCCGGGTTACAACCAAATACAGCAGCGATTAAATTTCTTAAGCCTTTTTCAATATCATTAAAATAAATATTTCGATTGCTAAAGGCGTTAAGCGCCATATTGTATACTAAAGCGCGAGTGAAGCGTCCTAATGAAGGATGGATGCTTTTTATTGGAATATAAGTTTCAATTTCAGATACACCGACATCAAAGAATCTCCATTCATCCACTGTGTAGTCATGGAATTTGTCAGCACCATAAGTAAAGTGATATAGGGAGAGCATTTTTTCTCTTTCGCTTGAATCAAAATAGATATCATTTAATCTATCTGGATAATAATGATCTGTACCATATCTAACAAAACCCCATTCATAAGGCGCCACTAGTGGGACTAGGTCATTATAATTTATGAAATTATGTATTCCTTGATATAAAGGAGCACGTGCTTCTTCTAAAGTAGCCTCTACTCCCATTGGAGGTTCAAAACAATATGCATATATATCATCAACTGAATAATTATAATTATCAGTGGAATATTCTCCATCTACTGTGCGGTTAAGTAATTTACCTGCGGTCATATTTGAAGTAATCGCCGCACGAGAAAATCCTGATATCCATATTTTAACGTGTCCATTTATATTATTTGATGTGACATATTGATCAAAACCTGCGACTACTTTATCACTAGCCTCATCAAAGCCTTTTGAATTACCGCTTTCTCCAAGAGTGAAATTACTTGTCCATTCAGCTTCATAAAATCCACCTCGTACTGCAATTGCAATTAAGGTGAAGTCTTTTACTACTTTACTGGCGATACCAAAAGCGATGCTATCGGTTTCTGGTTTAACATAGAAATAATCATTGAAATATAAATTATGGAAACCTTCTTTTTCCCAAAGCTCTTTAAGATATTGATTTTTATTTTGATAGTCATCTCCCATTTTAAAAGTGGAAAGGGCCATCGCGTGACTAGCTAAAGCAATTTCTTCATGAACGTTTTTATTATCGAGTAAGAAATAGTTATCGTTATAATACGTATCAAAAACAAATTGCCCAGATGAAAAAGTTAACATATCTCCACTCTGGCAACCAGTTAAAGAAAGTAAGACAGGAATTAGAAGTAAAAAACAAAATTTATTTCTCATTTTTATAAATCATACTATATTTATAGCAAATGAAAAATTATAATCTCCATTTAATTTCTTTAAGAGAAGATAAAGGACTTACTATCAAAGAAGCAAGTAAGCAGATGAAAATCTCCCCTTTATCGCTTTATTGTTATGAAAAAGGTTATTTTCGTCCAAGTAAAAAGAATCTAAAAAAGATTAATGCTTTTTATGGAGTGGAACTTTCTTTAAAAGGACTTGATGGGTATCCCGCGGCTAGTAATGATGCAGTTATTGGCAAAAAGAAGAATTTAAAAAAGAAAAAAATAATATTTGGCTCTTTATCCGCTTTCTTTGCTATTTTTATCGCAGTAGGTGCCGTTTTATTTGTTAAATCTGTTAATAACTCTAATGAATATTATGGACAAACTTATAAGGAAGTTAGAAATGCAGTAATTGAAAAAGGGAAAACTGGTCACGATTTATTGACTGGTATGAGTTATTATTATGTAGATCGCACTACTGATAGTGACAATAGTGCGAACCTTATCTTCTATCAAAGCGATAATATTTTATATTTTAATGACCTTACATATTCTAAAACCATTATTGATGAGCAATCACTAACTTTTGATAGATATTTATATCAACTTGGTTCTAATTTAGGAGTTAGTTCTTATCTTTGCTCTTTTACATATGGTGATTTGATTTTTGGCACTCACTTTCGATGTGAATTTATCTATAACGGAAATAATGTTACAGAATATAGCAATTTTAAATTTATTACTGGAGAAGATCCGATTATTGATGAGGAACTTGTTTTAAAAATAATCAATACTGGTATAGCAGAAATAAATCATTCATTTTCTGAACTAATGAGTGATCTTTTAGATAAGCCAGTTGATTTCCACAGCGAATTTCTACCCGCTAGAGAACAGGGCCGTATTAAAAACTTCAATTTTCAAATTATTGGATTAGTCTTTTTGTTTAGCGGTATTACATTCTTCTTTGTTTTCTTTGCGATGTTCTTAAGATTATTAATTCTTAATATTAAACCTCGTCTTATTAGTGTCAAACCTGATAGCGAAGAAAATAAACAATTACCTGAAGACTTGAATATCAGGGTTGGTATTCCAGATACATTTATCGTTATTTTAGGAAGGCTTGTTTGTATAATTTCTTTAATTTTATTCATCCTTGCAGCAGCCTTTACCGCGGCTGAACGAATTGGCTTAACTCCACCTACTGCTTTATCTAATCCTACCTTACTTGAAGTTTTTAAAACTGGATGGATTAGTGCCGTATTTTTAAATTTCATTATCTCTGTTAACCGTATTAGAAAGCCAATTGATCTACTTCATAAGATTATTTCAAATCTTGGCATGTTCTTATTTATTGCCACAATAGAGACAGTCTTCTTAGCGATTACTACAGCGTGGGGATACGATTTAACAGGTATCATGTTTAAATATATTCCTGGTAACGTTTTCCAAGTAGTGGCGATTAATTATGTAATTTTGCTATTCTTACTATTTGTGCCTACTTTCCTTACCAAGAAGAAAAAATATTGGCGAGTTATTTGGCATTCGCTTTCTTTAATTCCACTTGCGGGACTAATTGTTATTTATTATTTCTCAAACCGTTATGTGATGGTATATGGAGTAGAACAAAATATCCTTCTTAAATTCTGGATTCCAAATTCATTCTTACTTCTTTCCGTCGTTAGTGTTTTCTATATGTATATCATATTTTTCATTAGACTATTTTATGAAAGAAAATATGGTGTTCATAATTCACAATTTTTCTTCCACGGACATCGATATTATTTAATTCAAAATCTTATATGTGCGGGCTTAATTATTTTAGTAGCAAGTGTTAGCCTAGCGTTTATGTATAATCAACGGGCTATATATCTTGGCTTAGGAAATAATTATTGGATGTTCATCCTTGTTCCACTTGTCTTATTTTGTAGATATAGTCCAAATAACCAGCAGATGTATCTATTCGAATACGAGTTTGATCGATATCTAGAAAAATAAAGTATAAAAAACCTCTTAGTGATTGTTCGGTGGATATTTCTTTGTGGCACATTTGTGACAAACGCTGTGCTAATATGTTAATAACAAAGGAGAACCTCGAACATGAAAAAAGAATTATTAAAAGGTTTAACCGATGAGCAAATCGCTAAAGTCAAAGCATGTAAAAGTCATGAAGAACTCTTAGCGTTAGCAAAAGAAGAAGGGATCGAATTAACCGAAGAACAGCTCTCTACCATTAGTGGCGGTGGTGTTTGTAGTGTAGTTTCAGATGTTGGCGATAAAATCAATCCAACTGATTGCCCAAAATGTGGGACTAACAATCCTAAAAAAGATGGTGAAAAACGTACTTGCAAAAAGTGTGGCTATGTGTGGTATGTAGATGATAGTTACCAACCACACTAATATATAATTAATAAAGGAGAACTTTAAATATGAAACAAGAATTATTAAAAGGATTAAGTGAAGAACAAATCGCTAAAGCTAAAGCGTGTAAAAGCCAAGATGAATTATTAAAACTCGCAAAAGAAGAAGGCGTTGAATTAACTAGTGAACAAATTGAAGCTGTTAGTGGTGGAGGATGTTTTTCAAGCATGAAATGCCCAAATTGTGGTTCGAAAGATTTTAGAAAAAAGCCAGATTATCAAATAAGTGGATGCAGTACTTATAAATGTAATAGCTGCGGCCATGAGTGGTCTTTATAACATCTATAGTGTTATCCAAAGTCACTTATCATAAATTTGACAAATAACTTTATAGTGTAGATTAGACCTCCTTAGAGGTCTTTTCTTGTGACATTTTTGTGACTAACTATATGATAAAGAGACCGGTGAATTCGTAGAATATAATTATTATTTTTCTTTAGAAAAGAGTATTCTAATAATCGTGGAATATATTTTATTTGCTTTTCTAGCTTTACTTGCCTCTAGTGGCAATACCATTTTTAATAGGCTTGGCGCTAACAAGGCTTCAGCGATTACTAATGCGGTTCTTAAATCGTTTTTTATGGTTATCGCTTGCTTCTTTATTTGTTTAGTTCTTGGGCATGTTCCTACTTTATATAGTTTGTCTAAAGAACAGTGGCTTTGGCTCTCTCTAGTTGGCGTTTTAATGGCGGTAAACTGGCTATTTTATTTTCTTGCAATTAAAAGATCTCACTTAGAAGCTTTCGCTCCATTTTGTAGTGCGGGAACATTATTATTCGCGAATGCTTTATTTATTTTTTTTACTTACGCATTAGTTACTAATGGGGCTAAACCTTTAAATGTATCTTTATATTTCGTTGGTCTAGCCTTATTATTAGCCGCTTTAATTTATACAGTTTTTAATAAAAAAATTAATCCTAAGGCGAAATTACTTTGGGTGATGTTTGCGTTAGTCTCTGTTATTGCTTTTGCCTTTGTTTTATTAATTGTGAAAACAAAGTTAAGTGATTTACCTTCTGACGTAGTTTCTTTTCATCAAACTTCAATTCTATTTGTAGTAATGTTTATAACCTCTTTATTTACTAAATCAATTAAAGAAGTGGTCACTATTAAATGGAAGGTCCTTTTATTTATTTTCATTGGAGCGGTATTTAACGCTTTAACGGTAGTAGCAAAATATACAGCATTCTCTTACGCTAACTCTATTCCGGCGATTGTTAATGTTATTGTAGGATTAGACTTTGTTATTGTGTCTTTGGCAACAGTGTTATTCTTTAAAACTAAAAATAAACTGCAGTTATTATTAATCATCATTCTTGTTTCTTCGGGAATGATATTAAACACTTTAGCGGGATTAATATAATAGAAATAAAACTTTTTACTTTATTCGATTGCCATCGTTTGTTCCTGTCCATTAAAAAATTTTAATATGGACTAATTCTTTGAATTAAAAAATATTAATAAAAAAATTTTCACAAATTTTCAAAAAAATGCCCTCTGGAAAATACATAGTATTTTCCTATATATAATAGGAGGGTTTTATGAAAAAAATTACCATAAAAAACATTGATATTGATATTACCGGGATAGGTGATGATGATTTTATTAGTTTAACTGATATTGCGAGGATTAAAAATCCAGATTTTCCTGCAGATGTAATTAAGAACTGGATGAGATTAAGAGCAACCATAGAATTTTTAGGAATATGGGAGCGAATTAACAACCTAAATTTTAATATGGTCGAATTCGACCAGTTTAAAAATGAATCGGGGCATAATTACTTTGTAATGACTCCAACCAAATGGACTAAAAGTACTAATGCAATTGGTTTCAAAACTAAATCCGGGAAATATGGAGGAGGCACTTTTGCGCATCGCGACATCGCTCTTGAATTTGCATCCTGGATTTCTCCTGAAGTGAAACTTTACATTATTAAGGAATTCCAACGATTAAAGA